>NZ_JBBCBS010000004.1:0-389730 GCF_037203945.1 Pseudarthrobacter sp. CCNWLW207 | reverse complement strand
GTCCGCGCATAAGCCTGCACCGAGGACTTCACCTCAGCAGCGAACTCCCCATCACTCCACGCCCGCCGCCCGAAACCCACCAACGCGAAACTCGGCGGCAACAACCCCCGGTTCGCCAGGTCATACACAGCCGGCATCAGCTTCTTACGCGCAAGATCACCAGTCACCCCAAAAAGCACCAACGACGACGGACCAGCAATCCTGTTCAAACGACGATCACGCGGATCCCGGAGCGGATTGCGCCCTGATTTTCCGGCACGCGACCCGGAGGTCCTGCCGTATTCAGTTTCTGGCATGGTTGCTTTTGTACCTTAGCTTTCGGTAACGGAGGCTGACCGGGCGGACAGCGCAGCGACGATGTCCTGCAGCTGCGCCACACCGGCGGCCCGATCAGTCAGGTGCAGGCGCAGCACAGGCCGGCCGTGCTCACCCAGGACCTGGGCATCGCCCGCGGCCTGCGCAGCAATCAGTTCCCCGAATGTGAAGGGACGATCCGGGATGGACAGGTCCTCTGTGGGAGCTGCGGTGACCTGGAGGAAGACCCCGATGGCGGGGCCGCCCTTGTGGAACTGGCCCGTGGAGTGCAGGAAGCGCGGGCCCCAGCCAAACGTCACCGGACGGCCGCTGGCTGCGGCGAGCTCGTCCCGCACGCCCTCGAGCTGGGCAAAGGCGAGCCTGTCGAAGTAGGCCTGGACACTGAGGTAGCTGTCGGCCTCGAGCGTACCCAGCAGCGCACGGACGGCTTCTTCAGCGGTTGCTGCGGAGCCGAGCCAGTCTCCGCCGCGGACCTCGATGGCGCCGTCGACAAAAGCCGCAGGCGTGGGTTCGGGCTGGGCATCCAGCAGACCCCGCGCGGCGACCTTGGCGGCTTCCACGTCGGGCTGGTCGAACGGGTTGATGCCCAGAAGGCGCCCGGCCACGGCAGTCGCGAACTCCCACACCATCATCTGGGTGGCGAGGCCACCTGCAATGGCCACTTCGTTTTCACCGAGTTCGACGTCGGCATCCGCGGCTACCAGCCGCACCACGAGGACGTCGGCCGCACCGGAGGTGACCTCCGGTGACGCGGGACCGGCGACTATGGGCAGGACGCCGGTGCCCAGCTTTCCGGTGGATTCCGCGATGAGCTGTTCGGCCCAGTCCGCAAAGCCCACAATCCCGGATCCGTCTTCTGCGATGACAATCTTGTTCCGCAGCGGGCTGGTTCCGCCGAGGGCCGTCCCGAGCGCCAGGCCGATGTTCTCGGCGGCGTCGTCATTGAGGATCTCGGCGGCTTCCTCGGCCTCATCCAGGAAAGCCTGGATGTCAACGCCGGCCAGGCCGGACGGGACCAGGCCGAAGGCGGTGAGGGCCGAGTAGCGGCCGCCCACGTTGGGGTCGGCGTTGAAAACAGCGCGGTAACCTGCCTCGCGGGACGCCTTATCCAGCGGGGAACCCGGATCGGTAACAATGATGATCCGGCTCTTCGCATCGAGCCCGGCCTCGGTGAAGGCGTGCTCGAAAATCCTGCGCTGGGAGTCGGTCTCCAGGGTTGAACCGGACTTGGACGAGACCACAATGGCGGTCTCGGCCAGCCGGTCCGCCAGCGCAACACGGACCTGGTCCGGGTCCGTGCTGTCCAGCACAGTCAGCTCGACGCCAGCGGTGCCCGCTATGACCTCCGGAGCGAGCGATGATCCGCCCATGCCGCAAAGCACGATCCGGGTCACGCCTTCTGCCTTCAGGGCGTCGCGGAGTTCCAAAATGTCCGCAACCAGCGGCTGGGAGACGGTGGCCGCCTCAACCCAGCCGAGGCGGACAGCCGACTCGGCTTCGGCGTCGGGACCCCACAGCGTGTGGTCCTTGGCGAAGATCCGGGTGGCAATACGGTCCTCGACGAGGGTCGGGAGGTGCTGCTCGAGTGCCTGTTGTGCGGCACCGGTGGCGTCGTAGCTGAGTGTGCTCATGGTGGGTTAGGAAGCCTTCCGTGCAGAGGCGAGGGCGCCCTCGACGTCGGCCAGCAGTTCCTTCCAGCTGGCCACGAACTTGTCAAGGCCTTCGGATTCGAGGATCGCGACGACGTCGTTGTAGGAGATGCCCAGGGCGTCCAGTGCGTCGAGCGTGGCATTGGCCTCGGCGTACGTCCCGGAAACGGTGTCGCCGGTGACGACGCCGTGGTCGAATGTGGCGTCGAGGGTCTTCTCCGGCATGGTGTTGACAACGCCGGGGGCAACGAGCTCGGTGACGTAGAGGGTGTCCGGGTACGCCGGGTCCTTGACGCCGGTGGAGGCCCAGAGCGGGCGCTGGGGGAGGGCGCCGGCTTCGGCCAGCAGGGCCCAGCGCTCGGTGGCGAAGAGCTCTTCGTAGACCTGGTAGGCCAGGCGGGCGTTGGCGACGCCGGCCTTGCCCTTGAGTGCCTTGGCTTCGTCGGTGCCGATGGCGTCAAGGCGCTTGTCAATTTCGGAGTCCACGCGGGAAACGAAGAACGACGCGACCGAGTGGATCTTGGAGAGGTCGTGGCCGTTTTCCTTGGCCTGCTCCAGGCCGGACTGGAAGGCGTTGATGACGGCGCGGTAGCGCTCCAGCGAGAAGATCAGGGTCACGTTGACGCTGATGCCTTCGGCGAGGGTGGCGGTGATGGCTTCCAGGCCCTCGAGCGTTGCCGGGATCTTGATGAGGACGTTGTCCTTGTTGACCTTCTTGTACAGGTGCTTCGCTTCGGCGATGGTGCCGGCGGTGTCCCAGGCAAGGCGCGGATCGACTTCGATGGACACTCGGCCGTCAACGCCCTTGGTAGCGGCGGCGACCGGAGCGAACAGGTCGCAGGCGTCGGCGACGTCGGTGGTGGTGATCTCGAAGATGGTGTCTTCGACGCTGGCGCCGGCAGCGGCCTGGGCCGCAATGGTGGCGTCGTAGTCCGTGCCGGCAGTGATGGCGGCGTGGAAGATGGACGGGTTGGTGGTGACACCAACAACGTTCTTCTCTTCGATGAGCTTGCGCAGTGTCCCGGTTTCGAGGCGGCTGCGGGAAAGGTCATCGAGCCAGATGGAGACTCCGGCGTCGGAGAGCTGCTGAGTGGGGGTAGTCATTTTTTGTATCTCCTGGATTAGGGTTCAGGCCTGCAGGCCAGCGAGGGAGTCCTTGGCGGCGGCGGCGACAGCCTCCGCAGTGATGCCGAACTCCTGGAAAAGGCGCTTGTAGTCAGCGGAAGCGCCGTAGTGCTCGAGGCTGATGGAGCGGCCGGCGTCGCCGACGAACTCCCTCCAGCCCAGGGCCAGACCGGCTTCGACGGATACCCGGGCCTTGACGGCGGCGGGGAGCACGGACTCGCGGTAGGCGGCGTCCTGCTTGTTGAACCACTCGACGCACGGCATGGAGACGACGCGGGCGGCGATACCTTCGGCCTGGAGCGCTTCGCGGGCCTGTACGGCCAGCTGGACCTCGGAGCCGGTGCCGATGAGGATGACGTCGGCAGGAACGGTGGCGCCGTCCTTGGATGCTTCGGCAAGGACGTACCCTCCCTTGGCGACGCCGGCTACGGAACCGAAGGTGTCGCCGTCGGCTTCGCTTTCACCGCGGGCGTAGGTAGGGATGTTCTGGCGGGTCAACACGATGCCGGCCGGGTTTTCGTGGTTCTCCAGCATGGTCTTCCATGCCACAGCGACCTCGTTGGCGTCACCGGGGCGGACAACGTCCAGGCCCACGATGGCGCGCAGGGAGGCCAGCTGTTCCACCGGCTGGTGGGTGGGGCCGTCTTCGCCCAGGCCGATGGAGTCGTGGGTCCATACGTACAGCGACGGGACACCCATGAGGGCGCCGAGCCGGATGGCGGGCCGCTGGTAGTCGGAGAAGATCAGGAACGTTCCGGAGAATGCGCGGGTGTTGCCGTGCAGGGCGATGCCGTTCACGATCGAGGCGGCGGCGTGCTCACGGATACCGAAGTGCAGCACACGGCCGTAGGGGTTGCCGGACCAGGCGTCGGTCTGCTTGGAGGCAGGCACGAACGACGGCGAACCTTCGATGGTGGTGTTGTTGGACTCGGCGAGGTCGGCGGAGCCGCCCCAGAGTTCCGGCAGGACCGGGCCCAGCGCGTTGAGAACCTTGCCGGACGCGGCGCGGGTGGAGACGTCCTTGCCGGCCGGGAAGACCGGAAGTGCGGCGTCCAGGCCCTCGGGCAGTTCGCGGGCCTCGATGCGCTGCAGCAGTTCGGCGTTCTCCGGGTTGGCTGCCTGCCAGGCGTTGAAGGACTCTTCCCATTCCTTGCGGGCAGCTGCACCGCGGTCAACCACGGAACGGGCGTGGGCCAGGACTTCCTGGTCGACATCGAAGGACTTGGCGGGGTCGAAGCCCAGTACTTCCTTCAGGGCCGCAACTTCCTCGGCGCCCAGTGCGGAGCCGTGGATCTTGCCGGTGTTCTGCTTCTTCGGTGCCGGGTACCCGATGATGGTGCGCAGCGAAATGATGGAGGGCTTGGAGGTTTCGGCCTTGGCGGCGAGCAGCGCCGAGTACAGCTCCTGCACGTCTTCGACGTACTCGCCGGTCTTGGTCCAGTCCACGCGCTGGGTGTGCCAGCCGTAGGCCTCGTAGCGCTTGAGGACATCTTCGGTGAAGGAGATGTCGGTGTCGTCTTCGATGGAGATGTGGTTCTCATCGTAGACAACAACGAGGTTGCCCAGTTCCTGGTGGCCGGCCAGCGAGGAAGCCTCGGCCGTGACGCCTTCCTGGAGGTCGCCGTCGGACGCGATGACCCAGATGGTGTGGTCGAACGGGCTCTCGCCGGCGGGAGCATCGGCGTCGAACAGGCCGCGTTGGCGGCGCTGGGAGTAGGCGAAGCCTACGGACGACGCCAGGCCCTGACCCAGCGGGCCGGTGGTGATTTCCACACCGGCGGTGTGCTTGTACTCCGGGTGGCCCGGGGTCAGGGAGCCCCAGGTGCGGAGGGCCTCAAGGTCCTTCAGCTCCAGGCCGTAGCCGGAGAGGAACAGCTGGATGTACAGCGTCAGGGACGTGTGGCCCGGGGACAGGATGAAACGGTCGCGGCCGATCCAGTCAGGGTTCCGGGGATCGTGGCGCATCAGCTTCTGGAAGAGAAGGTAGGCGGCAGGCGCCAGGCTCATGGCCGTGCCCGGGTGGCCGTTGCCAACCTTCTCCACGGCATCTGCGGCCAAAACGCGGACGGTGTCCACCGCGCGCTGGTCCAGGCTGGTCCAAGACAGTTCTTGCTCTTCAAAATGTGGCACGAAAACCGGGCCCCTCTCTAGTGCTGACGGCGGGCGGTACACGGGGTCCGTACGGGGGCACGCTGGGGTGCCCGCTTTGGTGTGTACCAGCCGTTCACCGTCGAAACGTTGATCTATCACTCAGCCACATGTCGAATCTGGGAATGCGGTTTCCACCGCTTCTTCTCTGCGTGCTGATCTGGTGACAGCTTAGCTCTATTCCATCCTGCGGGAGGCCCAAATCTCACGTTTTGGACGCAATTTCCCCTTATGTGAATCACCGTTCCGTGAGGTTGAGTTAATCTGCTCGAATCGGCCTGCGAGCGATCATCAGGGCCTATTGAAGGGGCTTCTGTTACAAATGCGCACGGTATGATATTTGGAGGCTGACGCCGGGTGGCCGTGCTCCTTAAGGGGTTCACGGCGGTCCAAAGGGTGTTGCCGGGACTTTCTTCTGATGACCATTGGCGGGCTGCCCGGATAACGGCCGCACCGACAGCTGCACCGCCAGACAGACTTGCCAAACAGAACGGGTGACCGCCACCGTGAGCACAACCGATACGCCGCTGAACGCTTCCCGCACCCGAGGGGGAACCGGGCTGGCCCGCAAAGCCAAGGCGTATCTGGCGCTCACCAAGCCTCGCGTCATCGAACTGCTGCTGGTCAGCACGCTGCCCACCATGATCTACGCCGAACGCGGCTTCCCCTCCATAGGCCTGATCCTGGCCACGCTGGTCGGCGGTGCATTCGCGGCCGGCAGCGCCGGGGCGTTCAACTGCTACATCGACCGCGACATCGATAAGCTGATGCACCGAACCGAAAACCGGCCGCTCGTCACGGGCGAGGTCACGCCCCGTGAGGCCCTCATTTTCTCGTGGCTCCTTGGGGCTGCCGCCATTGCGATCCTATGGTTCGGCGCCAACCCGCTGGCCGCCTGGCTTGGCCTGGGCGCCATCTTCTTCTACGTGGTCATCTACACCATCATCCTCAAGCGGCGCACGGCACAGAACATTGTGTGGGGCGGGGCCGCGGGCTGCTTCCCGGTGCTGATCGCCTGGGCCGCCGTGACCAACTCGGTGGAGTGGCCGGCCGTCATCCTGTTCATGGTGATCTTCCTCTGGACGCCGCCGCACTACTGGCCGCTGTCCATGCGCTACGGCGAGGACTACCGCAACGCCAACGTGCCCATGCTCGGCGCCATCGCCGGCGCCAAGGTGGTTTCGGTCCAGGTGGTCCTGTACGCCTGGGCCATGGTTGTCTGCTCCCTGCTGATGGTTCCGGCCGGCGGCGCAGGCTGGGTCTACACAGCTACGGCGGTCCTTGCCGGTGCCTGGTTCCTGTACGAGTCACACTCCCTGTACAACCGGGCGCAGCGGGAGGACATCTCGGACAAGCGCGCCATGAAGGTCTTCCACGGTTCCATCAGCTACCTGACGCTGCTCTTCATCGCCCTGGCGGTGGACCCGTTCGTCGGCCCGGCAGTGATGGCCGGCTGATTACCAGGACCCTCTCTCACTTCCTGCAGGAAATTCCAGCACCCTCTCTCACTGCCGGTGTGGGAGGGTTTTTGGTGTGGTTCAGGACGCGGGAGTGTTCCTATGTATTAACCAAGCTGTTGTGGGTGCCTATACGGGAGGACCCAGAGGCCGGCGGGCGTCACGCAATGGACGCTTTTGAGGAGTGAACAACGGGGCGTCCCGGCATTGCGGGGGAGCGGCACCTATGGTGGGCCAAAAGACTGTCTGGCGTGACGCCGTCGTACGTTCAGCCAGGAAATGAGAGAGCGTCCCGTTAACCGAAGGCGCCCCGGCTCGTAGGAACCAGGGCGCCTCATGGTTGGGAACGCGGGTTTAGCCGTCGTGCCCGACTACGTCACAGGGCTGGAACGGGCGATGTCGGCGGCGTTGGTTGCCGCACTCATCAGCAGTGCCGCCCCGAGCATGTGCGTCCCCACCAGCAGCGCCGGAATGCCGTTGTAGTACTGCGTAAAACCGATCACGGCCTGCAGCAGCGTCACCGCCAGGAGCAGGATCACCGATGTCCGGAAGGGACCGGGAATCCGGCGCATGAGGACCACGACGAGCGCGAAGAGCGTTCCGGCGGTGATGAGGTAGGCCGGAACCGCGTGGATGTGGGAGAACAGGTCCCAGTCGAGGCCGTTTCGCGGCGCGTCTGCATCACCGGCGTGGGGGCCGGCACCCGTGACCACTACTCCAAGCATCACGGCCATTGCAGAGAAAAGCGCGACGGCGGCGCTCACCGGGCGTAACACGCCCGGCAATGCGGGCAGGGAGCGAGTGGCAAACCGGCCGGTCCGCCCGTAAGCCCGGTTGACGAGCAGTGTGGCAATTACCACCAGCGCCATGGACACAAGGAAGTGCAGTCCCACCACCCAGGGGTTGAGGTTGGTCAGCACGGTAATGCCGCCGATCACAGCCTGCGCTGGAATGCTGGCCAGCAGGCCCAGCGCCAGCAGGAAGAGGTCGCGGCGTTCCTTGCGCAGGTTCCACAAGTACACCAGCATCAGGACTGCGACGGCGGCGAGGGCGAAAGTCAGCAGCCTGTTGCCGAATTCGATGAACCCGTGGATTCCCATTTCCGGGGTGTTGACCAGGGAGGTGTCCGTACAGCGCGGCCAGGTGGGGCAACCGAGCCCCGACGCCGTCAGCCGAACGGCGCCGCCTGTGACAACCAGGGCCGTCTGTCCGATCAGGGACGCCACTGCCAGTCGCCGGACCCGGGCATCAACGGTACGGGGCAGCCGGGACGCCAGGCGTCCGGCGAACTGGGGGAGGCGTGAAGCCGTGCTCACGGATATCTCAATTCCACTTGAACCAACGGATGGCTGCTGCTCCGGCAAGAACTGTCCAGACCAACAGGATAAGGGCGGCACCGCCATCTACGGTGCCGAGCAGGAAGGCCTCGCGCAAGGCCTCCCCAAGTGCGCCCGAAGGCAGATAGTGAACTATCCCCTGCGCGGGGACGGGCAGCCGTTCCGCAGGAATAACGATGCCTCCCAACGCGCCGAGCAGGATCCACAGCAGGTTGGTGATCGCCAGAGTGGCCTCCGGCCGAACGGTACCCGCCACCAGAAGCCCAAGGGCGGTAAAGGCCGCGGCGCCCAGGACCAGCAGCGCAAGGCCGGGCAGCCAGCCTGCTGCCGGCGGGCTCCAGCCGAGGGGGAGTGCCACGGCCGTGATCACGGCAACCTGGAGGGCAAGTACAGCCAGCACGGCCAGTACCTTGCCGGCAATAAGTCCGGTACGGCCCAACGGGGTGGTGGAGAGGAAGCGCAGCACGCCGTACCGGCGGTCAAAGCCGGTGGCGATGCCTTGTCCGGTGAAGGCCGTAGACATGGCGCACAGCGCCAGGATTCCGGGGACTGCAACGTTGATACGGCTCCCGCCGAGTCCGTCCAGAAGGGGAGTCACCGTCAGGCCCACCAAGGCGAGCAGGGGCAGGACGACGGCCAGGATCAGTTGCTCGCCGTTCCGGAGCATGGCCAGCGATTCATACTTGCCTTGCAACAGGATGCGCCGAAGCAGCGGCGCAGGTGCCTGGGCCGGGGGAGCCATGGAGGGAACTGTCATCGGATGTCCTTTCCCGAGATGTCCAGGAAGACGTCTTCGAGGCTGCGCGCTTCGAGGCTGAGCGAGCCGGGCATGATGCCGTGGGCTACCCACCATGAGGCAAGCGACGCAAGGTCTTCGGGTGTGAGTGGTCCGGTGGCAACATAGCTGCCGGCACGGGTCTCGCTGACGGCAATGGCCTCCGGGAGCACGCCGGCGAGGTCCAATCCCGCAGGAGCCTCAAAGAAAAGTGTCCGGATGTGCTCGGCGCCCGCCTCCACGACGGGGTCCCGCTGGAGGAGTTGCGCCACGGTCCCTTCGGCAACGTTCCGGCCGGCGTCGATGATATAGACGTAGTCGGCCAGCCGCTGCGCGTCATCCATGAGGTGCGTGGTGAGGATGATGCCCATCCCGGCGTCCCGCAGCTCGGCAATGAGTTCAAAGACCAACTGCCGTGACTGTGGATCCAGGCCTGCGCTGGGCTCATCGAGGAAGAGGACCTCAGGGTTGCCGATCAGCGCGGCGGCCAGGGCCAGCCTCTGCTTTTGTCCCCCGGAGAGCCGGCGGACCGATGTCCTGCTGAACGTGTCGATGCCCAGCCGCTCTACCAGATCGTCCACCGGGCGGGGTTCGGCATACATGCCGGCGATGTGCCGCAGCAGCGGGATGGGACGGGCCGACGGCGGGAGGCCGCCGTCCTGGAGCATCACACCTACGCGGGCGCGAAGGTTTGCGCCTGCCTGGGCAGGATCGTGGCCCAGCAGGGAGATCGTTCCGCCACTGCGCACCTGTAAGCCCTGGGCACATTCAATGGTGGTGGTTTTACCGGCGCCGTTGGCACCGAGGAGGGCCGTGACCTCCCCCCGTTCGGCGACAAGGGAGACGCCGCTCACCACCCGGAGCATCTTCCCGTCCAGGGTGGCCAGCGGACCAACATCCTTAATTAACCCGCTGATGGACAGAACCGGGGATTTGGGGGAACGCACCCCAGCATTCTACGGGATGTAGTACTCGTTGCGACGATCCCGGCAGCAGCGCAGGCCAGCCTCACCTTACTGGAACGGGGGAGTAAATTACGACATGATTGTGTTGTGTATTCCATGACCAGTGCTACTGCTGTGCCTTTTGGCGGTCATCGGGCGCCAAGTGCCCCCGCTGACCGCGGCCACGTCGCTGCCTTGCCGGTGGCGGACGCAGACGAGCGCACCCGCGACCGCGTCCTCAGCGCAGTCCTGGAACACGGCCCCGTCAGTGCAGCGGAACTTGGCGACCTCCTCGGCTTCACCCCGGCAGCCGTCCGCCGCCACCTGGACCATCTGTCCCGCAGCGGCGTCATTGAAGTCAAGCGCGTCGCGAAGGCGGGCTCCGGCGCCGGGCGCCCTGCGCGGCGCTATGTCCTGAGTTCCCAGGGGCAGTCATCGCTGGGCAACGACTACCTTGACATCGCCACGCTGGCGCTCAAGCAGCTCCAGGCGATGGCGGGTGAAGAAGCCGTCCGCCAATTCGCCGTCGAACGCTTTGCCGAAATGGAGCGTCGTTACACACCGGAGATCGAGCAGGCCGGACCGGACATTACTGCGCGGGCCCGGGTACTGGCCGAGGCGCTCAGCCGCGACGGCTTCGTAGCCTCCGCCGCCTCGATCGAGGCCAAAGCCCCGCTGCCGGCCGCCTTGTCCAGCGTCCAATTGTGCCAGGGCCATTGCCCGATCCAGCAACTCGCCGCTCAGTTTCCGGTCTTCTGCGACGTGGAAACCGAAGTGTTCTCCCGGCTGGTAGGCGTTGACGTCCGCCGGCTCTCGACACTCGCGCGCGGCGGACATGTCTGCACTACCCACATACCCACAGGCCGGCTGGCTGCCGGGGGACCCAGTGTCCCGCAGACAGCCCCCGCCAGCCTGGATGAAGTAACCAACCATCAGCAAGAAAGGCCGTGATGACGGACCAACTATCAGAGAAAGCGGTAGCCGAAGACACTGTGATCTCGGAGATTCTGGAAAAGAATCCCGAGCTCCACGGCATCGGCACGTACGAGTACGGCTGGTCCGACAAGAACGATGTCGGCGCCAACGCCCGCCGCGGTATCAACGACGAAGTAGTCCGTGATATTTCGGACAAAAAGAGTGAACCGCAGTGGATGCTGGACCTTCGCCTCAAGGGGCTGAAGTACTTCGACCGCAAGCCCATGCCCACCTGGGGTGCAGACCTCTCCGGCATCGACTTCGACAACATCAAGTACTTCGTCCGCTCCACTGAGAAGCAGGCCGCCACGTGGGAAGACCTGCCCGAGGATATCCGGAACACGTACGAGAAGCTGGGCATCCCGGAAGCTGAGCGCAGCCGCCTCGTCTCGGGTGTCGCCGCACAGTACGAGTCCGAGGTGGTGTACCACCAGATCCGCGAGGACCTCGAAGCCCAGGGCGTTATCTTCCTGGACACCGATACCGCCCTGCGCGAGCACCCGGAGATCTTCCAGGAGTACTTCGGCACCGTCATTCCCGTGGGCGACAACAAGTTCGCCTCACTGAACACTGCCGTCTGGTCCGGCGGATCCTTCGTATACGTCCCCAAGGGCGTCCACGTAGACATCCCCCTGCAGGCATACTTCCGCATCAACACTGAAAACATGGGCCAGTTCGAGCGGACCCTGATCATCGCCGACGAGGACTCCTACGTCCACTACATCGAAGGCTGCACCGCGCCGATTTACACCTCGGACTCGCTGCACTCCGCCGTGGTGGAGATCATCGTCAAGAAGGGCGCCCGCGTCCGCTACACCACTATCCAGAACTGGTCCACCAACGTGTACAACCTGGTGACCAAGCGTGCCATCTGCGAAGAAGGCGCCACGATGGAATGGGTTGACGGCAACATCGGCTCCAAGGTGACCATGAAGTACCCGGCCGTCTACCTGGTGGGCGAGCACGCCAAGGGCGAAACCCTCTCCATCGCCTTCGCCGGCGCCGGCCAGCACCAGGACACCGGATCAAAGATGGTGCACATCGCGCCGAACACCAAGAGCTCCATCATTTCCAAATCCGTGGCCCGCGGCGGCGGACGTGCTGCCTACCGTGGCCTGGTCCAGGTCCGTGAAGGCGCCAAGCACTCGGCCAACACCGTTCGCTGCGACGCGTTGCTGGTGGACACCATCAGCCGGTCGGATACTTACCCGTACATCGACATCCGCGAGGATGACGTGGTGATGGGCCATGAAGCAACTGTTTCCCGGGTCAGCGAAGAGCAGCTCTTTTACCTGATGTCCCGCGGCATGCGCGAAGACGAGGCCATGGCGATGATCGTCCGTGGCTTCATCGAGCCCATCGCCCGCGAACTCCCGATGGAGTACGCACTTGAGCTGAACCGCCTGATTGAACTGCAGATGGAAGGGTCCGTCGGATAACGATGACTGAAATCACTACTGAAAAGGCCCGCATCGGCGCGCCCTCATCCCAGCCGTTTATCGACGGTTTCACGGAAGAGGGCGAAAGCCTGTCTCCGATCAACGCGGCCGGCTCCAAGGCCCCGCTGGCCGGCGAAGCGGTCAAGAGCCACTCGCACGGCGGCGGAGTAGGCATCCCGGACAGCTCACGCGCCGGACGCCTGACTTCCTACAAGCTGGCGGACTTCAAGCCGCTCACCGGCCTGGAGGAAGACTGGCGGTTCACCCCGCTCAAGCGCCTGCGCGGCCTGCACAACGAGATCCTGTCAGGTGCAGCCCCCACCGTCACTGTCACCGGTCCGGACCGGGTGACGGTGGAAACCGTGGCCCGCGACGACAAGCGCATCGGCTCCGCCGGCATTCCGGAAGACCGGGTGTCCGCCAACGCCTGGGAGAACTTCAGCGAGGCCACGATTGTCACCATCCCGTCTGAATTTGAGGCGGACGCCGACATCAACGTCCTCATCACGGGCCAGGACACAGCAGCTGCTGCCCAGCACATCGTGATTGTGGCCGAGAAGTTCTCCAAGTCCTTGGTCATCCTGGACCACCAGGGCTCCGCCGTGGTGTCCGAGAACGTCGAAATTGTTGTCGAAGACGGCGCAAGCCTGACGGTCGTTACGCTCCAGGAATGGAACGACGACGCCGTGCACGCCTCCTCCCAGCAGGCGAAAATCGGCCGTGACGCCAAGTTCAAGCACGTGATGGTCAGCTTCGGCGGGGACCTGGTGCGCGTCACGCCGTCGGCCCGTTTCACCGCCCCGGGCGGGGAAGCCGAAATGTTCGGCCTTTACTTCGCCGACGCCGGCCAGCACCTTGAGCAGCGCCTCTTCGTTGACCACGCCGTGGCAAACTGCAAGTCCAACGTGCTGTACAAGGGCGCGCTGCAGGGCCGGAATGCCCACGCTGTCTGGGTGGGTGACGTCCTGATCCGCAAGGAAGCAGAAGGCACCGACACTTACGAGGCAAACCGCAACCTGCTCCTGACCGAGGGCGCACGGGCCGACTCGGTGCCGAACCTGGAAATCGAAACCGGACTGATCGAGGGCGCAGGCCACGCCAGCGCCACCGGCCGCCTGGACGACGAGCACCTGTTCTACCTGATGGCCCGCGGCATCCCCGAGGATGTTGCCCGCCGCCTGGTGGTCCGCGGCTTCCTGCACGAAATCATCCAGCAGATCAAGGTGCCGGCTCTCGAAGAGCGCCTCATCGACGCTGTTGAGCGCGAACTCGCGCTGACGGACAACTAAAGACGGCGCGGTACTACACAGATGACTGACCAGCCAAAGGGCGAGCTTGTCTGCAAGGTGGATGAAATCCAGCTCAAGCAGGCGCTGCGGATCCTGATCGACGACTACCCCGTAGCCATCGTCAAGGACTCCATGGGCGAAATCCACGCCATCGGGGACACCTGCTCGCACGCGGACATCTCACTGTCGGAGGGCGAAGTGGAAGGGTGCATGATCGAGTGCTGGGGCCACGGCTCCCAGTTCGACCTGCGCAGCGGCGAACCTCTGCAGCTGCCTGCCTACGATCCCGTCCCGGTGTTCGCCGTCGAGGTCCTTGGCGATGAGGTCTACGTGGACTTCACCAACGTCCTCAACGGAGCGGAAGCCCCGAACTTCAGCTAGCAGCATCAGCCGGACAAGATCCGCCGCCGGCAGCAATACGAAGCAACAGAACAAAAACTTCCAGACAAAGACCGCACCGCCGCCGGAGGGCACGGTGCAAAGGAGAACAAGACCTATGTCTACTCTTGAGATCAAGGACCTGCACGTCAGCATTGACACGGAGCAGGGCACCAAGGAGATCCTGAAGGGCGTCAGCCTGACCATCAAGACCGGCCAGACCCACGCCATCATGGGCCCCAACGGTTCCGGCAAATCCACCCTGGCATCCACCATCGCCGGGCACCCGCGCTACAACGTCACCAGTGGCTCGATCACCCTCGACGGCGAAGATGTCCTCGCTATGAGCGTCGACGAGCGCGCCCGTGCCGGTGTCTTCCTGGCCATGCAGTACCCCGTCGAGGTCCCGGGCGTCTCCATGACCAACTTCCTGCGGACCGCCAAGACCGCCATTGACGGCGAAGCGCCCAAGCTGCGCACCTGGACCAAGGAAGTCAAGGACGCCATGGAGAAGCTGCGCATCGACGCTGACTTCGCCCAGCGCAACGTCAACGAAGGCTTCTCCGGCGGCGAGAAGAAGCGCGTGGAGATCCTTCAGCTCGAACTCTTCAAGCCGAAGTTCGCCATCCTGGACGAAACCGACTCCGGGCTGGACGTCGACGCCCTGAAGGTTGTCTCCGAGGGCGTCAACCGCGCCCACGCCGAAGGCAACATGGGCACGCTGCTCATCACGCACTACACGCGTATCCTGCGCTACATCAAGCCTGACTTCGTCCACGTGTTCGTTGACGGCCAGGTTGTCGAAGAGGGCGGCCCGGAACTGGCCGACCGCCTCGAAGAAGAAGGCTACGACCGCTACGCCAAGGGCGCCGGCGCAGCCACCATCGCCGCCGCAGCCGCACAGGCCTAGTAAGGACCAGCCATGACCGAAACCAATACGGCCCGTACGGGTCTTGAGGATGTCGAAGAGGCACTCAAGGACGTCATCGACCCCGAGCTCGGCGTGAACATCGTTGACCTCGGGCTGCTGTACGGCCTGAAGTACTCCGATGACGACGGCGCGCTGCTGATCGACATGACGCTCACCACGGCCGCCTGCCCGCTCACCGATGTCATCGAGGAGCAGGTTGGCAAGGCATTGGACGGCATTGTTGATGACTGGCGCCTGAACTGGGTCTGGATGCCGCCGTGGGGTCCGGAACGGATCACTGACGACGGCAAGGACCAGATGCGGGCCCTCGGCTTCAACATCTAGATCCCCACCGCCATAGAGTACGACGACGGCCGGTTACCTTCATCCCGAAGGTGACCGGCCGTCGTCGTTAGTTCATCGAGTACTCCGTCAGCGCCTTTTTGAGCACCCAAAACGGCGGTTACGGAGCAGCCGATGGATAGGGTCAGAGGCTGGGTGCCGAGAACGTGTCGCACTGGTTGATGTCGCCGGTCTGGTAGCCCTGGTAGAACCACCGTTGCCGCTGTTCGCTGGAACCGTGCGTCCACGCTTCCGGGGATACTTGGCCAGTGGCAGCCTCCTGGATCCGGTCATCGCCCACTGCCGAAGCCGCTGACAGGGCGTCATTCAGGTCCTGCTGGGTGATCGGTTCAAGGAATGGCTGGCCGTCGGGGCCGGGTTGGGTTGAGGCGTGTTTAACCCAGAGGCCGGCATAGCAGTCCGCTTGGAGCTCCACGCGGACGGCCCCCGATTCAGGGCCTTGGGGATCCTGCTGCGCGCGTTCAAGGTATCCCAGGACATTCTGGATGTGGTGGCCGAATTCGTGTGCCACCACATACTCCTGGGCCAGGGGTCCACCTGAGGAGCCGAAGCGGTCCACGAGGTCCTGGAAGAAGCCGGGATCGAAGTAGGCGGTGGTGTCCGTGGGGCAGTAGAAGGGTCCCACCGCGCTGGAGGCCGTACCGCAGCCGGTGCTGACGGCGTCGTCGAAGATAACCGTCTCAGGCTGGGGATACTGCACGCTGTATTCCTGGAGGTACGCCGGCCAGAACGCATTGAGGCTGTTGACAGTGCCCGTGATACGGCAGTCGAGACGGGCATCGGCGTCGGCGCCCGTCTCGCAGGCGGGCGCTGTGCCCTGGCTTTGAGGCTCCTGCGCCCCGCCTGCCAGTCCTTCGAGCAGTTGGGGGTTAACGCCCAGGAGAGCGGCAATAAGCAGGATGAGCCCGCCCCCGATTCCACCGCCAATAAGGCCGCCGCGGCCTCTGCCACGGCGGTCCTGCACCTGGGAAGGATCCAGCTGGACGTTGTCATTGAAGCTCATAGAGTCACAATAGACCCAGCAGGCAGTGGCCGGCCGGTAAAGTTGGGCTGATGCCTTTTCTTGATCGAATCCAGCGTTGGGCCACGGACCGCCCTCTCGACACCGCTGTCGTAGTGGCCGGCCGGCGCCTGACGTGGGCTGCGCTCCGCGACGCCGCGGCTGCTGAAGTGTCCGGTTCCAAAGCGGTCACTGTCCTGGCGGAGGCAAACTCCGTTGACTTTGCTGTCCGGTTTGCCGCAGCAGTGGCCGGGGAACGGCAGTGCGCCGTGCTGGACCCGGCGTGGCCGGAGCAGTTGCAGCATGAAATCCGTGGGCGGCTGGACGGCTCAGCCCGGCCCGGGGATGTGGCCCCGGATGACCCCTTGGCCGACGGGCCACCCGAAACCACGTTCCTGATCGGACTGACCTCCGGCACCACGTCAGTGCCCAAGGCCTTCACCCGGTCCAGGCAGTCGTGGCGGAAATCCTTCGACGCGTCCATTGAGTTCTTCGGCCTCCGGCAGGACGACGTCACCCTTGCCCCCGGCCCCCTCGCGGCAAGCCTGAACCTCTATGCCTTGGCGGAGTGCCTTTATGCGGGCTCAGAATTCCAAACGCTGGAGCACTTCGATGTCGGTGACGTCCACGCGGCCATCACGCACGACGGCGTGACGCGCCTGGTCCTGGTGCCCACCATGCTGCGGCTGCTCAGTGAGCGCGGCCTCACCGGCTGCGTGGACGCGGCAGGAGTGCGGACCATCATCTGCGCCGGCTCAAAACTCGATGCGCGCACCCTTGAAGCGGCACGCCGGTGGGCGCCCAACGCCACGATCTTCGAGTACTACGGCGCGTCCGAACTGAGTTTCGTCTCGGGAGCCGGCCTGCCCGCCGGAGAACTCGACGCCGGCGGCACCGGAATCGGGCACGCGTTTCCAGGGGTGGAGGTCCGGATCCTGGACGACGACGGATCCCCGCTGCCCGATGGTGAAGCCGGTAACATCTGCGTCCGCAGCGGGCTGGTGAGCAACGGCTACCTGTGGGGCGACGACGGCCAGGCCCTCCGGTCCTTCGGCGACTGGTTCACCGTGGGGGATCAGGGCTACCTGGCCGGCGAGGAGCTCCACATCCTGGGACGTCGCGCTGACATGATCCTCACGTCCGGGAAGAACGTCTATCCGCATGAGGTTGAATTGGCACTGGCGTCCGTTCCCGGTGTCGCGGCGGCCATGGCGGCCGGAATGCCCGATGACCTCCGCGGCCAGCGCGTCGTGGCGGGCGTGGTCCCGGCCCACGGCGGAATCACCGCCACCCAGCTCAAAGCCGGCCTGGAGAATGTCCTGGCGCGCGACAAACGGCCCCTGCAGTACTTCGCCCTGTCCGAACTGCCCACCACCGACCGCGGCAAGGTGAGCCGGAACATGCTCCTTGAGTGGATCACGTCCCATGACCAAAGGGTCCGCCACCTTGGGCAGTGAGACTCGTGAATACTGACAGCATGACTCCTGAACTGCTGCCTCCCGACCGGCAGCCCGTGATCATCGCCGCCCGGCGGACCCCGGTGTGCCGGGCGAACGGGGCGGTGAAGGATCTCCGTGCGCACCAGTTGCTGGCCCCCGTCCTGGCGCAGCTCCTTGCTGAATGCGGGTTGTCCCCGGAAGACGTGGCAGATGTGGTGGTTGGCAACGCCGTGGGCGGAGGCGGCAACATAGCCCGCCTGGCCCTGCTCGAGGCCGGGCTACCGGTCACTGTGCCGGGCCTTACCGTGGACCGGCAGTGCGGGTCCGGCCTGGACGCCATTGTGCTGGCCGCCAGGCTGGTGGCTTCCGGGGGGAACCCTGTGTATCTCGCCGGGGGAGTGGAGAGCATCAGCACCGCGCCGCTGCGCGCCTACCGGAATGACGACGGCGAACCGGACTTTTTCTCCCGGGCCCAGTTTGTGCCGCTGAGCTTCGGCGACCCGGACATGGGGGTGGCGGCCGAAAACGTTGCCGCGCGCTTCGCCGTCGGCCGGGACCGGCAGGACGCCTTTGCGTTGGCCAGCCACGAGCGCGCGGTCTCAGCGGCCCGGGCCGGTCGGTTCGACTGCGAGATCACGCCGCTGGAAACAGCGGGCGGAACCGTCAACAGGGACGACGGGCCACGTCCCGGACTCAATGCGGCTGTCCTGAAGCGATTCCCGGCGGCTTTTGTTGACGGAGGAACAGTCACCGCAGGAAACTCATGCTTTGACGCCGACGCCGCCTCCGCCGTCGTCATCACTTCCCTCCAACGCGCCCGTGGACTGGGCGTGACGGACGGACTCCTGGTGCTGGCCACGGACACTGCCGGGGTGGACCCCGAACTGCTGGGGATCGGCGCGGCCGTGGCTGGAGAAAGGCTCCTGGCCACCCAGTGCCTTACAGCCGCCAGTGTGGGGCTCGTGGAATTCAACGAGGCGTTCGCCGCCCAGGCTCTCGCCTGCCTGGATCATCTGGGCATTGACGCGGACCGGGCAAATGCCGACGGCGGCGCCCTGGCTTTGGGCCACGCCTACGGTGCGTCCGGAGCTGTCCTGGTGACACGCCTGCTGGCACAGGCCCGTTCCACCGGCCAGCCCGGCCTGCTGGCGCTGGCGCTGATCAGTATCGCCGGCGGGATGGGGACAGCCGCGCTGCTGCGGTACGAGAAAATCACTGGCTGAAGCAGCCGAAACGGCCCGGCGGGCTGTCAGTCGTCAGCCTCGCCGAGGCCGCGGGCGGCCAGCGCCTCACCAGTCTGGCGTGCAAAGGCCACGGTGGTAATAAATACGGGCAGCACCAGCGCCCTCGGGTTCCGCTCCAGGCCCCGTGCCCGGGCGGAATCCCGAACGTCCGCAAACGCGCCCGCAATGTACGGGATACTCCGCAACATCACTGCGATGGTCAGCGCGAAGCGTTCCGGGTCGGCACCGAAACGCCGAAACGGCGTGGCCAATGACACCACGCCGTCCAGTAGGCGCTGCATGGGCGTGGTCGCCGTCAGCAGCGATGCCGCCACCACGCACACCAGGATGTTCAGGACGATCCGGGCCGCCGTGGGCCCGCCGAGCTGCCACCACTGAAACAGCCCGATCACGGGCAGGACAAGCAGCAACGGTCGGATGGCACCGAGCAGCCTGCGCGCACCGGCCCCGGTGAGCAAGTACAGCATGCACATCACGGCAAGGACCGCAGCGGACACGAGCCAGTCAATAATCAGGAAGGAGGCCAGGCCGCAGCCGAACACCAGCAGGAACTTCAGGACCAGCGGGCAGCGGTGGATGACCGATTCTCCCGGGACGTAGTTCGCCAGCAGGAACCCGTGTCCTCTCACGGCGCGGCCAGGCCTTCGGCGCAGAGGGCGCGGTACCTGTCCACGGCTTGGGCGGGCGCACCGTCGAACACCACGTGTCCGGCCTCAATCACCAGCACGCGGTCCATGTCCAGGGCCAGCTCAAGATCGTGCGTGGACATCAGGATCTGCTGATCCAGGCCCTTCAGCGTCCGGCGCAGGAGTTCGCGGTTCCGCAGGTCCAGCAGGGTGGAGGGCTCATCGAGCACCAGCACCGAGGGGTTTACGGCCAGGACAGCGGCCAGCGCCATCAACTGGCGCTCCCCGCCCGAGAGTTCATAAATGCTCTGGTCAGCCAGTCCCAGCAGCCCGAACCGCTCCAGCGCTGCCTCCGCGAGGCGCCGCCGCTCCGCTCCATTCCGGACCGAACGGCGGAGCGACAGTTCCACATCTTCGCGTCCCGTGGGCATCACCAATTGGGACAGGGGATCTGTGAAGACGAACCCGACATTTCGCCGGACTGCCCGTACGGCGCGGACAGTATCGTCGCCATCCACCGCCACCGTGCCGCAGCTGGGCTGGACCAGGCCGTTGACCAGGCGCAGCAGGGTCGATTTACCGGACCCGTTGGCTCCGATCACGCCGATGCGCCGTTCTGCCAGCTCCAGGGTGACACCGTGGAGCAGGGTCTTGGGCTCCGGCTGGCTATCGACAGCTACGGCCACGCAGGCCTGCCGGAAGGAGATAGTGGACATGGGATTTAGCGGTTGGTCCGCTTCACGCGGCGGACCAGTACGTCAGGGAACGCGCGGTGGAGGGCGACTGCAATCACGGCGGCGAGGATGTTCTTGATGATGTCTCCGGGGTAGAAGATCAGGTCCGCCATAAAGGCCTGTCCCAAGCCGGTCTTGGTGTTGATCACGATGCCGGCGATCCCCAGGGAATGCACCACCAGGATGCTGGTCACCGTGGCCGCCAGGAAGAACCACAGTGCCCGGGCGCGGTTGGTACGCCGGATGACCACAGTGGCCAGCCAACCGACCAGTGCCGCGGCAATGGGGAAGGCGATAATGTAGCCGGCTGACGGTCCGGCCAGGATGCCCAGGCCGCTGCGTCCTTGGCTGAAGATCGGCAGCCCGGCCAGCCCCAGGAGCGTGTAAAGGCCGACGGCGGCGAAGCCACGTGCTGGGCCCAGCATCAGGCCGGTGAGCATCACGGCGAGGGTCTGGAAAGTGATGGGGATGCCGAAGACGTTCGCCGCGATGCCGGGAACCAACGCGGAACCCGCTACCAGCGCGGCGAAGACGGCTATCAGGCCAAGGTCGGTGGCGTTCCAGCGGCGTCGGACGGGAGAAGCGGTGCCTTCGACGGCGGTGTCAGTCTGGCTCATGGGAATCCTGTCGGGGTTGTACAAGCAAAGCAGGGGATGTTCCTGACGTTACCGTCCGCCGTCGGACTCTATTTTGTAGGGGATCCACTAAACAAGATGCCCTGATGTGATGGCAAGGCACAAGGGCCCGTGTGGCGCCGCAGCAGGGCTGCCGCGTACGGCCAGGCTTTAGGACAATCGCCGCGGTTATGCAGTGAAGCTGCGGCCGGTAGACTTGTATAGGCCGTTCTCCGGCCTCTCTGCCCGGTTCCTTCCAGACTTCATCCGTTGGGCTGTGGCGTTCCCTGTTGTGAAAGGCCTTACCTGCTGTGATTACTGTCCAGGATCTTGAACTGCGCGCCGGCGCCCGGCTCCTTATGGACCAGGTGAGCTTCCGCATCGACAAGGGAGACAAAATCGGCCTCGTGGGCCGGAACGGTGCAGGCAAGACCACCCTCACACGTGTCCTTGCCGGCGAAGGGCTTCCCGCGGCGGGCAAGGTGACCCGCACCGGCGAAATAGGCTACCTGCCCCAGGACCCGCGCACCCCGGACATGGAGCAGCTCGCCCGCGACCGGATCCTGTCCGTCCGTGGCCTGGACATCGCCGTGGGCAAGCTCCGCGTCGCCCACGAAGAAATGGCCAGCGAGGACGCCACCATCCAGCGCAAGGCAATGAACCGCTATGACCGGCTCGAATCCGAGTTTCTGGCCGCCGGCGGCTACGCTGCCGAAGCCGAGGCCGCTGCGATCTGCTCCAACCTGGCCCTGCCGGACCGCCTGCTCAACCAGCCGCTTAAGACACTCTCCGGTGGCCAGCGCCGCCGTGTGGAGCTGGCCCGCATCCTCTACTCGGATGCCGAGACCATGCTCCTCGATGAGCCCACGAACCACCTCGATGCCGATTCCATCGCCTGGCTGCGTGACTTCCTCAAGAACCACCAGGGCGGCCTGATCGTGATCAGCCACGACACGGAGCTGCTTGAAGCCACCGTCAACAAGGTGTTCCTGCTTGACGCCAACCGCGCCCAGATCGACTTCTACAACATGGACTGGAAGCGCTACCTCACCCAGCGCGAAACAGACGAACGCGCCCGCAAGCGCGAACGCGCCAACGCCGAAAAGAAGGCCCAGGTCCTTTTCGACCAGGCCAACAAGATGAGGGCCAAGGCCACCAAGGCTGTTGCCGCGCAGAACATGGCCAAGCGTGCCGAACGCCTGCTCAGCGGACTGGAGGCCGTGCGCGAAAACGACCGCGTGGCAGCCCTCCGCTTCCCCGACCCTTCGCCCTGCGGCAGGACCCCGCTGACCGCCGAGGGCCTCAGCAAGTCCTACGGTTCGCTGGAAATCTTCACGGACGTCGACCTCGCCATCGACCGCGGCTCCAAGGTGGTCATCCTTGGCCTCAACGGCGCCGGCAAGACCACCCTCCTGCGGATGCTCGCCGGTGTAGACAAGCCGGATACCGGCGACGTCATTGCCGGGCACGGCCTGAAGGTGGGCTATTACGCCCAGGAACACGAAACGCTCGACGTCGACCGCACCGTCCTCGAGAACATGCGCTCCTCTGCTCCGGACATGAAGGACGCCGAGGTCCGCGGCATCCTCGGCTCATTCCTGTTCTCGGGCGACGACGTCGACAAGCCCGCCGGTGTACTCTCCGGCGGTGAGAAGACCCGGCTGGCCCTGGCCACCATCGTGGCCTCCAGCGCCAACGTGCTCCTCCTCGACGAGCCCACCAACAACCTGGACCCCGCCAGCCGCGCCGAAATCCTCGGCGCCCTGCGCAACTACTCCGGCGCCGTCGTCCTGGTGAGCCACGACGAAGGCGCAGTCGAGGCACTGAATCCCGAGCGGGTTGTGCTGTTGCCTGATGGTATTGAGGATCACTGGAACGAAGACTATCTGGACCTGATTACGCTGGCTTAATCCGGTTCCCGCCGACCACTGGTTGCGTTCGCGCCCCCAACCGCGTAATTTGCCGCTTGCTGGCTCGTTCCTCGCCCTTGACGCAAGCTACACAAATCACCCGGCCGCAGGCGCTGGCGCTCAGGTCACCTTTAGCGAACTATCGGACGGTCAGTTCCGGAGCCTTCGTGATCCGTTGCAGGTCGTTGTAGGTGATGCTGAACATACGGGGGCTACTCCGCCAACTTCCTGGCGTGTGTGCATCGGTCAGTAGCCTTGGGCGTCGAGGAGGGCGTCTTCCTCTTCCTCTGCGGTTGGGCGCTTCCGTTTGCGTGGGACGGGCGGACGACGGCGGGCTGCCGCGGCGGCCGAGTGCTCCGGGCTTCCGGAGTCGCGCGCTACGTCCTCACGTTCAACTTCGTCCTCGGCGTCGATCGCGGCGTTCCGCGCCTGTTGCCGGGCAGCGTAGCCGAAGCCCACAAACATCAACACCCCGAAGGCAAACCACTGCAGGGAGTACGACAAGTGCGTGCCTTCCTCCGTGGAGGGCATAGGGAATGGGAAAGGCATCTCTGCCGGCGCCGGAGTCTCAGACGCGAGCTGGCCGTAGGCTCCCGTGAGCACGGGGTATCCGAGTTCCTCGGCGTAGGCGGGAAGGTCAATGGACGCCAGCTGGCCATCCGGGGCGCTGCGCTGGAGCGTCGGCTCGCCAGCCTTGAGGCGGACGACGGCGGTCACCTCACCTGTGGGTGGGGCCGGGATGGAGTCCGGGCGGCCAGGGTTGTTGTTTCCGATGGGCAGCCAGCCGCGGTCGATCACCACGGTTTCACCGGACTCCAGCTTGAAAGGCACCACCACTTCGTAGCCGGGCTGACCGTTCAAGGGCCTGTTGCGGACAATCCGCTGGCCCGCGGCGTCGTATTGGCCCTTCAGCTCAACCTGGGTCCATTCCTTCTCAGGCTCCAGCCGGTTGAATTCATCCTTGACCGCGGTGAAGGGGACCGGCGTGGCCGAGTAATTGGAGACTACCCGGTTAATTTCAGCGAGCGTTTCAGCCCGCCGGTCCATCTGCCAGCGGCCCAGGAAAAGACATGCCGTGGCGAAGATTGCGGCAAGCAGGAGGTAGCCCAGCCACTTACTGGAAAAGAGGAAGCGGTACATTCAGCCTTCCTGCCCCCGCGGCGCGGAGCCCGTCCCGGCGTCCGTTCCCAGCGGCACGGTTTCCTTCCACAGTCCGCGGGTCTGGAGGTAATCCTCCAGCCAGTCGCGGTGTTCGCCGCAGGCGAGCCAGATCTTCCGGCGCTCTGGGGTGTGGATTTTCGGGTTGTTCCAGAGAAGCTGCCACGACGCCTCGGAGCGGCAGGCTTTCCGGGAGCACATGGCAACTGCGGCCGGAGGGGGACCGGGAGTCCCCGCAGCCAAGTCAAAAATGTTCATGAAGCGCGCCGTTCCTCGCCGTGGTTTGGTTCGTCGTCATCATCAATGAGTTCGCCTTGCAGGATGTCGCTGTCCGGTTCGGCTTCACCCGCTGGCCAGCTGGGCCCTTCCAGTTCGGCAAGCGGCGCGGAGTCGAGCAACGAATCGCTGTGGATCTCCGCTTTGTCGCTTCCGTTGGCGATGACAACCGCGATCCAGGGCAGGAAGACGGCGCCCGCCACCATCAGGAGCTTGAACCAGCCGTCCACCACAAAAATGAGGATGAGGCAGACCATGCGGATTCCCATGGCAAGCGCGTACTTGATCATCCGCTGGCGCATGTCCTCGGAGTGGGCTGACGCAGCGTCCGTGATGCTGTGGACTCCGGAATCGCCGGAGAACCGCTCAGGGTCTCCGGGCACGGGCTGTCCAGCATGGTTTTCAAGGGTCACGGTTGATTAATCACGCTCCAAAGGCTTGCCTCAATTCTCTCACCATCGGCAGTGGCGCCCAAACGCGGGCTAAGATCGGAGGCAGCAAAATCACGCCCCTTCCTACCGCGGCCCCGCGTGCCGCAGAATCCCGGAGCAATTAATGTCTGAAGCAGCTACTGCGGCCCGAAGCGTCCTGATCACCGGTGGAAACCGTGGCATCGGCCTGGCCATCGCCGAAGCCTTCCTGGCTAACGGCGACAAGGTAGCCGTGACCTACCGGAGTGCGTCAGAACTGCCGGCCGGGATCCTGGGCGTCAAAGCCGACGTGACGGATGAGGCCTCTGTGGATGCGGCCTTCACGGAAGTGGAAGCGGCCCACGGGCCGGTTGAGGTCCTCGTGGCAAACGCGGGCATCACCAAGGACACCCTCCTGCTGCGCATGAGCGAAGATGACTTTACCTCCGTGATCGACACCAACCTCACGGGCGCCTTCCGCGTCATCAAGCGCGCGTCCAAGGGGATGATCCGGATGCGTAAGGGCCGCGTAGTCCTCATTTCCTCTGTGTCCGGCCTCTACGGCGCGCCCGGCCAGATCAACTACTCTGCCTCCAAAGCCGGCCTCGTGGGTGTAGCGCGTTCCTTGACGCGCGAACTGGGATCCCGCGGCATCACGGCCAATGTTGTGGCACCGGGGTTCATCAACACCGATATGACGGCCGAACTGCCCGAAGCCACCCAGAAGGACTACCTTTCCAGCATTCCGGCAGGCCGTTTTGCCGAGGCGTCTGAGGTGGCCAACGTGGTCCGCTGGATTTCAAGCGACGAGGCGGCTTATATTTCCGGTGCTGTCATCCCCGTTGACGGTGGACTTGGCATGGGCCACTAACAGGGTTTGACCCTGCGGCCAGGCGTCCGTCAGCCAGCGGCGCCGAACGCCTCCTTTAGCCATTGCGCCACCTGTTCGTCGACGTCGTCAGCGGTGGAAAGTTCCAGGTGGTGCATCCACACGCCGGGGGACGGGTGGACCACTTCCTTGAACCGCGACGAATCCACTCGCCGGGGCAGTGCAATGGAGAGAACCGCCGGAACATCTGTGTTCAGATGCCGCCGCGGGTTCCAGAGATAGGCGAAGCCGCGTCGGTTCCGGAAGGCCACTTGGCTGGTAGTGGTGCGGACGGTGGCTGGAACGGCGTTCAGGATGGTGTCGCGGACGAGCTGGCAAAGCCGCAGGCCGTCCGGTGAGTTGCCGAAGACCTCTTCCGGCGTGGACGCCGTGCCGGCAGGGCCGGTCATGGGCGGCGCTTCCCAGGCTCCGGGCGGTTCCTCATGGGGCGAGAGTACGCCGGAAAGTCTGCGTCCGGGAGACACGCCGACACTAGCTCAGAGGGCCTTCTTTGTGGGGGTCACACAAGCGAATACGGGGCCTGCGCTGGCATGATGGACTGCAGACCTCAAGCGATTTAGACGTTTCGAACAAAAGGGAGCTCATATGGGACTGCTGGACAACAAAACCGCCATCGTGACCGGATCCTCACGCGGAATTGGCGCGGAAGTGGCGAAGATCCTGGCCGGCGAGGGCGCCGCCGTCGTCGTTAATTACCGTCAAAAGGCGCCGCGCGCCAACAAAGTGGTCGCTGAGATTGAAGCCGCGGGCGGCCGTGCAACGGCCGTGGGTGCGGACCTGACCACGCTGGAAGGTGTGCAGGCACTGGCCAGTGCAGCCATGGAGAACTTCGGCTCGCTGGACGTCCTGGTGCTGAATGCTTCCGGTGGCATGGAATCCGGCATGGAGGACGACTACGCCCTGAAGCTGAACCGGGACGCGCAGGTCAACATGCTCAACGCCGCTGTGCCGCTGATGAAGGAGGGCTCCCGCGTGGTCTTCGTGACCAGCCACCAGGCGCACTTCATCAACACCGTGCCCACCATGCCCGAGTACGAGCCCGTGGCCCGCAGCAAGCGTGCCGGCGAGGACGCTCTCCGCGCCCTGCTGCCCAACCTTGCCGAGAAGGGCATCTCGCTGGTGGTTGTTTCGGGCGACATGATCGAAGGCACCGTCACGGCAACCCTGCTGGACCGCTCGAACCCGGGCGCTATCGAGGCCCGCCGCGCCGAGGCCGGCAAGCTCTACTCTGTGGAGGAGTTCGCCGGGGTAGTGGCCAGCATGGCAACCGCGGATGTCGAATCCGGCCACACGGAGTACGCGGGCGGCGCCGACTACTTCGGTAAGGGCGCCAACTAGCGCTTTCGGGCATCTCACCACTCCGGTTTGCCACGCAGCAAACCGATCACCACGACAAGCTCCGGGCAGTACTCCTGCCCGGAGCTTTCGTCTGTCCTGAAACCAACCCTGTGCATCGACCCGCCGTTGCCTAAGGAGCCCCGTTGTGTATGGAAGCAAGGGCGCCTAGGGTCAGATGCATGGCACAGCAATCAGGGATGACGCGCCGTACCTATCCGGAAGGCGTTCCGTGCTGGGTGGACACCTGGCAGCCCAACGTGGAGGCAGCCATGCATTTCTACGGCGAAGTCTTCGGGTGGGATTTCGAGGACGCTGTCCCGGCCGCCGGTAGTGGCACTGGCAGGTACGTTATAGCCACGCTGGACGGGCAGGAGGCCGCCGCGATCGCAGGCCCTGGCCCCGGTGCAGCCGGATCCGATGCCGCAGCGTGGAACACTTACGTCTCCGTGGACGAAGCGGACGCTGCGGTGCGCCGTTTGCTCACGGCCGGAGCAACACTGAAGGCGGCTCCTGCCGACGCGGGCCTGGGAGGCGTGCAGGCGGCGTTGACGGATCCCGAAGGCGTCGAGTTCCGTCTCTGGCAGGCCCGGGAGCGACCCGGTGCCCAGGCGGTTAACGGTCCCAGCGGATGGAACTTCAGTGATCTCCACACAGCAGATCCCGAGGCAGCCATCGCCTTCTACACGAAGGCCTTCGGCTGGCAGTTCGACAACCTCGACTTCGGAATAATGATCCGCCGTCCCGGATATGGGGATCACCTCGAAGCCACTGTGGACCCCAACATCAGGGTCCGCCAGTCCGGCGACCTCGCCCCACGCGGCTTCGAGGACGCCGTTGCCTGGCTGGCCCCGGTGGCTCCTGGCGAGCGTCCGCAGTGGCACGTGACGTTTTCTGTCGCAGACCGGGACCGTACGGCCGAGGATGCAGAGCGCCTCGGGGCCGTCATCCTGGGGCACGACGATACGGAGTGGACGCGCACCGCCCTGATCCGGGATCCCGCCGGAGCCGTCTTCACAGCGAGCCAGTTCACGCCTCCCACCGGCTGAGCGAACCGGACGGGGCGGACTCCGAACCTCAGACTCCGGCGATGTGCCTCACCGCGTCCAGGTAGGGCATGTTGACCGCGGAGTCGGCCACCGCCCGGACGGCAGGCTTGGCGTTGAACGCCACCCCGATCCCGGCAGCTCCCAGCATGTCGAGGTCATTGGCCCCATCACCCACTGCAATGGTGTGTTCCATCGCGATTCCTTCGGCGGCTGCCCATTCGCGCAGGTACTTTTCCTTAGCGGCACGGTCAATCACGGCACCGAGCACCTTGCCGGTCAGGGCGCCGTCCACGATTTCGAGCTCGTTGGCGATCCAGTAGTCCAGGCCCAGGTCCTGGGCGATCGGACGCAGGATCTGGTTGAAGCCGCCGGAGACCACCGCCACCACATGTCCCGCAGCCTTGAACGCGGCCACCAGTTCGGCGGCACCCTCGCTCAGCTTCACTTCCGCACGGACGGAGTCGACGACGGCGGCCGGCAGTCCCGCGAGCACGGCCACCCGTGCGTGCAGGCTCTGCGCAAAGTCCAGTTCGCCGCGCATGGCGGCTTCGGTGACGGCGGCAACCTCCTCGCGCTTGCCCGCGTAGGCGGCCAGGAGTTCAATGACTTCCTGCTGGATCAGTGTCGAATCGACGTCCATGATCAGGAATTTCCGCTGGGCGGCGCGGAGTCCGGCTGGAACGATCGCCGTGTCCAGGCCCGCCTGCGCTGCCTCGGCCACAGCGTGGCGGAGGGCAGCGATGCCCGACTCCGTGCTGTCGGCCACGGCCAGTTCGGCCGTGTGGACCTCAAAACGGCTGTCCCCGGCGCGGGATTCGGACTGGAATGTAGCGCCGCTGCCGGCCAGGACGGAGCGCAGCTGGTCAAGCTCGGAGGCAGTCAGTTTCGGGCCATAGCTGACCGCAGTCACGTTCGGAGTCATGGCTGCAATCTTAGCCAGCGGCGGGGTTCGGCCCGAATTCATTGCGGGGGAGAAGGCCCTAAACCACGGCCGTACTCTGACGGCGGCTGTGACCCGCGTCGCAGCGGCCGTATCAGTTATCAGTAGGTCCCCGTTTTGTCCTAGTGTCTACTCCTATGAGTGATGTTCTGGAATTGGCTTCCGTCAGCGTTGTCCGAGGCAAGAAGACCCTGCTGGACAAGGTTGACTGGCAGGTCAACGAAGGCGAACGCTGGGTCATCCTTGGCCCCAACGGCGCCGGCAAGACAACGCTTCTCCAGATAGCCGCAGCCCGCCTGCATCCGAGCAGCGGCAAGGCAGGGATTCTGGATGAAACCCTCGGCCGCGTTGACGTGTTTGAGCTCCGTCCGCGTATCGGCCTTTCCTCCGCTGCCCTTGCCACGCAGATCCCGGAGAATGAGATCGTCCTGAACGTGGTGGTCACCGCCGCCTATGGCGTGACAGGCCGCTGGCGCGAGGGCTACGAACGCGATGATGAGCGCCGTGCCTTCCGTTTGCTGAACGCCTGGGGAATGGGGCCGCTGCTCAACAGGACCTTCGCAACGCTGTCCGAAGGTGAGCGCAAGCGCGTCCAGATCGCCCGGGCCCTTATGACGGATCCGGAGCTGCTGCTGCTGGACGAACCCGCGGCCGGCCTGGACCTGGGCGGCCGCGAGGAACTCGTCCACAAGCTCAGTGAACTTGCGCTGGACGAAGCCGCACCTGCCATGGTCCTGGTGACCCACCATCTTGAAGAGGTCCCGCCAGGCTTCACGCACGCCATGCTGCTTCGTGACGGCGGCGTAGTAGCTGCCGGCCCGATCGCGGAGGTCCTCACGGACGAGCACCTCACCAGTACTTTTGGCTTGGCCTTGGATGTGTCTGAGAACGCCGGCCGCTACACCGCCACCGCCCGCCGCTAGGCCGCGGCGCCGCCCACCGTGGATCTTCTCAGCAGTACCTTTGTGTTCTTTGCCGGCCTGTGGGCGGGTACCATCAACGCCGTTGTAGGCTCCGGGACCCTGGTCACTTTTCCCGTTCTGATCGCCTTGGGGGTCACCCCGGTGGTGGCATCCATGAGCAACGCCATGGGACTGGTGGCAGGCGGCGCCGCAGGCGCCTTCGGCTACCGCCGCGAGCTCAAAGGGAGGGGACGGCAGCTCCTTAGGCTCCTGCCGGCGTCGCTCCTGGGCGGCATTTCGGGCGCCTGGCTGCTTCTGCATCTTCCTGAGGAAGTCTTCCACTACGTCGCCCCCGTCCTCATTGTCCTGGCCCTCCTGATGGTGGTCTTCCAGCCACGCCTTCAGGCTTGGGTGCGCAACCGCGAAGAGAACCCGGAACATGCTGTACGGGACAAGAGCCACGGCGTCCTCCTTGTAGTGCTTGTCTACCTTGCCGGTGTTTATGGCGGGTACTTCGTGGCTGCCCAGGGCATCCTGCTGGTGGGCATCCTGGGCGTGTTCCTGACCGGCACCATCCAGAACGCCAACGCCATGAAGAACATCCTGGTGCTCGGTGTAAACCTGGTGGCCGCTGTTTCGTACCTGGTCTTCGCCTTCGACCGCATCAATTGGCTGGTGGTGCTCCTGATCGCGGTTAGTTCAACGATCGGCGGACTCCTTGGCTCCAAAGTTGGACGGCGGCTCTCGCCCACCGTCCTCCGGGGTGTCATCTTTGCCCTCGGGCTGGTGGCCCTGGGCTTTATGATCGCCAATCTCCTGAAATAATCAGCCCGTGCCAATCCACTACCTCGAATCGGCCCGGGATCCCCGCGTGTCCGACTACACCCAGCTGACGGACGTCCATTTGCGCAAGCTGCGCGAGCCGGCGGAGGGCATGTACATCGCCGAGTCCTCGCGGGTTCTCCGCCGCGCCCTGGCCGCCGGCCACCGGCCCCGGTCATTCTTCCTGGCCGAGAAATGGCTGGCAGACCTCCAGGATGTCCTCGACACCTACCCAGAGGTCCCGGCATTCATCGGCCATGCGTCATTGCTGGAGGAAATCACCGGCTTCCACCTGCACCGCGGAGCGATGGCGGCCATGGAACGGCCGGCCCCCGTACCGCTGGCCCAGCTCCTCTCGGGCGCCCGCCGGGTGGCCGTTCTCGAGGACATCGTGGACCACACCAACGTAGGGGCAATCTTCAGGTCTGCGGCTGCGCTGGACATCGACGCCGTGCTGATATCGCCGCGGTGCGGCGACCCGCTCTACCGCCGAAGTGTCCGCGTCAGCATGGGAACGGTGTTCCAGGTTCCGTGGGCACGGCTGGAGTCGTGGCCGCAGGATCTGGCGGTCCTCAAGGAACACGGCTTCACCGTGGCGGCGCTGGAGTTGACCGAGAACGCGGTGGACGTCGATGACCTCGCCGCCCGGAACCCGGACCGGCTGGCCCTGGTGCTTGGCACGGAGGGGGCGGGCATGAGCGCGGAGACCCTCGCCGCCGTCGACCTGGCCGTGAAGATCCCCATGCGGACGGGCGTGGACTCACTGAATGTGGCCGCGGCCTCAGCGGTGGCGTTCTGGGAGCTCAGGCCCCGAGTATAGGCGGGGCAGCCCTCTCTTGCGGCCAAAGTGGTTCGCGAGGACTCCTGTGATCGGCTATTATTGGTAGCTGACCGCAATGATGTTCTGCTGTTGCAGGCAGCGGCCATCCCATTCATACCTGGCAACTGGCAAAATCCAGTTGTGCGAACAAAGGTCCCATTATGAAGTCTGATATCCACCCGAAGTACGAAGCTGTTGTTTTCAACGACCTGGCTTCCGGCGTCAAGTTCCTGACCAAGTCCACCGTGTCTTCCAAGAAGACCATCGAGTGGGAAGACGGAAACACCTACCCGGTCATCGACGTCGAAATCTCCTCCGAGTCCCACCCGTTCTACACGGGCAAGCAGCGCATCATGGACTCTGCAGGCCGCGTCGAGCGCTTCAACGCTCGCTTCAAGGGCTTCGGCGGCAAGAAGTAATTCACTTCACCCCCCCAAGGTTCTTTGGAAAGCCCGCACCGGCAACGGTGCGGGCTTTTTGCGTTTTCGGCATCCTGGGTAGTGGTGCAGGATGGAAGCCATGACTGACACTGCACCCACAGCCCAGGACCAGCCCGGCCGCCTCCACGGCGAGTACAAGGTCCCGGGCGGCAAGCTCGTGGTGGTGGACCTCGACGTCGTGGACGGACTCCTCACGGGGGTGTCAGTCAGCGGCGACTTCTTCCTGGAACCCGATGAGGCACTCCTGGATATCAACCGCGCCCTCACCGGACTCCCGGAAACCACGACGGCGGCTGAACTCTCGGCCGCCGTGGCCGCCTCCCTGCCGCCCGGCGCCGTCCTGTTCGGCTTTTCAGCCGACGCCGTTGCCGTCACCGTACGCCGTGCACTGGCCAAAGCGACGTCGTGGACAGACCATCACTGGAACGTCATTGCCCCCACAGTGCTCCCCACCCACGTCAACGTCGCCCTGGACGAGGTGCTGACCGAAGAGGTGGGCGCCGGCCGTCGCAACCCCACGCTGCGGTTCTGGGACTGGGAGGAACCGTCCGTGGTGATCGGCAGCTTCCAGTCCGTCCGGAATGAGCTGGATCCCGACGGCGTCGCCCGGCACGGCATTACAGTGGTCCGCCGTATCAGTGGCGGGGGAGCAATGTTCATGGAGGCCGGCAACTGCATCACATACTCCCTGTACCTGCCGCAGTCCCTGGTGGACGGAGTGAGCTTCGCCGACTCGTACGCGTTCCTGGACGCCTGGGTGATGGCCGCGCTGGAGAAGATCGGGGTCACGGCGTTCTATGTGCCCCTGAACGACATCGCCACAGAGCAGGGCAAGATCGGCGGCGCCGCGCAGAAACGGCTGGCCAACGGCGGGATGTTGCACCACGTCACCATGAGCTACGACATCGATGCCGACAAGATGGTGGAAGTGCTGCGCATCGGCAAGGAGAAGCTGTCGGATAAGGGAACCCGCAGCGCCAAGAAGCGGGTTGACCCGCTACGGCGGCAGACGGGCCTAGCCCGCACGGAGATCATCGCCGCGATGATGGAAGTGTTCAGTGAACGGTACGCGGCCACGTCGTCAGAACTCACGGACGCCGAACTGGACGCAGCGCGTGAACGGGTGGCCACAAAGTTCGGCACGGAAGAGTGGCTTAACCGGGTCCCCTAGCTTGCGGGTCCCTAAACTGCTGGCGGCGCTGACGTGGCCTGGGCGGTGAGCGCCCGGAGCAGGTGGCTTTGCTGCTCAAGAACGATCCTGCGCAGGGCGCGCGGGGCGTCGGCGTTCGCTTCCAGCCAGGCACCCGTGCGGAGCACCACGGAATGCTGCTCGGGCAAGGTCCCGGCCGGGAGATCCTGTGCCATCGGGTACAGCCCACGGACAATACGGCTGGCGATTTCGATGCTCCGGTTGTCCCAGACGCCGCGGAGGCTGTCGAAGTAGGGCTCCACGTAGGGTTCCAGCAGGGCAGAGGGTGCAGTGGTGAAGCCGGCGATAGTGGCGCTGAGGAGCTGGTTCGAGAGCTCCGTGCCCTCAACAGCAGCCTTCCAGGCGCCCGCCTTGACCTCAGTGTCTGGTCGGGCGGCGAGGGCGGTCGCGTGGCCGGCCCGGCCTGACGCCGTCGTGTCGCGGTCCAGCTCAGCGTCCAGTTCGCCCACCGTGGCTTGGTTGTTGGCTGCCAGCGCGTGCCAGATGTTCCAGCGCAGCTCAGCGTCGACGGCAAGTCCGTCCACTTTAACCGTGCCGTCCAGGAGGCTTCGAAGCCGGGGGAGCAGCATGGCGTCGTGGCGGCTGACGGCTGCCATAGTGCGCGCCCAGGCGAGTTGGTGGTCGGAACCAGGGCCAGCCAGCTGCAGCTGGGTGTCTGCGGCCGTCAGGAAGGCCCTGCGGACGGCGTCGCGCGCACCGGCCGGTGTGTAGCGTTCGACGGCGGTCTGCGCGTTGTCGAGGATGTTCACCAGCACGCCGATCCCGGTTTCGGACGGTCCGAATGCCTTAACCGCGTCGACGTAGCGGGTGGCCGGGCTTTCGCCGTCGCGGGCCGAGTTCCATAGCGCAGTCCAGCAGAGCGCGCGGGCCATGGGATCGGTGATGCGGTCCAGGGAGGCCAGCACAGTGGCTTCCGAGAATGGGTCCAGCCGCACCTTGGCGTAGGTGAGGTCGTCGTCGTTCACCAGCAGGAGCGCGGGCCGGGGCAGGCCGGCAAGTTCGGGAATGTCCGTTCGTTCCCCCGTTACGTCGGTTTCGACGGTTCCAGTCCGGACCAGTGCGCCATCGGCGTCGAAATTGTAGGAACCCACGCGCAGCCGGTGGGGGCGCAGCTCGACGCGTCCGGTAACCGGGTCCACAGCCTCCTGGACGATGGCCACGGCGCCTGGCTCGGCGTCGTGCGTCCCGGCCTGCACCGAGAGCGTGGAGATGCCGGAGGTCTGCAGCCAGCGGGCTGCCCAGCCGGCAAGGTCGCGGCCCGAGGAAGCACTGAGTGCCGTCAGCAGGTCCGCCAGGGTGGTGTTGCCATAGGCATGGTCACGGAAATACTGCCTTGAACCGGCGATGAACGCTTCGAACCCCACATACGCCACCAGCTGCTTGAGTACGGACGCGCCCTTGGCATAGGTGATGCCGTCGAAGTTCTGTTTGGCGGCCTCGAGGTCGGGGATGTCGGCCACGATGGGGTGTGTGGTAGGCAACTGGTCCTGGACGTAGGCCCAGGCCTTGCGTTTGTTGGCAAAGTTGACCCACGCGGTGTCCCAGTCCGTCGCTCGGTCCACGCCGAGGGTTCCCATGTAGTCGGCGAACGACTCTTTGAGCCACAGGTCATCCCACCACTGCATGGTGACGAGGTCACCAAACCACATGTGGGCCATTTCGTGCAGCAAGGTGTTCGCACGCGCCTGGTATTGCGAGTCGGTGGCGCGGGACGTGAACACATAGCTGTCGGTGAAGGTGACCAGGCCCGGGTTCTCCATCGCGCCGAGGTTGTATTCGGGGACAAAGGCCTGGTCGTACTTTCCCCACGGGTACGGGTAGCCGAAAAGCCGGTTGAAGAAGTCCAGCCCGCCCTTGGTGAGGCGGAACAGTTCAGTGGCATCGAAAGACTCCGCCATGGAAGCACGGCAGTACAGAGCCAATGGCACTTCCAGCGGTGTGCCGTCATCCAAGGTGGCGCTCCAGTGGTCCGCTGCCTTGACGTAGGGGCCAGCGAGCACCGTAGTGATGTACGTGGACATGGGCCGTGTAGTGGCGAAGTCCCAGCGGCTGGTGGCCGGATCCGAAGTCAGTTGCGTGCGTGCGGCCTCGACTCCGTTGGAAGCGACTTCCCAGCCGGACGGGGCAATGACGTGGAACTTGAACTCGGCCTTGAGGTCCGGCTGTTCAAAGTTGGCGAACACCCGCCTCGCGTCAGCGGGCTCGTACTGCGTATACAGGTAGCACTGGCCGTCCGCGGGATCCACAAAGCGGTGCATTCCCTCGCCGGAACGGCTATACAGGGCAGTGCCCGTCACAGTCACCTGGTTTTTAGCCTGCAGGTTGTCCAACCGGATCCGGGAGCCGTCCACGACGTCGGGGACGCTCAGTTCCTTGCCGTTGAGGACCACGCCATGCACCTCGCTGGCGATGAAATCCAGGAAGGTCGAGGCTGACTGCCCCTCGCCAGGCTCCGCGGCCGAGAAGTTGATGACGCTACGGCTTGAATACCCGGCAACGCCTGGATCGGCCGCCTGGCTCACGTCCAGGGAAACGTCGTAGCTGTGGGTCGTGATCAGGGCCGAGCGTTGCGCGGCTTCGGTGCGCTGCAGATTCTCATGTGACACTCCGCTATCTAATCACGGGACTCCGACGGCGTTCACCGCCCGAATCGCTGTGCAACGGGCCCGCGCGGACCTAGGCAGTCATGAGCAAGGCAGCCGCAAGGCCCAGCAGTGCAATCAGCAACCAGGCTGCCAAAGCAGCGGACAGCGCCCGGGCGCCGGTGTGCAGGAGCGTGCGGATCCGTACCGCGGATCCCAGGCCGAACAGCGCGGCGCCCAGCAGGATGTCCTGGACTCCGGCACCGGCGTCCAGGACCGCCGGCGGAAGCCATCCGCTGGACCGCAGGCCAACCATGGCCATGAAGCCGAGCACAAAGAGGGGGATCACGGGCGGGAGGCGCTCCATGGAGGAAGCTGCCAAGGTTCCCGGCGGCAGCGAAGCTGCTGCCTTGCCTGCGGCCTTCGCCGCACTGAACCGTTGGTGGACCCCCGCCGCGGCCACAACAGGTGCCAGCAGGAGCACACGGGTGAGTTTGACGACGACGGCGATCCCCAGCGCCGTCGTCCCGGCAGTCTGTGCGGTGGCCACCACCTGGCCGACGTCGTGCACTGATGCCCCCGTCCAGGCACCGAACGCCAGGGGAGTGAGCTGCAGCGGATGCACCAGCAGCGGAAGGACCCCGATGGCCAAGGTTCCGCACAGTGTCACAAGGGCCACGGGCAGCACCGTGTCCACGTGTCGGATCCGGCGGACCGCGGCCATCGCGCCAATGGCGGAGGCACCGCAGATGGAAAATCCGGTGGCGATCAGCAGGGACGTCTCCGCGGGCAGCCGGAAGACCCTGGAGATCACATAAGTGCCGACGAAACTGACAAGCACCACACCAGCGACCAGCAACAAGGCAAGCCAGCCCAGGCCCATGACATCCATGATGCTGACCTTGAGCCCAAGAACCACGATCCCTGCACGCATGAAGTGCTTGCCGGCGAAATCGAGCCCCGGCCTGGCTCGTCCGGCCACCCACACGGCAGTGCCCGGAAGGTTCGCCGCCAGCAGGCCAAGGACAACAGCGAGGGTCATGGCGGGCAGGACGGGAACCAGGCTGTGGACGAGGAAGGCAGCGGCCAGTGCCAGGGCAGCGGTCAGCAGGCCCGGCAGGAGACGGTCCTTTCCAAGTGGCACTCACCTACTTTGCCGGATAGGACACGGATTCCACGAACCGGCCGCGGCGGTCCAACACGCCACAATGGATGGCAGTAATGATTTCGAAACAAAAAGATGGTTGGCTAAAGGACATGTCAGACCTATTCCAGGATTACTCCGAGGCCGCCGGGCGTTCCGGTGCCTACGACGAGATGTTCGCCCCCGGCCAGGAAGCCCGCGAGTCGTACGGGCAGGTGGCCGACGCCCTCAGCAAGCTCTCGCTGGCCGATGTCAGCGCCAGGGCTGATTCGATGGCACGGACGTTCCTGGACCGCGGTGTCACCTTCGACTTCGCGGGGGAGGAGCGGCCTTTCCCCCTCGATATTGTTCCGCGGGTCATCCCGGCGGATGAATGGACCGTTCTGGAACGGGGGGTGGCGCAGCGGGTCAAGGCCCTGGAGGCCTTCCTCAACGACGTTTACGACAAAATGACCGTTGTGTCCGATGGCGTCATTCCGCGCCAGCTGGTCACTACCAGTGCCCACTTCCACCGCCAGGTCCAGGGCTTCGAGCCCGCCGGTGGGGTCCGCGTACACATTTCCGGCATTGACGTAGTCCGCGATGCGGCAGGCACCTTCCGCGTCCTCGAAGACAACGTCCGGGTTCCGTCCGGCGTGAGCTACGTCCTGGAGAACCGCCGGGCGATGGCCAAGGGCCTGCCTGAGGCGTTCGGCCAGCAGCTCATCCGCCCGGTGGAAGAATACCCGCGGAGGCTCCTCTCGGCGCTGCGCAAGACTGCACCGTCCGGTGTCGATGATCCCACTGTTGTGGTGCTGACCCCCGGCGTCTTCAACAGCGCCTACTTCGAGCACACCCTGCTGGCCGGCCTGATGGGCGTTGAGCTGGTGGAAGGCCGCGACCTGATTTGCCGCGGCAACCGCGTCTACATGCGCACCACGGCCGGCGAACAGCGTGTGGATGTGATCTACAAACGGATCGACGACGAATTCCTGGACCCGCTGCAGTTCCGCGCCGACTCCATGCTCGGCTGCCCGGGCCTGGTCAACGCGGCACGGGCCGGCGGCGTGACCATCGCCAACGCGGTGGGCAACGGTGTTGCCGACGACAAACTCGTGTACAGCTACGTTCCGGACCTGATCCGGTATTACTTGAGCGAGGAACCGATTATCGCGAACGTGGACACGTTCCGGCTGGAGGAGAAGGACGCCCGGGAGTACGTCCTGGACAACCTCGCCGAACTCGTGGTGAAACCCGTGGACGGCTCCGGCGGCAAGGGCCTTGTCATCGGGCCCGACGCCTCCAACGACGAACTCGACGCGCTCCGCAAACGGGTCATTGCGGATCCCCGCGGATGGATTGCGCAGCCGGTGCTGCAGCTTTCCACCGTCCCCACGCTCAGCGGCGACAAATTTGGGCCCCGCCACGTTGACCTGCGCCCGTTCGCGGTCAACGACGGCGACGACGTCTGGGTCCTCCCCGGCGGACTTACCCGAGTGGCGCTCAAGGAGGGGTCCCTGATTGTGAACTCCAGCCAAGGCGGCGGCTCCAAGGACACCTGGGTACTGGCCGACTCGCCCCAGGTACCCGTAGAGACCATCCCGCGGCCATCGATTGCCATCCGCGAGCGGGTCTCGGTCTGGCCAGTGGAGAGCAACTGGCGCGACCGCCAGTCGGAGCAGCAGCAGTGAGCCGGGCCTTGACCCCGGCAGTAATTTCCCATCGGATTCCGGACGCGCAGGAGGTAGCCACGAATGCTTAGCCGTATTGCTGAGTCCCTTTTTTGGATCGGCAGGTATGTGGAGCGTGCTGACGGCACGGCCCGCATCCTTGACGTTCACCTGGAGCGCCTGAACCACCTGCCCATGGAAGAGCGCCGCAGCGTCGCCCAGGAACTCCTGGCAGTCATGGGCGCCCGGCCGCAGAGTGAGGACTTCGGTCTTCCCGAACTGCTGCACGCCCTGGCGTACGACAAAACCAGTGCCACCTCGATCGCGGGATCCCTGGGCGCTGCCCGGGAGAACGCCAGGCGTGCCCGCGAGACCGTATCCTCCGGCCTCTGGGAGAGCCTCAACACCACGTACTACGGGCTGAGCCAGCACCGCAAGGACGTGGTGGGCACATACCGCTTCTGCAACTGGACGCTGGAACGGACCGCCATGGTCAGTGGCCTCGCGGACACAACGGTGAGCCACGACGAAAGCTGGCTGTTCCTGGTGCTGGGCCGTTCCCTGGAACGGGCAGACATGACCGCCCGCATGCTCTCCACCCGGGATGTCCTCTCCGCCGGCATGTCCTGGGTGAACATGCTCCGGTGCGCGGGAGCCTACGAATCCTTCCTGCGTACCCGCAGGGCAGCGTTCGGCGACCAGCACGCCGCCGAGTTCCTGCTTCTGGACAGGCTGTTCCCGCGCTCCATCGTGTATGCCCTGCGCGACGCCGACGAGTGCCTGGCCAAGCTCGATCCTTCCGCCCAGCGGGTGGGCTTCATCAACGACGCCCGACGGATCGTCGGCCAGGCGCGGACGTTCCTGGAGTTCCACCGCACGGACGACCTCATGTCCGAACTCCCCGAACACATGGAGCGCGTGCAGAAAGCCGTTTCGCAGGCGTCCGACGCCATTTCCCGTAAGTACTTCAATCAGGCGGACGAACTGGCCTGGGTGGGAGAAGTTTCATGACCCGGCTGAGCATCATCCACAAGACCGCGTACAAGTACAACAAGCGCGTCACGCTGTCCTACAACGAGGCCCGCATGACGCCGCTGACGGACCCCCAGCAGGTGGTCCTGGAGTCCGTCCTCAAGGTCTCGCCGTCGCAGGCGGCCGTGAGCAGCTACCGGGACTACTGGGGAACCAGGGTAACGGCCTTTGACATGCAGATGCCGCACGACCACCTCGAGGTCATCTCCAACATCACCGTGGAGGTCCATCGGGCCGAAAAGATCCCCTCGGAGACGGACATCGCGGGCTGGGACGTCCTGGCGTCCGACGAAACCCTGAACACCTACAGTGACTGGCTGCCGCAGTCCCAGCTCAGTGGTCCCGGCGCGGAAGTGCTCGGGATTATCCCCGGCGTTGTCGCAGGTAAGAATCCACACGAAGCCGCCATGGCCATCTTTGGCTGGATGCGCGGCGAGATGACCTACATGTCAGGGTCCACTGCGGTGACCACCAACGCCGAGGAAGCCTGGGGACAGCGGCAGGGCGTCTGCCAGGACCTTGCGCACCTGGCCATCGGAGCCCTCCGCAGCTGCGGGATCCCCGCCCGCTATGTGTCCGGCTACCTCCACCCGCGCTCGACGGCGGACATCGGCGAGACCGTTGCCGGCCAGTCCCATGCGTGGCTGGAATGGTGGGACGGCCAGTGGCGGAGCTGGGATCCGACGAACCACAAACCAGCCGGCGACTACCACGTCACCGTGGCACGTGGCCGGGACTACCGCGATGTGCCGCCGCTGAAGGGCATCCTGTCCGGCGGCGGCGGATCGGCGCTGAGCGTCAGCGTGGAGATCACCCGGCTCGCATGACTGACCGCAGGCCGGGCCGACTGGCCCGGCCTGCGGTTTCGTTAATGGCCTGCTGTCCTTATTCCGGGGACGCTTTGACCGCCCCGCTCAGCTGCGTCCACCAGGTCATCGGCGCAGTCACCTTGAAGCGCCGTCCTGTGATGCTGCCGGGGGTCACGCGGACGAACGTGTCTTTCCTGCCGGCCTGCCATGGAAACAGGTAAAGGGCTGCCGTGTCCAACAGCTGTTCGGTTCCTGTCACCGCAGCCGCGGCGCCCTTCACCACTACGCTCCAGGCAAGGCCGGTGGTGGCATCCACGCCGTCCGCTTCGAGGGCCACGTGGGCGCCTTCAGTGGCGCCAGCCAGTTTGGTTCCCTCGCCGGTGCGGAACACCAGCGTTCCGCCGTCTACCGTGTAGTTGATCGGGAAGATGTCCGGGTGGCCGTCAGCAAGGACCGCCAGCCTTCCCACGGAGACTGTCCGCAACAGTTCCCAGCATTCATGGTTTTCCAGGTTCTCGACCTCTGAAGATGACTCGTTGCTCATGCCGCTGAGCTTACGCCCGAGGCGGGCCCTGGGACAGGGACTACCAGGGGCTTGGCTTGTAGTCCTTCAGGAAGACGCCGTACTGGTCCTCGCCCTTCTCACCCATCACGATGGGATCGTAGACGCGTGCGGCTCCGTCCACCAGGTCCAGGGGCGCGTGGAAGCCTTCCTCCATGAGCCGGACCTTTGTGAAGTGCGGGCGCTCATCAGTGATCCAGCCGGTGTCGACGGCAGTCATCAGGATGCCGTCGGTCTCCAGCATTTCCTGGGCGCTGGTCCGGGTCATCATGTTCAGTGCCGCCTTCGCCATGTTGGTGTGCGGATGCCCGGGGCCCTTGTAGGCGCGGGAGAACTGTCCTTCCATGGCGGAGACGTTAACGATGTACTTCCGGTGCGCCGTTGAGCGCTTCATGGCATCACGCAGCCGGCTCACCAGCAGGAAGGGAGCAGTCACGTTGCAGAGCTGGACCTCCAGCATTTCCAGTGGATCCACCTCGTCAACCACCTGCGTCCAGCTGTTGATGGTGGCCAGGTCCGGAACCAGCCCGCCGGCGTCGATCGCCGTCCCGGACGCGATGCGCTCCAGGGAGGCAGAACCGGTGGAGAGGGCCAGTGACGTAATGGCATCGCCGGCCAGCACGGGATGGTCGGTGACGCTGCTTGCGAGGGCGAGCGGATGCTTGTCGTGGGCATGGCCAAACGTCAGCAGCACAGGACCGCCGTTGGCAGCGTCCAGGGCGGCGGGAAGGGGCTCATCTTCAGCGTCAACCAACGGCTTGTACGCGTTGCCCGAGCGGCGCACTGTCTGTGCTGCGTTGTTGATGATGATGTCGAGCGGGCCGGCAGCACTGAGGGAATCTGTCAGGGCCATCACCTGCGACGGATCGCGGAGGTCGATGCCCACAATCTGAAGCCGGTGCAGCCAGTCCCCGCTGTCCTCCATGGCCGCGAAGCGGCGTGCAGCATCTTTGGGGAACCGCGTCGTGATGGTGGTGTGCGCGCCGTCGCGCAGCAGCCGCAAGGCTATGTACATGCCGATCTTCGCGCGTCCGCCCGTGAGCAACGCCCGGCGGCCTGTGAGGTCAGTACGGGCATCCCGCTTGCCGTGGTTGAAGGCGGCGCACTCGGGACAGAGCTGGTGATAGAAGGCGTCCACCTGCGTGTAATGCTGCTTGCAGATGTAGCACGGACGCGAACGGATGAGGTGCCCGGCGATGGCACCAGTGGCCGACGTCGCCAGCTTGTTGCCCCGGGTTTCGTCGTCGATACGGTCCGGAGCCGCGGTGGCCGTCTGGGCGATGACCGCGCGGTCCGCTTCGGAGATGAGATCCCGCTTTGTCACGCGGCGGTGCCGCTTGACGGCTTTGAACATTTTCCCGGTGGCACGCCGAACCTGGACGTAGTCCGGGTGCTCCTCGTCATACGCGTGGATGGTGTTTAAAACCTTGAGGCAGGCCTGGATTTCCTCAGGCGTCAGATCGGGGGAGCTCATTGTACCGATTTTACAGCCTGTGGAGATCCGGCCTGCCCGGACGGAATGAAGTCCTGCTACTAGTTGCGGTTTGCCCCGGAGGCATTGGCCACACCGGCGTGCACCTCTGCCACTTGCTCCACGGATTCGCGAAGCTCCGGGTAGTTGGCGGTGGCCGCCTTCACCGCGTTGGGTACAAGGTGCAGGTTCTTGGCGGCGAGTGCACGTTCCTCATCGCCCGGCTCCGGGACGTTCTGGCCCTTGGACAGCACCGTGATCCCCGACTCCGTGACCTTGAAACCACGGGCGCGGTCCAGGTCCGCGTCAAGCCCGATCGCCGCTCCAGCGGGTACTTTAACGTTCTTGTCGATGATGGCCCGGTTCACTACGGCCCCTTCGCCGATCTTCACCTTGTCCATCAGGACTGAGTCGATGACCCGGCTGCCGGTCGCCACAAAGACGTCGTTGGACAGAACCGAGCCTTCCACCACACCGCCGGAGATCACCACGCCGTTGGAAACGATCGAGTCGAGCGCGGTACCTACGGTATCCTTCTCGCCGCGCACGAACTTGGCGGGCGGCGAAATGCTCTGGCGAGTGTAGATAGGCCACTCGGAGTTGTAGAGGTTGAAGACGGGCAGCGGGGAAATGAGGTCCATGTGCGCGTCATAGAAGGAGTCGATGGTCCCGACGTCGCGCCAGTACGTGCGGTCACGCTCGGTGGAGCCGGGAATGTCGTTAAGCGTGAAGTCGTACACGCCCGCTTCGCCCTTGTTGACGAAGTAGGGAATGATGTCGCCGCCCATGTCGTGCTTGGTGTCCAGGCGCTCCGCGTCTACCTGGAGGGCCTCCACCAGGGCGTCGGCGTCGAACACGTAGTTGCCCATTGATGCAAGGAACTGGGTAGGGTCTGCTGCCAGGCCCGGCGTGCTGGCAGGCTTCTCCACAAACGCTGCAATCTTCTGTGCATCGTTCTGGTCCACTTCGATCACGCCGAACTGGTTGGCCATGCTCAGGGGCTGCCGGACGGCCGCCACGGTGGCCTTGGCGCCGCTGAGGACGTGCTGCTCCACCATCTGGGCAAAGTCCATCCGGTACACGTGGTCCGCGCCAACCACCACCACGATGTCCGGGTTGGCGTCGTGGATCAGGTTAAGGGACTGGTAGATGGCGTTGGCGCTGCCGAGGAACCAGCTCTTGCCCACGCGCTGCTGGGCGGGGACTGACGCCACATAGTTCCCGAGCTGGGTGGACATGCGCCACGTTTCGGAAATGTGGCGGTCAAGGCTGTGTGACTTGTACTGCGTCAGCACCACAATCTGGAGGTAACGCGAATTCACCAGGTTGGACAGCGCAAAGTCGATGAGGCGGTAACTGCCGGCAAAGGGCACGCCAGGTTTTGCGCGGTCTGCCGTCAGTGGCATCAGTCTGTTTCCCTCGCCGCCTGCGAGGACAATGGCCAGGACTCTTTTGTTCAACGGCATTATTGGTCGCTCCTGTACGCCTTCGTAACTCCCCAAACAGTCCGGCATGCCCGGACCCCTTCACACTAGAACAGTTAAGCCGGAAGGACTACCTTGGGTATCGTGCGAATAGACATTGTGACTAAAGAGTTCCCGCCGGAGATCTATGGAGGCGCCGGGGTCCACGTGGCCGAATTGAGCAGGGTGCTTAGTAAGTACGTTGACCTGCAGGTTCGTGCCTTCGGGGCACCCCGCGACGCCGATTACCACGGTGCTGGGGTGACGTCGTATTCCGTGCCTGAAGACCTGGGCTCAGCCAATGCGGCCGTCCAGACGCTAGGGGTGGATCTTCGGATCGTGCCGGACATCGAGGGCGCCGACCTTGTCCATTCGCACACGTGGTATGCCAACATGGCCGGACACCTGGCGTCCCTGCTCCATGGCATCCCGCACGTTCTCAGCGCCCACAGCCTTGAACCTCTCCGTCCGTGGAAAGCCGAACAGCTCGGCGGCGGCTACGCACTGTCGTCCTGGGTGGAAAAGACCGCCTATGAGGCAGCAGCGGCCATCATTGCCGTCTCTGAAGGCATGCGCCAGGACATCCTGCGCAGCTACCCCGACGTGGACCCGGCCAAGGTCCGGGTGGTCCACAACGGCATCGACGTCGAGATGTGGCACCGCGATGAAGGCGAAGATGCAGTCCGGGCGCTGGGGATCGATCCGACGAAACCCAGCGTCGTTTTTGTCGGACGCAACACACGCCAGAAGGGCGTTCCGTACCTGCTGCGTGCCGCCGCCAAACTGCCGGCCGACGTGCAGCTGGTCCTGTGCCTGGGAGCCGCGGATACACCGGAGCTCGCGGCCGAGACGGCCCGCCTCATTGAAGAACTCCAGAGTCAGCGCACGGGCGTAGTACTGATTGAGCGTATGCTTCCCCGCAACGAACTTATCCAGGTGCTCAGCCACGCCACCGCGTTCGCCTGCCCGTCAATCTATGAGCCGCTGGGCATTGTGAACCTCGAAGCCATGGCGTGCGGCGCTGCCGTGGTTGCCAGTGCCACGGGCGGCATTCCGGAGGTTGTCCAGCACGGCGAAACGGGCCTGCTCGTGGAACTCGAACAGGTCACTGACGGCACGGGGACGCCCCTGGATCCGGAGAAGTTCGTCACAGAGTTCGCGGCTGCCCTGACCGAAGTCGTCTCCGACCCGGAACGCGCACGTGCCATGGGACAGGCAGGCCGCCTGCGCGCCGAGAAGCACTTCTCTTGGGAATCCATCACCGAAACCACCCTTGAGGTGTACCGCTCAGTCCTCGCCTGAGGCCGGTGATAAATAACGACGGCGCCGCGCCCCACGCAAGGGGAGTGGCGCCGTCGTTATTTCACCGCTTAGCCGTGCCCGGACGACGAAGTACGGAAGGGACTCAACTCCGCGGCGTGCGCGCGGCGGCCGCGGTGCGCGCCAACAGGACTTTTTCCTCAACGGGGGACTGGCCGCTTGCGCGTTGTGCCCGAAGGTACTCCCGGGCCTCGTCCTGCCGCGCCTTTTCAGCGCCTGTGGCGATCGCGGCGCGGACGTGCTCCGGGCCGTAGCCGAAGGCGTCCACCAGGTCCACTGCATGCGGGCGGATCTTGGTCAGTAGCCGGTTGATGTACTCACCCACAGTGCGACCGCGTTGCATGGAAAGCCTGCCGTTCATGAGGTACCAGGACAGGTTCTTCTCGATCAGCGACAGACCGAAAAGGTCCCGCAGCCACGTCAGCACAGTCTTGGTGCCTGGATCTGCGACGTCACGGAGTGCTTCGGTGAAAGCTTCCCATTGCAGCAGCTCCGCGTGTGCCTGGGCAGCATCGATGAGTTCATTCTGGTGTTGGTTGAACAAGGCGGCACCCTTGTCCTGGGGCAGCCGCCCGGCGCCCTTGAGCGCGGATCCGACGTCCGCGACCATGGTCTGGACCCTGTCGGTGAGGAGCGCGCGCTGTCCTTCCTCGTCACGGAGGGCCAGCGCCGCCTTCTGCACAGAACCGGTGTCGGCCACAAATTGGGCAACCTGCCGCAGGCCGGTGCGGTGAATGGCCGCACCTGTCGCCTGGCCTACGACGTAGCGCGCCAACACGCCAAAATCGACGTTCCGGAACTCCTTGGCATAATCGGCAAGCAACCGTTTGGCCACGAGCTGGAGCAGCACCGTGTTGTCCCCTTCGAAGGTCGCGTACACATCGAGGTCTGCGCGGAGGGAAGCAAAGCGGTTTTCGATCAGGAAGCCGGCGCCGCCGCAGGCTTCACGGCATTCCTGCAGCGTATCCAGGGCGTGCCAGGTGCTGAGCGGCTTGAGGGCGGCTGCCAGGGTTTCCAGGTCCTGGCGGTCCTCATCGGTGTCGTGGGCGCCGGAAAACACGTCATCGAACTTTTGCAGAAGCTGCTCGTGGGCAAAGCCGGCGGCGTACGTGGTTGCCAGCCTCGTGAAGAGGCGGCGCTGATGCCGCTGGTAGTCGAGGAGGACTTCCTCGTCGGTGTGGGAGGAGGCGTTGAACTGGCGGCGTTCCGTGGCGTACTGGATGGCCGCCTTAAGCGCAATCTTCGAGGCGGCGACGGCGGCGCCGTCCAGGGAAACCCGGCCCTGGACCAGGGTGCCCAGCATGGTGAAGAACCGCCGGCCGGGGCTGGCGATCATTGATGTGTAGGTTCCGTCCTCGTCCACGTTCCCGTATCGGTTCAGCAGGTTCGTGCGGGGAATGCGGACATTGGTGAAGTGCAGGCGCCCGTTGTCTATTCCATTCAGGCCGCCCTTGACGCCGTCATCCTCGCCGCCGATTCCCGGCAGGAACTCCTTCGTTGCCGGATCGCGCAGGTCAACGTAGAAGGCATGGACGCCATGATTGACGCCCTTGGTCACCAGCTGGGCAAAGACAACAGCACCGAGGCCATCGATGGCGGCATTGCCAATGTAGTCCTTCCACGCCGCCCGGAAGGGTGTGTGGACCACAAATTCCTGGGTTTGGGCGTCGTACGTGGCGGTCGTGGCGATGCTCGCCACATCCGAACCGTGGCCCGTTTCCGTCATGGCGAAGCAGCCGGGAATGTCCAGGTTCATGATGCCTGGCAGCCACTTTGCGTGGTGCTCCTCGGTGCCCAGGTGCATCACCGCCGACCCGAAGAGCCCCCACTGGACGCCTGCCTTGATCTGGAGCGACGGGTCGGCCGTGACCAACTCCTCAAATCCGGCGATATTGCCCCCATGATCATCCGAACCACCAAGGGCAGCCGGGAAGGCCCGGTGCACTGCTTCGTTGTCCACGAGGAACTTCAGCTGCCCGAAGGTGCGGCTCCGGTGGTCGGTGTGCGTCAGGCCCTCCTGCTTGTGCAGCTCAGGGCTCTTGGCAAGTTGGCGCGCCTGCCGGCGGATGCTGGCCCACTTACCCAGGAGCTGTTCACCCAGGGCGGCGACGTCGACGGCGGGCTGGGCCTTTCCGTGCTGGCTGCTCGAGGGCAACGCAGACGCCGTGGCCTGCTTGGCGGGCCGCGGCCCCTTGCCTGTGGGGCGGTCCACTACTTCAGTCATGTCAATGTCCTTCGTTGGTTCTGACAGGTGGTGTCCTGACGGTGGTGCTCTCAGCTGGGCCAGTTACGGGATTCCCGGGCTGAATGCGGATTTCCTAGCGATTTGGCGGGGTCCAGCTCAGGGGCTATCCCCACGCACAGCCAGGCCGTGATCTGACGTGCCATGGCTTCCTGGCCGGGCTTTGCCGGGGAATCGGGGGTGCTCAGCCACTGCTCCCCGGCGTTGCGGACCAGGCCGATAGCAGCCGTTGGCCAGTAGCCGATCACTGCTTCCTTGCCCTCGCCAAGATGTGCGCGCATAGGCGTGGCGATCATCTCCCCGATGGAGTCGAAAAAATGACCGAGGGCGCCGGAAATAGCTGCTGAACCGTGCAGACTGTCCGGCTCGCCACCGGATTGCCGTGTCACGAACGTGTACACATTGGGGCTGGTCTCGGCCATCTGAAGGTAGGCAGAGACCATGGCCAGCAGCCCCTCACGGGGAGTCTGGGCGTTTTGGGCGGCTTCGCCGATACGGCGTTGCATCTGGCTGAGGACAACCTCGCCCACTGCCTTCTGGAGCCCTGCCTTGTCCCCGAAGTAACGGTAGAAAACAGACTTCGACGTGCCGGCGGCGTGGGCGATCTCCTCCATGGAAGCATCACTGCCGAGGGCATGCACTGCCCGGCGCGCCGACTTGATCAGCTCCCGGCGTCGTTCTTCGCGGTGGCTCTGCCAGCGGGACGAGCGGCCGTCTTCGCTGACAATGACCGGGGATGGTGCTGCCTTCGCCTGAGGGTTGTTCACGATACCCAGCGTATCAGGTACGCTGGGTATCGGTAACAGACCACAACAGAGGAGACACCTATGTCCGTCGAAGGACAGTCCGTCGCAGGACCCCAGGAATCCAGCAGCCCGGTTGTCCCCGCAACGGTTCCAACGCCCCGCAGGGCTGTGGTGGTAGGCGGAAACCGGATCCCCTTTGCACGGTCAGGGGGCGCCTACACCAAGTCCTCGAACCAGGACATGCTGACCGCCGCCCTGGATGGCCTCATTGCCAGGTTCGGACTTCAGGAGGAGCGGATCGGCGAGGTCGCCGCCGGCGCCGTCCTCAAACATTCCCGGGATTTCAACCTGACGCGCGAGGCCGTCCTGGGCTCAGCGCTGTCCGCTGAGACACCCGCGTACGATGTCCAGCAGGCATGCGCCACAGGGCTGGAAACCGTTCTCGGCCTTGCCAACAAGATCAAGCTCGGCCAAATCGACTCCGCGATTGCCGGCGGCGTGGATTCTGCATCGGATGCGCCCATAGCCGTGAGCGAGGGGCTGCGGCAGGTACTGCTGGACCTCAACCGGGCCAAAACCCTCCCGCAGCGGTTGCAGGTGCTCAGCCGGTTGAGGCCGAAGGACCTCACCCCCGATGCGCCCAACACGGGCGAGCCCCGTACCGGCCTCTCCATGGGCGAACACCAAGCGCTGACCACCGCCCAGTGGAACATCACGCGGGAGGCGCAGGACCAGCTTGCGTTCGCCAGCCACCACAATCTCGCGGCTGCTTATGACGCCGGCTTTTTTGACGACCTCCTGACCCCCTACCGCGGCCTGGCGCGGGACTCCAATTTGCGGGCTGACACCACGCTGGAGAAGCTGGCCACGCTGAAACCGGTTTTCGGCAGGAACCTTGGGGCGGAAGCCACCATGACCGCGGGTAATTCGACCCCTCTGACTGACGGAGCCTCCACAGTCCTCCTCGCAGCTGAGGCGTGGGCTGATGCCCATGACCTTCCCAAACTGGCAGCGGTCGTGGACGGTGAGGCGGCCGCCGTCGACTTTGTCCATGGCAAGGACGGCCTGCTGATGGCTCCCGCGTTTGCTGTTCCGCGACTCCTGGCCCGCAACGGCCTCACCCTGGCGGACTTCGACTTCTTTGAAATCCATGAAGCCTTCGCCGGCACAGTCCTCAGCACCCTGGCAGCATGGGAGGACGAAGAGTTTGGGCGCACCAGGCTGGGCCTTGAAGGCGCGTTCGGAACTGTCGACCGCGCCAAACTGAACGTCAACGGCTCGTCCCTCGCCGCAGGGCATCCCTTTGCCGCCACTGGAGGCCGCATCGTTGCCTCGCTGGCGAAGATGCTGCATGCCAAGGGCAGCGTTGACGGACGGCCGGCGCGTGGACTCATTTCCATCTGCGCCGCAGGTGGCCAGGGCGTTGTCGCAATTCTCGAAGCACTGTAGGGGGACCGGATGACAGACAAATACACGCAGTTCGTGAGCCACGGACTCGGCAGGAACGTCGCAAAGAAGCTGGGCCTCCCACAGCCGGCGATCCTGCGGCGGTACGAGCCGGGGCAGCCACTGATCACCGGCCCGGTCCTGGTGCAAGGCAACTCTGCGGGAGCTGACGCGCTGGCGGCCAGCCTGCTCTCGTGGGACCTGGATGTCCGCAGACATGCCGTACCGCGCGAAAAACTTGGCGCCATAGTGCTGGTCCTCGATGAGCTGGACCGGCCCGACGATCTTGAACACCCAGTCCTGGCAGCGGCAGCTTCGCTCCGCGATCTCGCTCCCAGTGGCCGCGTCATCACCCTCTCCCGGCCTGCAGCCAACAGCGCGACCCCCTCACAGGCCGCGGCCAGGCAGGGCGTGGACGGCTACTTGCGGTCGCTGGCAATGGAACTCCGTGCCGGCGCGACCGGCAACGGCATCCTGCTCGGTGATGGCGTCACCACTACCAGCCCCAGCGCCTTAGCAGCCTTGCGGTTCCTCCTCTCTGGACGCTCGGCATACGTGGACGGTCAGTTCCTGACCGTCACCTCGACGGAAGGCAGCCTGCCGGCAGATTTCGAGAAACCGTTGGCGGGCAAGGTTGCCGTTGTTACCGGTGCCGCCCGCGGAATCGGCGCATCGATTGCCCGGACCCTTCACCGCGACGGGGCAACCGTGGTCCTCGTGGATATTCCGGCGGCAGGAGACCATCTCGCCGCGGTGGCCAACGAAGTCCACGGCACGGCCCTCCAGCTGGACATCAGCCGTGAGGACGCGGGCCAGCGGATCATCGAACATGCCGTGCAGCGGCACGGACGCCTGGACATCCTCATCCACAACGCCGGAATCACCAGGGACAAACTCCTGGCCAACATGGATCACGGGCGCTGGTCCGCCGTCATCAACGTCAATATTGCCGCCCAACTCCGAATCAACGAGGCCCTCCTCGCTTCTGAACACTTTCGCAATTCACCCCGCATCGTGTCGCTGGCCTCCACCAGCGGCATCGCCGGTAACCGCGGCCAAACAAACTACGCTGCTTCCAAAGGCGGAGTGATGGGCATGGTGCGAGCCTCCGCTCCGCTCCTTTCCGAGCGCGGGGGAACGATCAACGCCGTGGCACCCGGGTTCATCGAAACCGACATGACCGCCAAAGTACCTCTGGCTCTGAGGGAGGCGGGCCGCCGGCTCAACTCACTCCGGCAGGGCGGCCAGCCCACCGACGTTGCCGAAGCCATCGCCTTCCTGGCCAGCGATGCCGCCGGAGGAATCAACGGCGGCGTCCTGCGGGTCTGCGGACAGTACATGGTGGGGGCATGACCACAGTCCAGCCGGTCATCCTGGGTGAGATGCCGTCCCTCTCCAAGCTGTATGTCAATGCGGCCGCGCAGGCCGCACGCCGCCGAATACTGGGATCCCACGATGCGGCTGAACTTCCAGAGGCCAGCCACGAAGTCAGGGGAGTCACTGCCGACGTCGGCAACCTCACTGCATATCAGCACCTCATCGGCGAGACTGCCAGTGATGTCCTGCCGGCCGGCTTCATCCATGCCCTCGCCTTCCCGCTTGCCATCAGCGTGATGAACAGGGATGACTTCCCATTGCCACTGCTGGGCATGGTCCATCTCAGCAACCATGTCGAACAACGGTCCCCAGTCCTGTTCTCGGAACGGCTGGACATCACAGCTCACGTGGAGGACCTGAGGGGCCACCGTTCCGGGACGCAAGTGGACGTGGTGGTGGAGGTGCGCAGTGCCGGGACGGCCGACCTCCGGTGGCGGGGAGTCTCTACGTATCTCGCCAAAGGCGTATTCCTGCCGGGGATCGACAAACCTTCGCCTGCTGAAAGCAGGGCTGACTTCAAAGCCCCCGATCCAACGGCTTTGTGGCACCTGGGCGTTGATACCGGCAGGGCTTACGCAGCAGTCTCAGGCGACTTCAACCCCATACACCTCAGCGTGTTGTCAGCCAAAGCCCTCGGGATGCGCCGCTCCATAGCCCATGGCATGTACTTGGCGTCGAGGGCGCTGGCGGACGTTGGCGCGGTCAAGGGGGATTCATTTAGCTGGGACGTTGACTTCGAAGCGCCGGTGTTCCTGCCGGCACGCGTTGCCCTGGACATCAGCAGCGAGCAGCTTCCGGCAGGGCCGTGGCAAAAGTCCTCTTTTGTTGCCTGGAACCCGAGGTCCGGCCGCAAGTATTTCGCCGGAACCGTGGCTGCATTCTAGGGTGCTGGCCTCACTGCGCGCAGGATCCGGTGCAGGCTCAGGAGGATCGATTCGGAAGCGGTCACGGTCCTTTCGTCGGGGTCAGGCTCTGCCGGGTCCGGGCTGGCTGTGGCGGCCATGCAGGCTGCCACAGCCGCTTCCGCAGAGCTGAACAGCCGGTGCTGTGATGCGGAGTCTTCACTATGGAATGAGCGCAACAGCTCTCCGGTGGCGGTCATGGCTTCTGCCAGCGGCAGGCTGTCCCTGAAGGGGACCGTATAGGGTACGTCTTCCTGCCAGATGACGTCGGAGAGAACCTCCGTCATGTCCTGGATGTGGAACGTCACCCTTTCCAGCTCGCGCAGGTTGCGGTAGTCCAGGTCCACGTCCCGGGGGTGGAGCCGCCGGCGCGGGTTCGCGCGACGGCTGGCGTCTGCTTCCTGGACCAGGTGCCTGACGGACCGGGCGGCCGTTGCCAGCTCGTCCGAACGGCGGGACCAGTCCTCATGCTCCGGGGGCCACTTCTCCTTGAGCGCTGCCCCCATGTCGGTCAGCTGTGTGCCAAGTGCCAGTCGGAGCTCGTCCAGGCTGGCGGCCGCAGCATTGAAGTGCAAGGGCGGAAACACCAGGAGGTTCACGGCGATGCCGACGGCAACGCCCACACCCATCTGGATGAGGTAGCCGAAGGAAAAATCGTCCGGGTTGCTTCCGCCCACCAACAGGACCAGCAGGGCCGCCGTGGGAATCCAGTCCCTTCCCGATCCCAGCCGCGGCAGGCCCGCGAGCAACACGCCGATACCCATGAAAATCGCAACGCTTACCGGAGAAGGATCCGTGACATTGACCAGGAGGAACGCAAGGCCAATTCCCATGGCCAGGCCCACCAGAGTCTGGAGGCCCTGGCGTACTGAACCGGCAACGTTGTGGTACATCGAGACCAAGGCGCCCAGAGGGGCATAGTACGGATACTCCGCCGCCGCTCCCGGCATGTACGGGGCAACAAAAAAGGCCAGGCCGGCAGCCAGCGCAGCCTTTGCGGCCAGCTGAAGGCGCTGCACTTCGAACGCTACACCTACGCCTTTGACCGCCCGGCGCAAGAGCCTGGTCCCGTTAGGCAGCCTGGCCGCCCGCGGCGGTTGAGTATCACCCATCCGCCCCACCTTAGGGGCAGGGTCCCGCTAGGACAAGGCAGCGGCCGCACGCCTGACCTCAGCGGCCAGGCGGTGCGCCTTACCGGGAGTACGGCCGTCCTCTGCGCGCTGCGGAATGTAGCCAAAACCAAGTCCGTAGGATGGGTCCGCGAAGCCCAGGGCCGCGTTGGCGCCTTCATGGCCAAAGGCGCGGTGGCTGCCAAAATTCCGTGACGGATGGGGCTTCATGAACACCACGGCAAAGGCGTTGTCGAGCCCCGAGGAACGGTCCAGGCCCCACGCCTGTTCCTGGGACATCGCCGCAACTGTGCCGGGCGAGAGCAATGGCGGGCCGCTTTCGACGCCGGTGGTAGCCGCTGCGTACAGGCGTGCAAGCCCTTCGGCCGAACCGACCCCGCCGGCCGCGCTCATGCCGGCCTCCCGTACCGTCCGCTGGTTGGGCAGCTCCATGATGGTGCTCACGGCAGCGTTGCCATTGATTCCTTCAAGGCTCAGTGGGTCCAGCCACGGCTGCTGCGGGTCGGCGTCGTAGAGGACATCCCGGTAGCGGCTGTCCAGCTCAACCGGCAGCCCCAGGAAGAAGTCGACGCCGAACGGCTCGCGGATGCGGCTGTTGTACAGCGACTGGAGCGTGCTGCCGGCCACTCGCCGGCACAGTTCCTCCATCATGATCCCGATGGTGATCGCGTGGTATCCGAAGCAGCTGCCTGGGCGCCACGCCGGCACAGTTGCCGCTAGCCGCGCGGCGGCTTCCGGCGTAGTGAACTCACCGAGGGCGAAGCCGCCCTCGACGCCCAACACCCCGGCCTGGTGGGACAAAGCCTGACGGACAAGGAGGCGGTCCTTTCCGTGCTGCCCGAATTCCGGCCAGTAGTGTGCCATGGTGCGGTCCAGATCCAGCAGGCCGTCCTGGACCAGCAAGGCAATCACCATCGCGGCCACGCCCTTCGAACAGGAGTAGGCGCCCGTGATGGAATCTGACGAGATGAGAGGGCCGCCGCTGAGGTCAACTACCTTGGTACCGTGCTGGTAGGCAGCCAGCTGCGCGCTGTAGCGCTCATCCTGGGCAAGGAGAGATTCGAACAGGTCAAAAACGCCCTCGAAACCGGGTGCGGCAAAGCCATGGGAAATCTGCATGGCCTTAGCTTAGCGGCTTAGAAAGCGCTTTCCGGTGCTGACCCGGCCCCATGCCCTGGCGTCACCTTTTCATCTGGCCGCACCGGACCCGGGGGAGTACCGTTTCCGAAGGGGCGTCCGCCCAGGGATTCCCGGCCGTGGGCATCCAACCAGCCCGACAACTCCGGCCCCTGCGGCACGATGCCCGTGGGATTGATGTCCCTGTGCACGAGGTAATAGTGCTGCTTGATCTGGACGAAGTCGATCGTGTCGCCAAATCCGGGCGTCTGGAAAAGATCACGGGCATAGCCCCACAACGCTGGCATTTCCGCAAGCTTCTGGCGGTTGCACTTGAAGTGGCCGTGGTACACGGCATCGAACCGGGCCAGGGTGGTGAAGAGCCGGACGTCCGCCTCGGTAATGGTGTCTCCGACCAGGTATCGCTGGCCGGAGAGCCGCTCCTCCAGCCAGTCCAAAGCCATCCAAAGCCGGGCGAAGGCGGCGTCGTAGGCTTCCTGCGACCCGGCAAAGCCGCAGCGGTAGACCCCGTTGTTGACCTCTGTAAAGACGCGTTTGTTGACTGCGTCAATTTCTGCCCGCAGCTCTACCGGGTACAGTTGCGGCGCGCCCGCACGGTGGAACTGCGTCCATTCGGTGGAGAAGTCGAGGGTGATCTGGGGGAAATTGTTCGTCACAACTTCACCACTGGCGACATCCACGATCACAGGGACAGTGATGCCCCTCGGATAGTTGGGAAACCGCCGGAAATACGCGGTTTGGATACGCTCGATGCCCAAGACCGGATCAACGCCGCCTGGGTCCAGGTCGAAAGTCCAGGAACGGGCGTCATGGGTGGGTCCAGGCTGCCCAAGAGAAATGGCATCTTCGAGGCCCAGAAGCCTTCGTACGATGACAGTCCGGTTGGCCCACGGGCAGGCTCTTGCAGCGATCAGGCGGTACCGTCCCGACTCCACGGGCCAGCCGCGTTCCCCGTTGGGTCCGGGAGTGCCTTCACGGGTGATCCGGTCCTCGATGTAATTGGTATCGCGGGTGAACTCCGCACCGCCGGTAACATAGGCGCCCAACGTGCTGTGATCGTCGCCACCCTTGGGGCCGGACGTCGGCGCTGCTCCCGTTTCCTGTTTCATCCGACTACCCTATGCTCCTGCAACGAGAATCGCCGAGATAGGCTGCCAGGCCACCACCCACGAAGCCCCCACGACGGCGGCGAACAACGCAATCCAGATAAACGAGGGCACGGACGTGGAGCGATAAAGCAGATAGGCGTCGGAGCTGGCCAAGCGGTCCCTGCGGCGAAAATGCACGTGCATGAGCTTGATCACATCGCGGACTGCAGCCACTAACAGAGCCAGCCCGAGCGCGATCGCCACATGGCCGGTAAAGGCGTGCGGAACGAAAAAAACCAGCGCGGCGCCCGCCGCGGCTGCGCACACAGTGATGAGGAACCCCGCCAGGTTGCGAACGAAAAGAAGCGACAGGAGCAGGGTCAGTGAGCCTGCGGTCAGCGCGGCCGGCCCCCAGCCGTTGAAGCCGGACCAGACCAGCGCCGCCCCGGTCAGTGCCGGAACCGGGTATCCCCAGAAGCCGGACCACACGGCAGCCAACCGGCCCCTGCTGTAGCTGGTGGTTGTCCCCGAGTGATCCAGGCTGAGCCTGATCCCGCCCAGTCTTTGTCCGCTCATAAGAGCGGCAAAAGCATGGCCCAGCTCATGGGTAGCGGTGGCCAACAGGCCAAAGTATCGCCAAGTGGCCCGGGGAATCGACAATGCAGTGGCCAGAAGAAGGACCACCGCCAATTCACTGAGGGAAACATCAGGCAGGGCGGTCCGGCCGAAAGCTTCAACGAGGCGCTGCCACAGTTGGCCGGGCAGGGTGTTCATCGCCTGCCCGCGGGGAGGTAGTCAGAGTGCGCCATAGCCCTCTACGGTACTAGAGGGCAGGTGGACCTGCCGGCGCCCCGGCCTGGGGCGCGCTATGAATCGAGGAATACCGTGTCCACTTTGAAGGAACGACTGCACGCTGATGTGGTGATTCACATGAAGGAGCGCAACAAGATAGCGCTCACGACCGTGCGCAACGTACTGGGCGAGATCGAAACCCGCGAAAAGTCAGGGAAGACGCCTGTGGTGCTGGACGACGCCCAGGTGACGTCCCTGCTGCAGAAGGAAGCGGCCAAACGCCGCGACACCGCGCGGATCTATACGGAGGCAGGAGAACCTGACCGTGCTGCCGCTGAAATCGCCGAGGCGGAGGTCATCGAGGCTTACTTGCCAAAGCAGCTGACCGAAGCTGAAGTGGAAGCCATCGTTGATGGCGTCATTGCCGAGATCAGCGCCCAGGGCCAGGTGCCCGGCATGCGCCAGATGGGCGAGGTGATGAAGCCGGTCACCGCGAAGGTCGCTGGCCGCTTCGACGGAAAAGCCGTCAGCCAGATGGTCCGCAGCCGGCTCGGTTAAAACGAAAGGCACGTCCACGGTTGCCGTGGGCGCGCCTCATCGTCTCCGGGTGCGCCTGCGGTAGCGGGCGCCGGGGGTGTCCTTCGTACTGCTATCAGCCTTCGCAGTCCGTGCAGTAGCTGTGTCCGTCTTTCTGCCGCGCGATCTGCGAGCGGTGCCGGACAAGGAAGCAGGAGTAGCAGGTGAACTCGTCATCGGCCTGGGGGATCACCTGGACGATCAGTTCCTCGGCAACGAATTCGCCGCCCGGAACGCCTGCGCCATCCAGTCCATCTGCCTCATCGAGTTCCAGCACAACGCTGCGGGCGTCCGGTGCGTTCGCGGACTGGAGCGCCTCGAGCGAGTTGTCCTGCGACTCCTTGACGTCGGAGCGGAGTTCATCGTAATCGGTTGCCACTTAGGTGTTTCTCTTTTCTTTGGTTCAGTCTGTCGCGTATGCAACGTACAGCATGGCGCTGGTATTCCCCAACGGGCTAACGCTCCACTACACGTGTGGCGGGCGATGTTCGATCCGAATGTGACCAACGGCATTGCTGCGGGCTACTAAAGCATGGAACCTGCAATCAGCACAAGACCGACGGCGGCCGCAGCCGGATCGAAGTTTGCCGCCATAGAAAAAAGCCCCTGGAATCCTTGGATTCCAGGGGCTTTCCCTTCTGTGCGCGGAGGGGGACTTGAACCCCCACCCCCTTTCGAGGACTAGCACCTCAAGCTAGCGCGTCTGCCATTCCGCCACCCGCGCAGGTGGTAATTCGGACAATGTTTCCGCCTTTCAGCGTTTCGCATTTCTCCGAAGCAGCGAGAAAGACTCTACATGAACTTTCCTGGAACATGAAATCGGGCCCGATGGGTAGGCTGAAGGCACGGAAATCCGCCCAGGTTCCCAGCAGCCGCCACCTTCATGAGGAGTGCCCAATGACCCAAATCCGTCCCGAAGATGAAGTCGTCCGGATCTGCCAGGAACTCATCCGGATTGACACCTCCAATTACGGCGACGGGTCCGGACCCGGGGAACGCGCCGCAGCCGAGTACACAGCCGGCCTGATCGAGGAAGTCGGGTTGTCCGCCGAAATCTTCGAGTCGGCCCCTGGCAGGGCAAGCGTCGTCTCCAGGATGGCTGGGGAGGACCCGGGCGCAAGTGCCCTCGTGGTCCACGGCCACCTTGACGTGGTCCCCGCTATCAGGGAGCAGTGGTCGGTAGATCCGTTCGGCGCGGAGCTCAAGGACGGCCTCATCTGGGGGCGCGGCGCAGTGGACATGAAGGACATGGACGCCATGATCCTCTCCGTACTGCGCGGGTTCGCCAGGACAGGACGGAAACCGAAGCGGGACATCATCTTCGCCTTCTTCGCTGACGAGGAGGCTGGAGGCGAATACGGGGCCCGGTACGCGGTGGACAAGCGCCCGGAACTTTTCGAAGGTGCGACGGAGGCCATCTCCGAGGTAGGCGGGTTCTCGGCAACCATTGGGGGGCAGCGCACCTACCTCCTTCAGACAGCGGAAAAGGGGATCTCCTGGCTCCGCCTCGTTGCCCAAGGACGCGCCGGCCACGGTTCCCAGATCAATACTGACAACGCGATCACACGGCTGGCAGCCGCTGTGACCCGGATCGGGGAATACAAATGGCCCATTGAGCTGACCCCTACCACGCGTCAGTTCCTGGACGGCGTGACAGAACTTACGGGAGTGGAATTCGATCCGGACAACCCGGACGTCCTCCTGAACCAACTCGGCACGGTGGCCCGGTTCGTGGGGGCAACACTGCAAAACACCACCAACCCGACCTTGCTGAACGGCGGCTACAAACACAACGTGATTCCGGAATCGGCCGAGGCCCTTGTTGACTGCCGCACACTGCCGGGCCAGCAGGACCACGTGCTCGAAATAGTCCGTGAGCTCGCCGGAACCGGGGTGGACGTCAGCTACGTGCACAACGATGTCTCCCTGGAGGTTCCCTTCGCGGGCAACCTGGTGGATTCCATGATTGACGCGCTGCATGCCGAAGACCCGGGAGCCAAAGTCCTGCCTTACACCCTCTCTGGAGGCACGGACAACAAGTCCCTGAGCCGCCTGGGCATCACGGGCTACGGCTTCGCGCCGCTGCAGCTTCCGGACGACCTCGACTTCACCGGCATGTTCCACGGCGTCGACGAGCGCGTCCCGGCGGATTCGCTGAAGTTCGGTGCACGCGTGCTCAACACACTCCTTACGAACTACTGAGCCAGGCCCAGCATGACACCCGAGGACGTATTGCCGGACGCCCTGCTGGAGCGGTTCAGGGGGCGCGCCGCAGCCTACGACCGCGATAATGCCTTTTTCCACGAAGACCTTGAGGAACTCGCCGCCGCCGGCTACCTTAGGCTCTTTGTCCCCGTGTCCGACGGCGGCCTGGGGCTTGGGCTGGAATCGGCGGCACAGTGCCAACGGCGGCTGGCAACGGCGGCACCAGCCACCGCCCTGGCCGTGAACATGCATTTGGTCTGGACCGGCGTCGCACAGGTGCTCGCGGCCAGGGGCGATCAGTCCCTGGACTATGTCCTGCGGGAAGCGGCCGGAGGCGAGATCTTCGCGTTCGGGAACTCGGAGGCGGGCAACGACTCCGTGCTGTTTGATTCGCGCACGGTGGCGGCGCCGTTGCCGGATGGCGGTTACAGCTTCACGGGAACAAAGATCTTCACAAGCCTCTCACCGGCCTGGACACAGCTGGGGATCTTCGGCAAAGATACCGAGGCCCGGAACGGCGAAGGGGAGTTGGTCCACGGTTTCCTCCGCCGGGACGCCCCCGGCTACCGGATCCTGGACGACTGGGACACGCTGGGGATGCGTGCCAGCCAGTCCAACACCACAGTGCTGGACGGCGCCGAAATCCCACCGGACCGGATCTTCCGCAAACTGCCCGTCGGTCCCAACGCCGATCCGCTGATTTTCGCCATCTTCGCGTGTTTCGAAACGTTGCTGGCCGCCGTCTACACAGGAATCGGAGAACGGGCCCTGGATTTGGGGGTTGCAGCGGTTAAGCGGCGGACTTCGCTGAAGAACGGCGGCCGAAGCTATGCCCAGGATCCTGACATCCGCTGGAAAGTGGCAGAGGCGGCCATGGCCATGGACTGCCTCTATCCGCAGTTGGCTTTGGTGGCCCGGGACGTGGATGCCCTCGTTGACCATGGACCCCAGTGGTTCCCCAAGCTCGTGGGGCTGAAAGTCAACGCAACCGAAACTGCACGGCGTGTGGTGGACCTGGCCATCAGAGTGAGCGGCGGCTCAAGCTATTTCCGGGGCTCGGAACTGGAGCGGCTTTACCGCGACGTGCTGGCCGGCATATTCCACCCGTCGGATGATGAATCGGCTCACAACACGGTTGCGAACGCCTGGCTCGGCCCGCTCGAAGCCTGAACGGCATCGGCAACGAACCCCTAGACAGTGCGCTGGACCTGCATCACCCGGCGGCGGAGCCAAAAGCGCCTGCCTCCGCCCACGTACAGCTTGCTGCGCTCCAACTCCCACTTGCCGTATTCGGAATGTTCCACAAGACGGCGCCGGGCGTCAGGCAGGGAATCGTCAGGACTGACCGTCAGTACGAGGTACTCGTACTGCCTCAGATAGTCCCGTTCCCGCTGGACCGAGCTGGTGAGAAAATGTTCCTTCATTGCTCTCCATTTTCGTCCTTTTCCGGCTAACGTGAAGTCATGAGCATCGATCCGCGTGTCGCGCTTCAGTCCTTAACTTCCTCCTTGGAAGAACACCTTATAGCAGCGTCCAACCGCCGCGGTGATGGGGACCCCGCCGTAGAGGCGGCTTTTTTTGCCGTCGCGGATGCGTTCGAAGTTTATGAGGACGCCCTTTACGAGGCCTACAGCGAAGTGACGCCGCTGCAGGTTTTTGACGACGAAGAGGACGAAGACGAAGAACGGGATGTCGACGACGAAGAAGACCTGGAGATCCTCGAAGACTAAGACCCGGTCAACCGGCCGCCAGTCAGCGTTGGGCCGGTTCGGACACGTCCTCCAGGGCCCGCGAAATTTCTGGCGGTAGCGGGGAAAGCTGCGCGTCAAGGATTTCCTTGAGCTGGACAGGCGTCCGGGGGCCCACGATTGCCGAGGCCACTCCGTGCTGGGAGAGCAGCCAGCTGAGTGACACGTCGAGCGGCGTGCGTCCCAGCCCCTTCGCAGCCATTGAAACGGCCTCCACCACACGGGAGGCCTCTTGGCCGAGATACGGTTCCACATAGGAGGCAAGGCCAGGGTTGGCGGCCCGCGAATCGCCCGGGATGCTGCCTCTGTATTTGCCCGTCAGCACCCCACGCCCCAGCGGCCCCCACGCCAGCAGTCCCAGCCCGGCATCCTCCACCGCAGGAATCAATTCCTCTTCAGGCCTCCGCCGGAGCAGCGAATATTCCGCCTGCGCGGCAACCAGCGGGAATCCGGCGACGGCGGCGGCCTTGGCGCTCTGCCAGCCGTTGAAGTTTGAGATGCCGGCGTAACGGGCACGGCCGCTCCGTAAGGCGAACTCCAACGCAGACAATGTCTCATCGAGGGGGACGTTGGGATCCCAGGCCTGGGCAAACCAAATATCGACGTAATCGGTGCCCAGTCGTGCGAGGCTGGCATCGAGCCCCGAAAGCATCGCGTTACGCGACGTGTCCACGGTCCGCCGGCCGTCCGGCGTCGAGATTCCGGCTTTGGTGGAGATCGAGACCTCGGTGCGGGAGACGACGTCGCCCAGCAGCGAGCCGATAAGTGCCTCCGACCTGCCATCGGAATAAGAGGCCGCCGTATCGATGTGCCGGCCGCCCGCGTCCACAAACGTCCGCAGCAATTCGGTGGCGTCCTGCTCATCGGTTTCGCCTGCCCATGACATGGTCCCGAGAGATAGGGCGGAGACTCGCAATCCACTGTTGCCAACGTAACGCTGCTGCATAGCTGCAAGCTTACGGGGAATCAGCCGGGTCCATGACGTAGGGTCTTAGCGTGAACTGGTTTGAGGCGGCCCTGCTGGGCCTAGTGCAGGGACTGACCGAATTTCTACCGATTTCATCAAGCGCGCACCTACGGATCGTCGGGCAATTCCTGCCCAACGCTGCCGATCCCGGTGCCGCATTCACCGCTATCACACAGCTCGGCACCGAAACAGCCGTCCTCGTTTTTTTCTGGCACGACATCGTCCGCATCGTCAAGGCGTGGCTGGGCTCGCTGACCGGAAAGGTCTCGCGACAGGACCCTGACGCGCGGATGGGCTGGCTCGTGATTCTCGGCAGCCTACCCATCATCGTCCTGGGGCTCCTGTTCCAGGACCAGATCGAATCTGTCCTGCGCAGCCTCTGGATTGTTGCAACGACCTTGATCGTGTTCGGCCTGGTACTCGCCGTGGCGGATGCCGTGGGCAAACAGGAACGGGAGCTGACCCGATTAACCTATAAGCACGGCATCCTTTTCGGTTTCGCCCAGGCAATGGCCTTGATTCCGGGCGTTTCCCGCTCCGGTGGCACTATCACTGCGGGCCTGCTCATGGGGTACACCCGTGAAGCCGCCGCCCGCTATTCGTTCCTCCTGGCTATTCCCGCAGTCTTCGGCAGCGGACTGTTCCAGCTCTACAAGACGGTATCGAAGGAAGGCATCACCGGCCCCTACGGCCTGCCGGAGACTGCCATGGCCACCGTCATCGCCTTCGTGGTGGGCTACGTCATTATTGGCTGGTTCCTGAAGTTCGTCTCGACGCGCAGCTACCGGCTCTTTGTCTGGTACCGGATCTTCCTGGGCCTTGCCCTGTATCTGCTGCTCGGTTTCAATGTGATCAGCGCCTGACAGTAGGCTTGGCCTGTGAAATCCTGGATATCCCGCCCCGTTCCTGACCTGCCCGGCCATATGCCTGCCATCAGGCTTTTTGACACTGTCCAAGGCCGGGAAGTTGAACTCCGGGGCGACGGCGACCAGTCGTTGTATGTCTGCGGGATCACGCCTTACGACGCCACACATATGGGTCACGCGGCCAGTTACGTTGCGTTTGACCTGTTGAACAGGGCCTGGCGTGATGCCGGCCAGCGCGTGGCCTACGTACAAAACGTCACCGACGTCGATGACCCGCTGCTGGAGCGGGCCACTGCCACGGGCGTCGACTGGCAGGACCTTGCCGCCAGCCAGATCGAACTTTTCCAGACGGACATGGTGGCCCTGAATGTCCTCGCGCCGGACCACTACGTCGGCGCTGTGGAATCCGTCCCGCTGATCGTTCCCGCCATTGAGCGGCTCCTGAGCAAAGGCCTCGCTTACCGCGTGCCCGGCGGAGCGGGCGAGCCGGACGGCGATATCTATTACGACGTCGAGGCGGCCGGAAAGCAGTCCGCCGCCGCCGATGCCTGGACCCTCGGTGATATCTCCGGCCTTGTGGAAACGGAGATGCTGGAACTGTTCGCCGAACGCGGCGGCGACCCCGGACGTGCCGGCAAGCGGCAGGCGCTGGACCCTCTCCTGTGGCGAGTCGCCAGAAAAGGTGAGCCCAGCTGGCCCGGGGGAGAGCTCGGAGACGGACGCCCTGGCTGGCACATCGAGTGCACTGTCATTGCCCAGGAGTACCTCCCAGCCCCGTTTACAGTGCAGGGTGGAGGCTCCGACCTCATTTTCCCGCACCACGAGATGGGGGCGGGCCACGCCTACTCCTTAGCGGGCGTGCCGCTGGCCCACCACTATGCACATGCCGGCATGGTGGGGCTGGACGGCGAGAAAATGAGCAAGTCCAAAGGCAACCTGGTCCTGGTGTCGCGGCTCCGGGCCACGGGGGAGGAGCCGGCGGCCATCAGGCTGGCGATCCTGGCCCACCACTACCGGTCTGACTGGTCCTGGACCGACGCCGGCTTCGCCGAGGCGAAAGGACGGCTCTCTGCGTGGCGCAGCGCACTCGAGGCTGCTCCGGAAGGTTCTGCGCTCGGGCTGATCGCGGAAATGCGGGCCGCCCTCGCAACGGATCTGGACGCGCCGGCGGCGGTTGGGGCGGTCGACCGTTGGGCCGCCGGAGCCGCCTCCGCCGCGGCAGCGGGCAGCCAGCGGGACCGTGCCCTGGTCAGTGATGCCGTCGAGGCGCTGCTCGGCGTCGTCCTTTAGACCGCCGTCCTGAAGAATCTGGCTGACCCCGGGGGAGGGAAGGCAGTCGAGGTTGTACCTGTCAGCTGGCGGGGTCGTAGGCGAACTGCCGGACCTCTTGCGGACAGCGGCAGGCGACGGCGATCTTGGCGGCCCACTCGAGTGCCGCCTCCCGCGACGGCAACTCAAGAACTGTGTAGCCGCCATTGGGCACCAGGTGGCCTGGGTACGTTTCCTCGGTGACGGTGCCGTCACCGGCGACGAGCACCGGGGCTACGCCCTCATCAATCCCGCCGCCGAAAACGTAGATGCCCGCCGCCTTGGCCTCGTCGATGACGGCGTGCGAGGCTTCGACCACCGCCTCGAACTCCTCCTCCGGGACCACCATCGCTTCACTGGGGAACGAGATCAGGTACTTCGTCATTCGAGGACTCCTCTGCTGTGGCAGTCTTATTGCTTGTCCTTGCCCCGGCGCTTCAGGTACCGCTCAAACTCCCGGGCGATGGACTCCCCGCTGGCCTCAGGCAGATCGGCGGTGTCCTTCGCTTCCTCAAGCTGGCGCACATAGGCCGCGATCTCCGGATCTTCGGTGGCGAGCTCGTCCACGCCGCGTTCCCAGGCATCAGCTTCCTCGGCCAGTTCATGGGTGTCCAGCGGCACCTGGAGCAATTCTTCAATGCGGTGCAGGAGGGCCAGTTGCGCTTTGGGCGACGGCGCCTGGGCCACGTAGTGCGGCACGGCAGCCCATAGGGAGACGGTGGGGATCCCGGCCAGCAGCGCCACTTCGGCCAAAACTCCCACTATGCCCACGGGTCCCTCGTACTGGGAGGCCTCCAGGTTCAGCCGTTCCCGCAGCGGTGCATCGTCCGAGGACGTGCTGACCGGGATGGGGCGGCTGTGGGGCACATCAGCCAACAGGGCCCCGACCAGCACAACGTAGTCCACATTCAGGGCTTCCGCGTGGACCAGCAGCTCGGCCGTATAGGCACGCCACTTATAGGACGGCTCGGTGCCCTGGACAAAGATGACGTCCACGTTGGAATCCGGCGCGCTGGCCTTGTAGATCCTGGTGGATGGCCACTTGATCTTCCGTTCGCCGGCGGCATTGCGCCGTACGGTCGGCCGGGTGAACTGGAAGTCGTAATATTCGTCGGCGTCGATGGACGCAACTTTCTTGCCGCCCCAGAGCTTGTTCAGGTACCGCAGGGAATCGCTGGCCGCTTCCCCCGCGTCGTTCCAGCCCTCAAAGGCGGCCAGCATTACGGTGATGCGTTCACCCTCAGCCACTGGCTGCAGGAACCGCTCCGGCCCGGCCTCGGCACCCGGTTCGGTGGTGTCTCCGTCGAAGCTATTCATCCCATCACCCTACGTCCAAGAACCCGCGTCACGCATAGAATGAAGCGCCGAAAAATGATCGGCGCCGCGCCACGCCTGCCTGCGGGATGCCATGTATTCGCCGAGGGCGTAGCCCACAGCCCGCGTCCAGCCGGGCACCGTAGACTGAACACATGCGACCCCCAGCCACAATTTCCCCCCTCAAAGCAGTCCTCTGGGACATGGATGGCACCATTGTGGACACGGAGCCCTACTGGATCGCGGCCGAACATGCGCTGGTGGAAGCCCATGGCGGCACCTGGTCGCACGAACAGGCCATTCAGCTCGTCGGCCAGTCGCTGACCTACTCGGCTGGCATCCTCCAGAACGCCGGCGTGGAGCTGGAAGCCCGGGAAATCATCGACACGCTCACGGCAGAAGTCATCCGTGGCGTGCAGCGCCGGGTGCCGTGGCGGCCCGGCGCCCGGGAACTCCTGGACGAGCTCCACCAGGAGGGTATCCGGTGCGCCCTCGTCACCATGTCCGAGGGTCCACTGGCCCGGGAAATCGTTGCGAACCTCCCCAGGCCCTACTTTGAATTTGTGGTGACGGGGGACACCGTTACCCAGGGCAAGCCGCACCCGGAGGCGTACCTGACCGCGGTTGAACTGCTTCAGGGCTCTGATCCGGCCCTGACCATCGATCACTGCATCGCCCTGGAAGATTCCGCGCCCGGCGTGGCAGCTGCAGTGGCTTCCGGCGTATCCACGGTGGCCATTCCGCACATCGTGCCTATCCCAGACAGCCCCCGGCACACCACCTGGGAGTCCCTGGCGGGCCGGACGGTTGCCGAACTGGTCGCCATTGCCGCGGACCGCAACGGAACAGGCGGCGCCGGGCGCCTGCTTGAAGCGGCGCAGGGGAGCCCCGCAGATGGGTGAGAAAACCACGCCGGCACGCCGCGAAGGAATCCCCCTCGGCAGGATCGCGGGCATCCCTGTCATCCTGGCCTACTCATGGTTCGTCATCGCCGCCTTCACCGTGATTGTTTACGGACCGGTCCTCCGGGAGAACAATCCGGCTCTCGGCGTAGCTGCCTACACGGTGGCCTTTGCCTATGCCATCCTGCTCCTGATTTCCGTCCTGGTGCACGAACTCGCCCACGCACTGACCGCGAAAATCTATGGCTGGCCGACGCAAAAGATCGTCCTGAACCTTTGGGGCGGGCACACCCAGTTTGAGAACTTCACAGCCACTCCGGGCCGGTCCGTGCTGGTGGCGCTTGCAGGACCTGCAGCGAACTTCGCGCTGGCCGGTGGCGCGTGGCTGGTCCTGTCCGGCACCAGCCTTCCCAGCGTCGCGGAACTCCTGACCAACATCTTTATGTGGGCCAACCTGCTGATCGGTATTTTCAACGTCCTTCCCGGGTTGCCCCTCGACGGCGGCAGGATCGTCGAATCCGCCGTCTGGAAAGCCACGGGCAGCCAAGCCAAAGGCACGGTCGCGGCAGGCTGGGCAGGCCGCGTCATCGTCGTCGCCCTGGGTTTCTGGTTCCTGGCCCGCCCCGTCCTGGCCGGAGAAACGCCCGAACTCAGCCTGCTCATGATCACCGTCCTGGTGGGTGGATTCCTCTGGATGGGGGCATCGGCGTCTATCCAGCAGGGAACCATGCGGGGGCGGCTGCACCTCGTCAACGCTGCCGCACTGGCAAGGCCAGCCGTCGGAATTCCCAACGCCTCCACGGTGGCGGACGTCCTTCGGCTGTCACCGACCGGTGTCCCTGCCGTTGTGGTGTGCGGACCGGATGGACGCCCGCAGGCCGTAGTGGACGCCCCGGCAGTGGCCGCAGTTCCGCCGCACGCCACAAGTTCCACGCCAGTAACGGCGGTGTCCTATGCCCTTGGTGCAGGCGCCTACGTGCCTGAGTGGTCAAAAGGCCAGGAGCTCATCCAGTACCTCGGCCAGCTGGAAGGCCAGGAGTATGCGGTGGTGGACCACCGCGGCACAGTGACCGGCCTGCTGGCCCAGGATGTTGTGGTGGCAGCCATCACCGGTAAGAGCGTGCGCCCCAATAGGTATCCACAGCGCCAGAACCGGTAGAGTTACCTGCCGGTCGCGTTTAGCTGCCACACGGTTTCCGTTGTGGGGCCAGGCCGGACAGGACAGCCCCCACCAAGTGCGCAGCCCCACAGTTTTACAGGAGCGAGGAAAATTCATGAGCAGCGAATCTGCCGCCACCGAAGCCGCAGCAAAACCCCAGACAGGTGTTGCCGCCAACGGAGCCCAGCCGGTGGGAGCTGCGCGGCGCCGGGGACCCTTCCGTGAGGGCGAACGCGTCCAGCTGACCGACGAGCGCGGCCGCATGAACACCATCACTCTTGAGGTGGGTGGCGCCTTCCACACCCACCGGGGATTCCTTAACCACGACGAGATCATCGGCAAGGTTGACGGCTCCGTTGTGGTGAACAACGTTGGCCAGCAGTACCAGACGCTGCGCCCCCTCCTCTCCGACTTTGTCCTGTCCATGCCCCGCGGCGCCGCCGTTGTCTACCCCAAGGACGCCGGCCAGATCGTCACCATGGCGGATATCTTCCCCGGCGCCAGGGTCGTTGAAGCGGGCGTCGGCTCCGGAGCACTGTCCATCTCCCTCCTGCGGGCAGTGGGCGACAACGGTTACCTGCACTCCTTTGAACGGCGGGAAGAATTCGCCGACATTGCCCGCGGCAATGTTGAAACAATCTTCGGCGGACCCCACCCGGCGTGGAAAGTTTCACTCGGTGACTTCCAGGAGGAAGTTGTCCGCAGCGAAGCCCCCGGATCCGTTGACCGGGTGGTTCTGGACATGCTGGCCCCTTGGGAGTGCCTCGACGCCGTAGCAACAGTGCTTGCTCCAGGCGGCGTCTGGATCAACTACGTGGCCACAGTGACCCAGCTTTCCCGCACGGCTGAAGCTATCCGCGCCGACGGCCGTTTCACCGAGCCCGACGCCTGGGAGTCCATGGTCCGCGGCTGGCACCTTGAAGGCCTCGCGGTCCGCCCCGACCACCGGATGGTTGCGCACACAGGTTTCCTGCTGGTCACCCGGCGCTTGGCCGACGGCGTGACCGGGATCTCTGTCAAGCGGCGCCCGTCGAAAACCGACTTTGACGAAGCCGATGTGAATGCCTGGACACCGGGAGCAGTGGGGGAGCGGCTGGTCTCAGACAAGAAGCTCCGCCGAGCCGCCCGCGACGCAATTGCCGGGACCAACGTCAAGGACGATCCGGAGATCACGAACTAGTCCAGATTTCGGGAGTCTTCAGCTGTACCTGCCAACTTGGGGCTAAGGTCTTAAGAGAAGCGCAGGAAGGGGCTGATGCATCATGGAGACTCCGAACCAGGACTCCGGACGTACACCGGCAGAGCAGTCTGCCGTTAATGATTTGTCTGTTGCTGACAGGCAGGTCAACATCCTCCGGGACAAGCTCAGGCACATTGACCGCCAACTCGCGGCCGCAACACAGAACAACGCCAAGCTGGTCACCATGCTGGAAGCCGCGAAAGCGGAGATCCTGCGGCTCAAGAACGCCCTCGACCAGGAGGGGCAGCCGCCATACAGCTTCGGCACCATTCTCCAACTCAATCCGAAGCGCCAGCCGTCCCCCGGCAACAGCGGCCAAGCCACCACCGAGGAATCAGCGGACATCTTCAATGCCGGCCGGAAGATGCGGGTAGGCATCAGCCCCTTGGTCAACATCAGCCAGCTGGCCGTTGGCCAGGAAGTCCTCCTCAACGAGGCCCTTCTGATTGTTGCCGGCCTTGGCTACGAACGCGCCGGCGAGCTGGCAACCCTGAAGGAGATGCTGGGCACGGACCGGGCCCTCGTCGTCGGACGCGCCGACGAAGAACGGGTCATCAGGCTCTCAGGCGCCCTGCTGGGCCAAAAGCTCCGGGTTGGGGACGCCCTGTCCATTGATTCGAGGACAGGCTATGCACTGGAGAAAGTCCCGCGGTCCGAGGTTGAGAACCTGGTCCTGGAGGAAGTTCCCGACATCACCTACGAGGACATCGGCGGGCTGGGTCCCCAGATCGAACAGATCCGCGACGCCGTCGAATTGCCGTTCCTTCACCCCGACCTGTACCGCGAGCATGGACTGAAGGCCCCCAAAGGCATTCTGCTGTACGGCCCCCCGGGCTGCGGTAAGACCCTGATCGCGAAGGCGGTGGCAAACTCGCTGGCAGCCCGGGCAGCCGAGCGGTCCGGGAACGTCGACCTGAAGAGCTACTTCCTCAACATCAAGGGCCCCGAACTGCTGGACAAGTACGTCGGTGAAACCGAACGCCACATCCGGCTGATCTTCTCCCGTGCGCGTGAAAAGGCCTCGGACGGCAGCCCCGTAGTGGTGTTCTTCGACGAAATGGACTCCCTGTTCCGCACACGCGGTACGGGCATCTCCTCCGACGTCGAAACCACCATCGTGCCCCAGCTGTTGAGCGAGATCGACGGCGTGGAGCGCCTGGACAACGTCATCGTCATCGGCGCGTCCAACCGCGAAGACATGATCGACCCCGCGATCCTTCGTCCGGGGCGGCTGGACGTCAAGGTCAAAATCCAGCGGCCGGACGCCGAAGCAGCCGCGGACATCTTCAACAAATACATCACCACGGACCTGCCCTTCCACGAGTCTGACCTTGCCGAATACGACGGCGATGTCCAGGCCACCGTGGACGCCATGGTCCAGCGCACGGTGGAAGCCATGTACTCCACGGAGAAGTCCAACGAATACCTGGAAGTCACGTACGCCAACGGGGACACCGAGATGCTCTACTTCAAGGACTTCAACTCCGGTGCGGTGGTCCAAAACGTTGTAGACCGGGCCAAGAAGTATGCCATCAAGGACCTGTTGACCCTCCACCAGAAGGGCCTGCGGATCGAGCACCTCCTCCGAGCCGTCGTGGACGAGTTCCGCGAGCATGAGGACATGCCGAACACCACCAACCCGGATGACTGGGCCCGCATCTCGGGCAAGAAGGGCGAGCGGATCACCTATATCCGGACCATCGTCCAGGGCAAGGCCGGACAGGAACCCGGGAAGTCCATCGAAACGATGCCCAGCACAGGACAGTACCTGTGACGGCTGCTGCGGAACCCGCCAGCGGAGGAGCACTCCCCGTCGGCGGGGCCATGCGGGTTATGGGCGCGGAGACGGAATACGGGATCCACGCTCCGGCTGCTCCCTCGGCTAACGCCACCATGATGTCGGCCCGGGTGGTGCAGGCGTATGCGCAGGTAACGAGGCAGCGTGCCGCCGGCGGCGCCGAAACGCGGTGGGACTACACGGATGAGGAGCCGCTGCACGACGCCCGCGGCTGGACCCTTGACCGGGCCTCGGCGCACCCGAGCCAGCTCACGGACCAGCCGCCGGTCCTTGATGCGGAGGCCGTCGCCCTTGCCTACGGCCGCGAAGAACTGGAACTGGACGGACAGGACGAGTCCGGGACACTGCTGATGAACATGGTGCTCGGTAACGGCGCCCGCCTGTACGTGGACCACGCCCACCCGGAGTATTCAAGCCCCGAGGTCACCAACCCCCGCGACGCCGTGACGTGGGACGCCGCCGGAGACCTGGTGGCATTGGCCGCGGTACGCCGGCTCGCAATGGACCCCGAACTGCCGGCGGTAAACCTGTACAAGAACAATACGGACAACAAGTCCGTGTCCTATGGCTCGCACGAGAACTACCTCATGCCACGCTCCGTTCCGTTCGGGGACATCGTGCGCGGGTTGACGCCCTTCTTCGTTACGCGGCAAATCTTTTGCGGCGCGGGCAGGGTGGGCCTGGGCCAGGACAGTTCTGTTCCGGGGTACCAGATCAGCCAGCGGGCCGATTTTTTTGAGGCGGAGGTTGGCCTTGAAACCACCATCCGGCGGCCCATCATCAACACCCGCGATGAACCGCATGCCACGGCGGACAAGTACCGCCGGCTGCACGTCATCATCGGCGACGCCAACTTGAGCCAGGCGTCCAACTACCTCAAGTTCGGCACTACTGCCATGGTCCTCAGTCTCATCGAGGCGGGCCTGGCACCGAAGCTGGAGGTGCATGAACCGGTCGCCGCACTGCAGGCCATCAGCCATGACACGTCCCTGACCACCAAGCTGCGGTTGCTGGACGGGCGCCGCGTCACTGCGCTGGACCTGCAGTGGATCTACCACGAAGCAGCGGCAAAGCTCGCCCAGGACACCGGGGTTTCCGACGCCCTCGACGGCGACGGCCACACGCACGAGGTACTGGAGCGCTGGGCCAACACCCTGACGCAGCTCGACAGCGACAGGCCGGCAGCGGCTTCCTCGGTCGAATGGCTCTCCAAGCTCTCCCTCCTTGACGGTTACAGGGATCGGGACGGACTTGCCTGGGACGATGCCAGGCTGGGCCTCGTGGACCTCCAGTGGGCGGACATCCGGCCAGAGAAGGGCCTTTACTACCGCCTTCTGGCGAGGGACCGGATGCAGCGGATTGTGAACGACGCCGACATCGCCGCAGCGGTCACGGAACCGCCGTCGGACACCCGGGCCTACTTCCGCGGCCGCTGCGTCAGCAGCTTCGGAAAGGACGTCGTGGGGGCCAGTTGGGACTCGGTAATCTTCGATGTGCCGGGCTACGGACGTCTCCAGCGGGTGCCCACCCGCGAGCCGCTGAGGGGGACCAAAGCACTGACAAGTGGCCTGTTTGCCCGGCACCGGGAAGCTGGTCCTTTCCTGGCAGAACTGCTCGGACATAACACCAATCCGCCGGGGGCGTAAACCACCCCGGCAGCCCCGGAGCGTGGCAATATGGGCGTATCGGATGTTCCACCCGGACCCGAGCTTTAAGGAAGAGGGAGATAACAATGGCAGGCCAGGAGCAACAGCAGCCGCAGTCGCACGACAGCCAGGTCGAAGAGGACGTGCCGGAGGCCCCTCCCGCGCCGCCCGAAGCGCAGGCATCCGCAGCGACCCAGGGCGTGGATGACCTCCTTGACGAAATCGACGGCGTCCTGGAATCCAACGCCGAAGAATTCGTCCGGGCGTTCGTCCAAAAGGGCGGTCAGTAACCGGTCCGATAAGGCGGCAGGAGCCGCGGACGGCCGCAGATCTGGCAAGACGTTGACTTACTACGTTGAAGGAGTGCATCAGTGCAGGAACCGACCGCCCACCAGGTAGCCGCCAACGCGACATCCTCGTTCACCGAGCATCTGCAGCGGGATCGGCCGGAACTGCTTCCGTACAACCGGGACTTACCCGCCGGGGCAGCCGCCACGCCGCTGCAGGTGCCGCACGCCACCACTATCGTGGCTTTGAGCTACGAAGGCGGAGTCCTGATGGCCGGAGACCGCCGGGCGACCATGGGCAACGTCATTGCCAGCCGCCACATCGAGAAGGTGTTTCCGGCCGACCACTACTCGGTGCTGGGCATTGCGGGCACGGCCGGCATCGCGATCGACCTCACCCGATTATTCCAGGTTGAACTTGAGCATTACGAAAAAATTGAGGGCACGCTGCTCAGCCTCGAAGGTAAGGCCAACCGACTGGGGGCCATGATCCGGGGGAACCTGCCCATGGCGCTGCAGGGGCTGGCGGTGGTGCCCCTCTTCGCCGGATTTGATACTGCCGCGGGGTTGGGCCGGCTGTTTTCCTATGACGTGACCGGCGGCCGGTACGAAGAACGCGAACATCACACGGTCGGTTCCGGCTCCGTGTTTGCCCGCGGCGCCCTAAAGAAACTCTGGCGGCCCAACCTGACCGAAGCCGAAGCCGTCGCTGTCGCCGTCGAGTCCCTCTACGACGCAGCCGACGACGACTCCGCCACAGGCGGCCCCGACCCCGTCCGCCAGCTGTGGCCCGTGGTATACACAGTCAGCCGGAGCGGAGCCCGGCGAGTACCCGAGTCCGAGCTCGCTGCGGTTGCAGGCAGCATCATTGAAGCGCGGACCATCGCCCGGCGGGAGGCCTAGAAATGACCCAGCAGTTTTATGTTTCCCCCGAGCAGCTGATGAAGGACCGTGCGGACTTCGCACGGAAAGGCATTGCCCGCGGCAGGTCCGTCGTGGTGGTCAGCTGCCAGGACGGCATCGCGCTGGTGGCCGAGAACCCCTCGCCGTCCCTGCATAAGATCGGCGAAATCTACGACAAAATCGCTTTTGCCGCCGTCGGAAAGTACAACGAGTTCGAGAGCCTCCGGCAAGCCGGGGTGAGGTATGCCGACGTCCGGGGCTACTCCTACGACCGCGAGGACGTCACCGCCCGCGGACTGGCCAGTGTCTACGCCCAAAGTCTTGGCGCAGTGTTCACTGCGGAGCAGAAGCCTTTCGAGGTGGAGCTGGCGGTCGCCGAAGTCGCCCAGACCCAGGAAGAGGACCACCTCTACCGCCTGACGTTTGACGGGTCCATCGCAGACGAACAGGGGTTCATCGTGATGGGCGGCCAGGCGGACCGGGTCTCAGCCGCCATCGCGGACGGCTGGCGCGCTTCGCTGCGTTTCCCGGGAGCGATCCGCTTGGCGATGGGAGGACTCGTCACCGACGCCGAAGCCGGCGCGCTGCCGGCCACGGCGGTGGAAGTCGCTGTCCTGGACCGGCTCTCGGAGAGCTCGCGCGGGTCCCGGCGTGCATTCCGACGATTGAACGACGCCGACATCACGGCGCTGCTGGCTGAGGAGGACTGAGATGGACAAGAGGATCTTCGGTATCGAGACCGAATTCGGCATTTCGTATTCGAGCCCCGATTCGCGGCCGCTGGCCCCGGAAGAGGTGGCCCGGTACCTTTTCCGCAAGGTAGTCAGCTGGGGACGCTCGTCCAACGTCTTCCTGACCAACGGCTCACGCCTCTACCTCGACGTGGGATCGCACCCCGAGTACGCCACCGCCGAGTGCGACGACCTCGCGCAGCTGATCGCCCATGACCGGGCCGGCGAACTGATCCTCGATGACCTCGTGGACGAAGCCCAGTCCCGGCTGGCAGCAGAAGGCTTCAACGGCACCGTCTACCTGTTCAAGAACAACACCGATTCCGCCGGCAACTCCTACGGCAGCCACGAAAACTACCTGATTCCACGGCGTGGGGAATTCTCCCGGCTCGCCGAAATCCTCATTCCATTCCTCGTGACGCGGCAGCTGATTGCCGGCGCAGGAAAAATCCTCAAGACCCCGCACGGCGCGACCTACGCCTTTTCTCAACGTGCAGACCACATCTGGGAGGGCGTGTCCTCGGCCACCACCCGGTCCCGTCCCATCATCAACACCCGGGACGAGCCCCACGCCGACGCCGAATTCTTCCGCAGGCTCCACGTGATCGTGGGCGACTCGAACATGTCCGAGACCACCGCCCTCCTCAAAGTAGGAACGGTGGACCTGATCCTCCGCATGATCGAGGCGGGTGTGATCATGCGCGACATGCGTATGGAGAACCCCATCCGGAGCATCCGGGAGATCTCCCACGACCTCAGTGGACGGGCCTTGGTCCGGCTGGCCAACGGACGCCAACTCACAGCCCTGGAGATCCAGCAGGAGTACCTGACGAAGGTCACTGCTTTCGTCCAGGAGCATGGGGCGCACAACCCGCACGTGCCGCTGATACTGGACCTGTGGGGCAGGACGTTGAGGGCCATCGAGAGCGGAGACACCAGTTCGATTGACACCGAGATCGACTGGGCCATCAAAAAGAAGCTGATGGACAACTACCGGCAACGGCACGGGCTCGGCCTTGATGCACCGCGGATCGCACAATTGGACCTCACTTACCATGACATCTCCCGGACGAGGGGGCTGTACTACCTCCTACAGTCCAGGGGCGCCGTCCGCCGCGTGGTGGACGACACCGTGGTCAAGGATGCAGTGGACGCTCCGCCGCAGACCACGCGCGCCAAACTGCGCGGCGACTTCGTCCGGCGTGCCCAGGAACTCGGCCGGGACTACACAGTGGACTGGGTGCACCTGAAACTCAATGACCGCGCCCACCAGACCATCCTCTGCAAGGATCCGTTCCGCAGCGTGGATGACCGTGTGGATGCGCTCCTGGACTCTATGGGCTGACACTCAGCTTCAGGGGCTATTCTGGATGGGGCCGTTCTTCGGTCCTGAGCTGCGCCGAGGGATATTTTTCGGTGCAGCGTCCATCCTGCCCCGACGAAAGTTCTTACGTGCGCCGACTACTAGCAATCCTTATCCCCGGTCTGCTGCTGCTTACCGCCTGTGGAGGCGGGACGCCCGCAGCACCGGAGCCCACCAGCCAGTCCGCAGGTGATACTGCCAAGTTCGACTCCCTGAAACTGACGGACAACGGGGACAAAAAAGCTCCCGGTGTTGAGTTCACCAAGCCGCTGGACGTAGCGGAGCCCACCATCAAGGTCGTCACCGAAGGCACCGGCGATTCCCTCAAGGCGAACCAGGTGGCCAACATTTCCATCCTCGCCCTGAACGGTACTGACGGGGCCACACTCGAAGACACCTACGCAGGCGAACCCGAGCCCCTGGAACTGAACGAGGAGCTAAAGACCGGCGGCGCCGTCATCTATAACGCTTTTGTCGGTTCCAAGATCGGCTCGACCCTGGCCCTGGCCATTCCTGGCAAGGCGGCAGCCGCTGAAGGCGCCGCAGCGCAGCCCACCCAGCTGCTGCTGATTAAGGTACTTTCAGCCACGGATGTAACCCCGGTGCTCGAAAAGCCCGAGGGTGAAACAGTAACCCCGCCCGCCGGCCTCCCCACGGTCAAGGACAACGACCAGGGCGTGCCGGAAATCTCCGTTGAGGGTGTCGCAGCCCCGACTGCCCTCGTGTCCCAGGACCTGATCAAGGGCACCGGCGCGGAAGTCAAGGAAACCGACACACTGACGGTGAACTATGTGGGCGTCACCCTGGTTGGCGGCACCAAATTCGACTCCAGCTTTGACCGTGGCGAGACGGCCAGCTTCGCGCTGACCGGCGTCATTCCGGGCTGGACCAAGGGCCTTGCAGGCAAGACGGTGGGCTCCCGGGTCCTTCTGGTCATCCCCAAGGACCTCGCGTATGGTGATGCAGGCCAGGGCGAAGCCAAGGGCGACCTTGTCTTCGTCGTGGATATCCTCGGCGCCAAATAGCCCCATCGCGGGCCCCAAACCGGGCCCGGCAAGACTTCAGGCAAAACTTCACCCGCCCAACAAATAAAAGGAGCAAGCATGTCATTTGGTCAGCGCGAATTCGACCGCCAGAAGCCGGAAATTGACTTCCCGGAAGGCGATGTTCCCACGGAACTGGTCATCACCGACCTCATTGAGGGCGACGGTGCCGAAGCGAAAGCCGGCGACACCGTGTCCACCCACTACGTAGGTGTCGCCTGGTCCACGGGCGAGGAATTCGACGCCTCCTGGGGCCGGGGCGCTCCGCTGGACTTCCGGGTCGGAGTTGGCCAGGTCATCCAGGGTTGGGACCAGGGCCTGCTGGGCATGAAGGTTGGCGGCCGTCGTCGCCTCGAGATCCCCTCGGAGCTGGCTTACGGCTCACGCGGCGCCGGGGGAGCGATCAAGCCCAACGAAGCCCTGATCTTCGTAGTTGACCTCGTGGGCGTCCGCTAAGCGGAGCCCTCCAGGCCCCAGGGCGCGGTAATGATCGGATGAGCTCATCCGTTCATTACCGCGCCTTCTGCTTTCCCCCGCGGATTTTAGTAACGTAGCGAGGGTGTCCCCATCCCGTACAGAACGCCTGCTTAATCTCCTGATAGCCCTCCTGAACACCAGGTATGGCCTGCACCGCAGCGATTTGCGCGAAACGGTCTACCGTGACGTTGCCGGCAACGACGTGTCTTTCGGGCGGATGTTCGAACGGGACAAGACTGACCTGCGAAACTTCGGGTTCGACGTCGAAACCGTCACCGACCTCGGATGGAGCGAGGACGACCCCGCAACCACGCGATACCGGATCGGCAAGGAGTCCAACCGGCTTCCGGACGTCGAACTCAGCCCAGGGGAGTGGACGGTGATTCTCTTGGCCTCGCAGCTCTGGGAGCGTGCGGCCCTGGGCACCGCCGCGGCCAATGCCCTGCGAAAGCTCCAGGCGTCCAGCCGCCTCACTGACGTTGAACTGCCTCTCGGGGTCCAGCCGCGGATCAAACCCGCAGGAAAGGCCTTCGACGACCTCGTCGCAGCCATGCACGCCCAGCACCCGGTCTCCTTTTCCTACCTCGCGGGAAGTACAGGGAAAGAAGAACAGCGGACCGTTGAACCGTGGGGCCTGGGCAGTCGCTTCGGCCAGTGGTACCTTGCCGGCTACGACCGGACCCGACAGGCTCCTCGGCACTTCCGGCTGTCCCGTCTGACCAGCGCCATCACCGTCCTGGATAAAGAGCGCTACTCGCCGCCAGCGGACTTCAACATCCGGGGGGAGCTGGACCGGCTGCCGGAACTGCCGCTCCGGACCGCCGAGGTGGATGTGCGGGCCGGCCGCTTGCTGGGGCTTCGCCAGCGGGCCCTGCCAGGCGACCTTGGACCATCGGGAACGCCCGACGCCGGCTACGACCGCCTGAGCGTCCAGTACCGGGACGTGGAGGTACTTGCAGAGGAACTGGCCTCCTACGGTCCGGACGCCACCGCTGTGACCCCTGATGACCTCGTCACGGCTGTCCGGCGCCGGCTGCGGGCCGCGGCCGACTTCTGTGCGGCCCCGATTCCGGTCATTGATTTCCCGAACCAGCCCCGGCCGGGCAGCGTCCGGACCCGGACTTCCGAAGACCAGCTCAAACGCATGCTCCAGCTTGTTCCGTTCCTCGTCCACAATCAGGGATTGCACATCCAGGAGGTCGCTGAACGGTTTGGCGTCACGCGCAAGGAACTTGAAGGGGACCTGCAGATCCTGATCTGCTCCGGGCTGCCCGAGGGATATCCTGACGACCTCCTGGATATCCAATGGGAGGACGACCACGTTTACATCACGCAGGACCTGGACCTCAAAAGACCGGTCAGGTTCACCGTGGAGGAAGCCTGCGCACTCCTCACGGGCTTGGAAACACTGAACGGGCTGCCGGAACTCGCTGAAGGCGGCGCTCTGGAGTCGGTCACCCTGAAACTGATGGCTGCAGCCGGAGAGGAAGGGCTGCGCGCGGGAATGTTGGCCGGGCCGGAGGTCGGCCCCGCTGATTCGGCCACGCTGGACGTCGTCCGCCAAGCAATCGAGTCCCGGTCGCAGCTTCGCCTGGTATACCTGTCACCGCTGCGGGACCGCGTTTCCGAACGGAACGTGGACCCTCTTCGGCTCTATTCGCTGGACAATACGTGGTACTTCGAAGCCTACTGCCACTCCGCCCAGGGCCTGCGGAACTTCCGTCTTGACCGCGTGCAGGAGCTGCACCCGAACGGCAACGCGGCGTCGACAAGGCTGCAGCCCAACGAAGGTTTCCCGGCCAAGTTGTTTACACCGAACGACGACGACACGACTGTGACAGTCCAGCTCACCAGGCGGGGCGCAGGGCTGGCAGAGGACTACTACGCCGAGCGGACTTCGCCCCTTCCCGACGGCGGTCTGCTGGCTGAAATCCGCTTTGGCAACACGGCGTGGCTGCCAATGTTCGTGGCGCAGCACGGCGGGGCGGTGCGCATCCTGGAGCCACGGGAGCTTGCCGACCAGTCACGCGCCTGGGTCGCGGCGGCACTTGCCCGATACGGCGGCTAGACTTCTCAGCATGCCTTGGTGGTCTTGGATCCTTATCTGGATAGCGCTTGTTGCGGTATCTGTGCTGTTTTATGTCCTGTTGGGCATCCGGTTGTTCCGCCAGTTCATGGCGACGCTCAAGGATCTGGGGGCAGCCGGGGAGAAGCTTGGTCATTTCAGCCCCGCCCCTGCGCCGATACAGGCCCCACCGGCAACCCTTCCGGGTGCAGCGGTTTTTGCCTCTCCTGTTCAAATGCGACATGATTACCACACATCCAAATCAGCCCGCCGGGAAGACCGCCGCCTGAGGCGGGTCCAGCGCAGGACTGACCGTGGCCAGCGGCAGTCGCTTGGCGATCTGGACTTCACTTAGACGTAGGATGTTTTAAGAGGAAAGGAATTCCCGTGGGAAGACTCTTTGATGGCCCCTGGCCGATCGTCATTATTATCGTTGTTGCTTTGCTGCTCTTCGCCGCCCCTAAGCTTCCTGCCATGGCTCGCAGCCTTGGCCAGTCCATGCGGATCATCAAGTCCGAGGTCAAGGAAATGAAGAACGACGGCAAGACCGAAACCCCCGCTGACACGACCGGACCGGTGGAGGGCAAGATCGTCAACCACCCGCAGGCAAAGCCCGGTGACGCGACGGACGGTACTGATGTACCGCCGTCGAACCGCGCCTAACCCACGGTGGCACTGACGAGGGGCCGCAAAGCCAACCCAGAGGGCCGCATGGCCCTTTGGGACCACCTCAAGGAACTCAAGAACCGGCTGATCAAATCCGGGATCGGTGTCCTGGTCGGCGCGATCGGCGGATGGATACTTTATAACCCGCTGCTGTCGGCCCTCAAGGAGCCGGTGGACCGGATCGCACAGCAGACCGGTGGCGTATCGTCGGTCAACTTCTCGAACATCGGGTCGGCATTCGATTTCCAGCTGCAGATGTCTCTCATCATCGGCTTGGTCATTTCGAGTCCCATCTGGATCTACCAGCTGTGGGCTTTCATCACCCCGGGACTGACCAGCACTGAACGCCGTTACACCTTGGGCTACATGGCTGCCGCCGTTCCGCTCTTCCTTGCCGGCATTTGGGCAGGCTGGCTTGTGGTCCCACAGGTCGTCCGCGCCCTCACACAGTTCACCCCCGCCGGGTTCTCCAACATCATCGATGCCAGGGACTACATCGACTTTGTCACCCGGATGGTCCTTGTCCTCGGGTTTGCCTTCCTGGTCCCGGTGGTTTTGGTAGGGATCAACATGGCCGGCGTCGTCACCGGTCGGACCATCCTTAAGGCTTGGCGCATCACTGTATTCCTGGTGTTCGTCCTCGCGGCCATCGCCGCCCCGGGTGCTGACGCTATCTCCATGTTCATGCTGGCAGGGCCCTTGCTGGTGCTCTTTTTCGCAGCCATCGGCCTCTGTCTGCTGAACGACAAGCGCCGTGCCCGGCGAGTGGCCAAGCGCGAAGCCGAGACCGAGGCAACAGCCGACGTCGCGACGCCCGGAAACGAACTGAAGAACCTGTAGCCCCGCGCCCACTAGGCTGGAGTCATGTCCTCTATTTCCGGGCCGCCCCCCGCGGGTCCGTTCCCTTCCCGGCCGACCGTTCCAGAGCAGCTGTCGCCCTCTGAAAGTTACCGGGCCAGCACGGAGCGGACAGCCGAGGCCGCGAGCTATCTGGGCGGCTTCGTCCGCACCCTCGATTTTGAGCTGGACGACTTCCAGCGCCAGGCCTGCAGGTCCCTGCAGGAAGGCAGGGGCGTATTGGTCGCCGCACCCACCGGCGCCGGAAAAACCATCGTGGGTGAGTTCGCGATCTATCTCGCACTCGAGCGCAACCTCAAAGCCTTCTACACCACGCCCATCAAGGCCTTGAGCAACCAGAAGTTCGCCGAGCTTTCGGAAAAGTATGGACCCGAAAACGTTGGCCTCCTGACGGGGGACACCAGCATCAACGGCGAAGCGCCGGTGGTGGTGATGACCACCGAGGTCCTCCGTAATATGCTCTACGCCGACTCCGCGTCCCTGGAAGACCTTGGCTTCGTGGTGATGGATGAAGTGCACTACCTCGCAGACCGCTTTCGTGGCGCCGTCTGGGAGGAAGTCATCATCCACCTGCCCAGTGAGGTTCAGGTAGCTTCGCTGAGCGCCACGGTCTCAAACGCGGAAGAGTTCGGGGCCTGGCTGGACACCGTCCGGGGCGACACCGACATCATCGTCTCGGAGCATCGGCCCGTGCCATTGTGGCAGCACGTCATGGTGGGCAAGGAAATCGTGGACCTCTTCGCCGGCGAGACCACTTTTGACGAGATCGCCCCACCTGCAGACGCGGAGACCGGAGTACCGGCCCCTGCAGCAGTGCCGGAGGAGTTGCCCGGCCGTGGATTCGAGGTCAATCCGGACCTGTTGGCCATGGCAAGAAGCGAGAGCCAGCAAAGTTTCCGCGGACGCTTCGGCCACGGCGGCCGCAGCCAACGCCGACAACACAGGCAGCGCGGAGACGACAGGCCGGGCCAGGGCCCCCAGCCAGTCGGCGTCCGGAAGGCCAGCCGCCCCCAGGTCATTGCCAGCCTCGACCGGCAGGACCTGCTGCCGTCCATCACCTTCATTTTTTCCCGTGCCGGCTGCGATGCAGCCGTGGCACAATGCGTCTCCTCCGGGCTGTGGCTGACCACGGAGAAAGAGCAGCGCATTATTGCCCAGCGCGTTGACGAGGCCGGGCAGGACATCCCCTCCGAAGACCTTGATGTGCTTGGCTTCTGGACGTGGAGGGACGGCCTGCTCCGGGGCTTTGCGGCCCATCACGCTGGAATGCTGCCCACCTTCAAGGAGGTCGTGGAGAAACTGTTCGTTGAGGGCCTGGTCAAAGCGGTCTTCGCCACGGAAACGCTCGCCCTGGGTGTAAACATGCCAGCGCGGTCCGTGGTCCTGGAGAAACTGGACAAGTTCAACGGCGAAGCCCACGTGGATATCACAGCAGGGGAGTACACCCAGTTGACGGGCCGCGCGGGCAGGCGCGGAATCGACGTCGAGGGCCATGCGGTAGTGCTGTGGCAGCCAGGAACGGATCCGACGGCGGTGGCCGGGCTCGCATCGCGCCGGACATATCCGCTCAACTCAAGTTTCCGCCCGACTTACAACATGAGCATCAACCTGCTGGCGCAGTTCGGCCGCGCCCGGGCCCGCGAAATCCTGGAATCCTCCTTTGCACAGTTCCAGGCGGACCGCTCGGTGGTGGGCCTCGCCAGGCAAGTGCGCAGCAGGGAGGAATCGCTGGCCGGCTACGCCAAGTCGATGACCTGCCACCTGGGGGACTTCACCGAATATGCAAGGCTGCGCCGGGAGCTCTCAGACGCCGAAAACATGACCTCCCGGAGCAAATCGCGGGCAAGAAAGTCACTCAGTGACGACTCCTTGGCGCGGCTGCTGCCGGGGGACGTTGTGGATGTGCCCGGCGGACGCGCGCCAGGGCCGGCGATTGTGCTGAGTGCCGATCACAGCAGCCGGGAACCGCGGCCGGCCGTCCTGACGCTGGACAACCAGCTGCGTCGAATCGGGACCGAGGATCTGGAAGGGCCCATTGCGCCCATGACCCGGATCCGGATCCCGAAGTCCTTCAACGCCAAAGTGCCCAAGTCACGGCGTGACCTTGCCTCGTCAGCACGGAATGCCCTGCGGGAGAACCGGCCACCGGCGGCCACCAGCAGCCGGAACAATGACTTCGGCCTGGCTACGGCGCTGCCCAACCAGGAAAAGCGCATCGCTGACCTCCGGCGGGCGCTCCGCGCTCACCCCTGCCATGGCTGCAGTGAGCGTGAAGACCACGCCAGATGGTCCGAACGCTGGTGGAAGCTGCGCCGGGAAACCGACGCCTTGGTCAGGCAGATCCAGGGCCGGACCAACACCATCGCCAAAACGTTCGACCGCGTCTGCGACGTGCTCTCGGCCTACGGCTACCTGGAAACCACGGCTGACGGACGGCAGTCCATCAGCGCGGACGGCCAGCGGCTGCGGCGCATATATGGTGAAAAGGATCTGCTGATCTCCCAGTCCCTCCGACTTGGTGCTTTCGATGACCTGGACGCCGTCGAAGTTGCGGCCCTTGCCAGCGTGCTGGTGTACCAGGCCAAGCGCGAGGACCGGGGGCTCCGGCCGCGGATGCCCAGCATCTCGCTGGAGTCCTCCGTGGACGTCGTCATCCGGGAATGGTCCTCGCTTGAGGATGTGGAGGAACAGAACAAGCTTCCTTTGACCGGCGAGCCGGAACTGGGCCTGGTGTGGCCGATGTACAAGTGGGCAAAGGGCAGGCACCTGCAGGAGGTGCTTAACGGCACGGACCTTGCCGCAGGCGACTTCGTACGCTGGGTCAAGCAGGTCATCGACCTGCTTGACCAGCTCGCCAAGATTCCCGGGCTGGAACCCCGCCTTGCCCGGCTCTGCACCGAAGCCATTTCCTTGGTCCGCCGTGGCGTGGTGGCCTACTCGTCCGTCGTCTGACCTACCTGCCGCTGCCACCTCCGCGCGCGGCGCACTATCTCAAGGAGCCTTACAACACATGACCGAAGCAAAGTCTGCCACGCCGTCCCCGAACGAGCGCAAGGTGGTGCTTTACCGCAACGGTTCCGTGTACACGGCGGCGGATCCTTTTGCCACTGCCATGCTCGTGGACGGCGAAACAGTGGCGTGGGTGGGATCTGAGCAGGCGGCGTCATCCATCGCTGACAGCACCATGGAGGTCATCGACCTCCATGGTGGCCTGGTGGCGCCGGGATTTGTCGACTCGCACATCCATTTGACCGAAACGGGGATCGCCCTGGACTCCCTCCAACTTGGCCTGGTCAGATCCGCCCGGGAGCTGCTGGACGCAGTCCAGTCTGCGCCCGGGGAGGGTACCGTGCTCGGACACGGCTGGGACGAATCCACCTGGCACGATCCTTCCCTGCCCACCGCCGATGAACTTGAGCGCGCTGCGCAGGGCCGGCCTGTCTACCTGTCCAGGGTGGACGTTCACTCAGCCCTGGTGTCCCGTTCCCTCACCGCCACGGCCGGCCTGGCACAACTGGACGGATTTTCGCCGGAAGGCCACCTAAAGCGTGCGGCCCATAGCGCTGCCCGGCAGGCCACCCGGAACCTGCCGGAGGAAGCCTTGCGCAACTACCAGCGGCGCGCACTGGCTGAGGCGGCAGCGAACGGCTACGTCGCGGCCGCCGAAATGGGGGCACCCCACATTGGCGGGATGGCTGACCTTCGACTGGCTGCGTCCTGGAACCTTGGCTGGCCCGGAACAGAAGCGTTCCCGGAGGTTCTCCCGTACTGGGGAGAACTGGCTCTGACCCCGGAACACGCACAGTCGATCCTCGATGAACTGGGGGTGCCCGTCCGTGGACTTGCGGGCGACTTGAACATCGATGGCTCCATCGGTTCCAGGACCGCGGCGCTCCGTTCCGACTACAGCGACGCGACGGGGGAGCGGGGCAGCCTGTACCTTTCGGTGGACCAGGCTGCTGCCCATCTCGCCGCGTGCTCCCTCCTTGGAATCCAGGGCGGGTTCCACGTCATAGGCGACGCCGGGCTGGACACCGCCCTCGCGGCCCTTGACCTTGCCGCCGCCGAAGTGGGGGAACAACGTATCCGGTCTGCGGGCCACCGGTTTGAGCACGTCGAGATCGCAGATTCCAAGGCAGTGGAGCGGCTGGCGCACTACTCCGTCACGGTCAGTTCGCAGCCTGGATTTGACGCCGCCTGGGGCGCAGACGGAAGCCTCTACGCACAACGCCTTGGCAGCCGCAGCAGCAGCATGAACCCCTTCGCCTCGTTCTACTCAGCCGGTGTGCCCATCACTTTCGGAAGCGACAGCCCGGTAACGCCTTTGCGCCCGTGGGCCAGTGTCCGCGCATGCCTGGAACACCACAATGCCGATCAGCGGATCTCGGCCCGCGCCGCCTTCCTTGGCCACACCCGCGCCGGCTGGCGGGCTGCGAAGTACCACAACCCCATGGCCGGGCAGTTGGTTCCGGGGGCACCGGCAAGTTTTGCCGTGTGGGACGTCGAAGAACTTATGGTCCAGGTGGCTGACGGCAGGGTCCAGTCGTGGAGCACCGACCCCCGTGCCCGCACCCCCCTCCTCCCCGCCCTGGACACGGATACGGACCCCGTTTGCCTGCAGACGGTCCGTGACGGAGCCGAGCTGTACTGCAACCCGGCCCTCCGCTCCTGAACACGGCCCACCGGGCATCACCCTATAATGGGAAGTTGCGCCTGCCAGTGCCTCCGCTGCGCACCAGGTGCTCTGACCGCTTTCATCCAGGAAAGGCTCTCCGTGCGCGTCCTCACCATCATTCCTACTTACAACGAGCTGGAATCGCTTCCCAAGACCCTCCAACGCCTTCGGGCCGCCGTGCCGGCGTCGGATGTACTGGTGGTCGATGACAACAGCCCTGACGGGACGGGGCAGTTGGCTGACGGCTTCGCTGCCGAAGACTCCCAGGTCCACGTTTTGCACCGCAAGGGTAAGGAAGGCCTTGGCGCTGCATACATTGCGGGCTTCAAATGGGGTTTGGACGCCGGCTACGACGTCCTGGTGGAAATGGACGCTGATGGCTCCCACAAGCCGGAACAGCTGCCGCTCCTTCTGGACGCCATTGACCAGGGCGCAGACCTGGCGATGGGTTCGCGGTGGGTCGCTGGCGGCAGCGTGGTCAACTGGCCGTTGTACCGCCAGGCCATTTCCCGGATCGGCAGCACTTACGCCCGCATCATGCTGGGCCTGAAGATCAAGGACGTCACCGGCGGTTACCGGGCCTTCCGCAGGACCACCCTGGAAAAGCTTAACCTCGACCAGGTGGACTCCGTGGGTTACGGTTTCCAGGTCGACCTCGCCTGGCGCGTCGCGAAGATGGGGCTAAGGATTGAGGAACGGCCCATCACCTTCGTGGAGCGTGAGCTGGGTGCGTCGAAGATGAGCGGAAACATCGTTGTGGAAGCAATGATCAACGTCACCAAGTGGGGTCTGCTGGCCCGCTGGAACAAGCTGACCGGCAAGGATTCTTCCCAGACATGACCGCCGCGCTGGGTGGCGGCCGCCGCCCGGCTTTTGGTCAAACCTGAAAAGGGCCGTCCGGCACCTGTTGGTGCGGGACGGCCCTTTCAGTATGCCGCTCGGCGGCTCTTACTGGTCTGCGGAGTTAGGCTGTGCGCCGTTCGCCACGGCGTTCGCGCAGGATTGTGAGACGGTCTTCAAGAATCTGCTCCAGCTCGGGGAGGGTCCGCCGCTCAAGCAACATGTCCCAGTGAGTGCGGACGGCCTTTTCGTTGCTGGTGTCGGGACGCTCGCCGTCAACCAGAAGCGCTTCCTTGCCGGTCTTGGAAACCCAGACCGGGGGGATTTCCGCCTCGGAGGAGAAGGTGACAAAGACCTGCTCGCCATCCTCGCACCTGTATTCGACACGCTGACGCGGAGCCGGCTCCACGCCTGACTCGGTCTCCATGCTCTGCGCGCCAAGGCGCATACCCCGCAGGCTGCGATCGCTCATGTTTTCTCCCTCTGGTCGGTTCGCGGAGCAAGGCCCCACGCTAGCCGGGGGCGGTACAGGCCGCCCGGACTACTGTGTGCACTGTGCTGCATCAATAGATTCAACGCATTGCGAAGCTTTCTTGTTCCGTCGGTTCTCACCGGACCGGACAAATATTCAATTATACGGGTTTTGGGGACCGGTCACCAAACTGATGGGGATCCGCGCCAAAGCACGGATCCCCATCAGTATGTGGTGTTTCGGGTCAGGACCCTGGCTGTTTGGCAGCCACCTCATCGAACAAACCCCCGCTGGCCTGAGGGTCGGGGTTGGTGCCGCCGAGTGCATTCCCGATTCCCTTCAGTGCTTCGCCGACTTCACTGGGGATAATCCACAGCTTGTTGGAGCTTCCCTCAGCGAGCTTAGGCAGGGTCTGAAGGTATTGGTACGCCAGGAGCTTCTGGTCGGGATTGCCCTTGTGGATGGCATCGAAGACCTTTTGAATGGCCTGCGCTTCACCGTCAGCACGGAGGATGGCCGCCTTTGCGTCACCCTCTGCGGCCAGGATGGATGCCTGGCGCTGGCCTTCGGCAGTGAGGATCGCCGACTGCTTGGTGCCTTCTGCAGTGAGGATGGCAGCGCGGCGGTCACGTTCGGCGCGCATCTGCTTTTCCATGGAGTCCTGGATGGAATGCGGCGGATCAATGGCCTTCAGCTCAACGCGCGAGACCCGGATGCCCCATCGGCCGGTTGCCTCATCCAGCACACCGCGCAGCTGTCCATTGATCTGGTCGCGGGAGGTCAGGGCCTCTTCCAGGTTCAGTCCACCGACGACGTTTCGCAGCGTGGTGGTGGTCAGCTGCTCAACGGCCTGGATGTAGTTCGCGATCTCGTATGTGGCAGCCCGTGGATCGGTGACCTGGAAATAGACCACGGTGTCAATGGATACCACCAGGTTGTCCTCGGTGATGACCGGCTGCGGCGGGAATGACACCACCTGTTCCCGAAGGTCAAGGAGGGGCAGGAGTCGGTCGACGAAGGGAATCAGGATGGTCAGGCCGGGGTTCAGCGTCCGTTGATACTTACCGAGGCGTTCTACAACACCGGCCCGCGCCTGCGGGATGATACGCACCGAGCGGACCAGAACAATTATCACGAACACGATCAGGACCACCAGCACAATGGCCACTGCGGCTCCTCCTGCGTTATCCATACATCTCCTCTTATCCCCAGTTGTTATTGAAGCTGTATCTAGGCCGGGCCGGCAGGTTCCGGCCGGGCTGCAACCACCGCGGTGGCGCCGTCGATAGCGGAAACCACTACCTTCTCGCCGGCCGCCAGGACTCCGGCTGCCGAGCGAGCGGTCCAGACGTCGCCGCCGATCTTTACGAGGCCACCGGTGGAACTGACAGGTTCCATCACCAGCGCCTGCTCGCCGATGAGCCGGTCAACGTTGGTGCGTTGTTCGCTGGGCCCTTTTTTCAGGTGCGTGAGTGCCACTGGCCGCACGAAGGCAATCATCAACAGTGACACCACGCAGAAGACCACGATCTGCAGCCAGAGGTCGGCGCCGGCGAAGTCTGCGACCAGGGCAGCGAGGGTGCCGCCGCCGAGCATGATGAAGAACAGGTCAAGTGTGATCATCTCGATCACTGCAAAAGCGAGGAAGGCGGTGAGCCACAGTGCCCACCAGTTCTCGCCAAGCCACTCAAACATTCCGTCCCCCTTCGACAGCCTTCGGTCGTGCAGCGTGCAACGACGGCAGGCCCTCAGTACTGTCCTCCAATCGTAGTCCGAAGGGCAGCAGGGCGTTAGGTTGCGCCGACTTTCGCGGGGATAGTGGCCAAGTCGTTACCGCGACGGTGTCAGGCGGAAGACGCTGATGCGGAACCGCGCCGCCACGGCGGTGTTTGATTCCAGTCCGGCCAGACGTTCTGAGAGCTCCGCGCGGTCCAGGTGATGACCGGCTGGACCCATGTAGGCGAGGTCGGCAACTTCCTCGGGTGAAAGGACCAGTGGAATGTCCAGGTCGTGGACGGCTTCGAGGCTGAACTGGGCAGACATCGCATCAACGAGCTTGTCGTCTTTGCCCTCTTCGATCCCGAGCATCCCCGTCCGCCCGGCTATGGCCGCGAGGTGGCCAGCCCTGGGCGTGACCACCACCAGCCGTCCGCCGGGCCGCAGGACGCGGGCGAATTCCGCCCGGTTTCGGGGCGCGAAGATCACCGTCACGACGTCGATGGCATGGTCCGCCACGGGCAGCGGCTGCCACACATCGCATACGAGATTGACGGCTTCGGGATTAAGGCGGGCCGCCCGCCTCAGGGCGAATTTTGAGATGTCCAAGCCGATGGCCGTGACATGGGAGGACGCTGCCGCGGCCGCGTCAAGCATCACCCGCAGGTAGTAGCCAGTGCCGGTGCCGGAGTCCAGCAGGGTCGCCGCTTCCGTGGGAAGGAAGGGAACGACGGCGGCAGCCACTGCCTCAGCGAGCGGACCGTAGTGGCCGGTCGCCAGGAAGCCCACGCGGGCGGCCACCATTTCGGCGGTATCGGCCTCGAATGCGGTGCCTTTCCCGACGAGGAGATTGAAGTATCCCTGTTTGGCGGCGTCGAAGCTGTGTCCCTCAGCGCAGGCCAGGACTGGCGTGCCGGCGTCGCGGATCATGTTCAGCTGCGAACGGCAGACTGGGCAGCGCAGCGCCAGTACAGGGGAGGAGAGCATGTCCACCATCTTATGGCGGCTGGCCGCGCAGACACCGCGCGCGGGACCACTCGGCGTTCTTCTCCCGGGGAGGGGCGCAGGTTAGGCTCACGGGGTGATGCCAGAACACCTCCCGCTGTTAAACACCGTATCGGCTCCGGCCGTCCACCCTGACGGGAGCCGTGCCGTGGTTTCGGTCACCAGACCCGACTTTGATGCCGACGCCTATGTCGGACAGCTATGGACTGTCCCCCTGGATCCCGGGCTCCTGCCGCGCCGGATCACCCGAGGCTTCAAGGATTCGGCACCTTCCTTCTCCCCGGACGGCCTGGCATTGGCTTTTCTGCGCGCAACGGGGCCGTCCGCGAAGCCGCAGCTGTTTGTTGTGGAAGCAGGTGGCGGTGAACCGCGGGCGTTGACTGACCGGCTCCTGGGCGTCGACGGCTTTTCCTGGTCACCGGATTCCCAGCGGATTGTCTTCAGCTCCCGGGAACCTGCCGCAGGCCGCTACGGTACCTGGGAGAACGTAGGACACGCAGCTGAGGATCCGCGGCTCGTCACCGAGTTCCAGTACCGGCTCAACGGGGTGGGGTACACGAAAGACAAACCTGCCCAGCTTTTTGTCCTGGACGTCCCGGAATTTGGCGAGGAACCGCGCGTTGTTCCGCGCGGACGTGCCCAGCAGGACCACAAGCCAGCTGGCAACGTCCCCCTCGCCACGCAGTTGACTTCCGCCGCCACCGACCATGAGAGCGCGGCATTCAGTGCCGACGGCGCCTTCGTCTACTATGTTTCCGCACCGCCCGGGAGCGACGAATCGCTGGAGACCGGCATCTACCGTGTGCCGTCCGGGGGTGGAGAACCACTGCACGTGGAGCAGGCAGGAGCGCCGCGGCAAACCGTTCACGCCGTCCGGCAGTCCAGGGACGGCAAGTGGCTGTTCTTTGTCGCCAGGGATCTCGGTGAATCCGGAACGGACTTCGTGGCCCGCAACGCGGTACTTTACTGCATGCCCACGGGGGGCGGCGAAGCAACAGCGCTCACAGACCCGGAGATCATGGACGTGGCCTGCCCAGACGACCGCCTCGAACTGCGCGGGCCGGCCGGAGCCGTAGTGCTGAACAACGCCCAGGGCACCGTGGAACTGCTGGAGTTGCATGCCACAGGTGAGCATGCATTGCTGGTTCATGGGGACCAGGTTGTTACCGGGGCCGCCTGGGCCGGCGGATCCATGTTCGTCTCGTTCAGCGGCCCTTCCACCGCCGGCGATGTGGCCATCCTCGAGGACGGGCAATTGCGGCTCCTCACGGATTTTTCCGCTGCGCTTCGCCGGCAGGCGGAGCTCACCGTTCCCCAGGAGCTCACGTTCCCTTCAGCGGACGGATATCCGGTGCACGGCTGGCTGTTCATGCCTGCGGGCAAGGGGCCCCATCCTGTACTCCTGTCCGTTCACGGCGGGCCGTTCGCCCAGTACACGCTGGCCATTCATGACGAAGCCCAGGTTTATGCGGCTGCCGGCTATGCGGTGCTGATGTGCAACCCGCGAGGCTCCGCAGGCTATGGCCAGGACCACGGACGCGCCATCAAGGGGGCCATGGGCACGCTCGACATGCAGGATGTCCTGGCGTTCCTTGATGGGGCACTGTCGAAATTTCCGGCCTTGGACACCGGCAGGCTTGGCATGGTGGGCGGCTCCTATGGCGGTTATCTCACCGCGCTGACCATTGCCCGCGACCACCGTTTCACAGCTGCCATCGTGGAGCGTGGATTCCTCGATCCGGTCAGTTTTGAAGGATCGGCGGACATTGGGTGGTACTTCGGTGCAGAGTACCTGGGCCGGTCGCGCTCTGCCGTGGCGGCGCAGAGCCCAATGGAACATGTGGACGAGGTCCGGACTCCTGCGCTGGTCATTCACAGCGAGAATGACCTGCGGTGCCCGGTGGAGCAGGGCCAGCGCTACTTCACTGCCCTGAAGCGGAACGGGGTCCCGACCGGGCTGCTCCTGTTCCCGGGCGAGGACCATGAACTTTCCAGGACAGGTACGCCACACCACCGTCGCCTCCGGTTCGAGCACATCCTCCGCTGGTGGTCCCGATACCTGCCGACGGCGGCGAACCCCGCCGGGACCGACGCCTGAGGGCCCGACGGCGGCAACAGAGCTAATGCCGTGGCAGGTCCGGGAGGCCAGGGAGGAAACCCAGCGCAGCGCGTGCCTTGCCGATGCCGGGCTCCGCCCAGTGCGCCGCATATTCGGCATTGCCACTCAGGGACCTCAGCTCGGCCCGGTCAACATACAGCGTCCCCTGGAGGTGATCGGTCTCGTGCTGGACGATCCTGGCCTGCCAGCCGGTAAACTCCCTTTCGGCCGGCAAGCCGCCAGGCTCAACGAAGTTCAGCCGGACGCGTTCTGGTCGGACCACCACGGCCTGCAGGCCGTTCAGCGAGAGGCAACCTTCGAAAAAGGCAGCAGCCTGCGTGCCCACCGCACGGTAACGCGGATTCAGGACCGCGAGGAACTCGAGCGGTGTCCGGTTCCGCACGGCCGCAGCTTCCGGATCGACGTCGAACTTGTCCTCCATGACCGCGAGCTGGAGGGGGATGCCCAACTGCGGGGCGGCCAGACCAACTCCGGGGGCTTCGTGCATCACCCGCCGCATCAGATCAATGAGCTGGTCCAGTTCGCTGGACGTTATCTGGCCCTCAAAAGCGGCCGCCTGCTGCCGCAGCACGGGATGTCCGGCCTGCACGATCGGCGGCAGTGGTCCTGCCGCAAGGATTTCCTGCACGGTCTCCTGGATGCGGGCGGGACTGAACGGCGTCGGCAACGATGCGTGACTCATGGGGAACAGCCTAGCGGCGCAAAAGAAGCGGCTGCAGCAGCCATCGGTTAGTGTCGGTTCCATGGCTGAAGAGACGTCGTCGGAAAAACCACCGCTGGAACTGGTCCTTGATTTTGTCCGGACTTTGGAGGCGGGAGGCGTGGGTGCCGACATCCGGCCCTTCCTGGCGGACGGGTTTGTCCTCGTTGAGGCGCCGCACCTGCTGGCGCCCGAAGGTTCAACCCGGAGCCGCGATCAGGTCCTGGCGGGTGCCGATCACAGCGGCGGCGTCGTTGCCAACCAGAAGTTCGAGATCCGGCGGACCACCTGTGAACAGGGGCGCGTTGTCCTGGAGGCTGACTGGTCGGCGACGTCCCTGATGGACTTGCGGTATTGGGATGCCGGGGAGACCATCCGGGCGCGCACGTCATCTGTTTTTGAGGTCCGTGACGGGCTGATCGTGAGCCAGGACAGCTACGACTGCTACTTCATCGGTTCCTGAACGCCACCTTCAAACGGCCCGCTCCGCCCCGGCTGCGTGAGGACCTCACTGCATCGACCTCACTGCATCGTGAAACGGCGCGCCACTGCCCTGTTGAGTGGCTGCACGGAAGCGACCGCCCCCATGGCGAAGTTCCTCAGGCGGAGCCATGGCCCCGTAAGAGGACGCCCCAGCATCATGTTGACTTCGGACTGCCGGCGCGCAATACCTGCTGCCCGGCGGCGCAGGACCTCAAAGTCCCGAAGGCGGCGCTCAACGGGCCCGCCCGCCATGGCGCCACAGATGATGGGCGCCAACGCTTCGCCGTCCAGCCATCCGAGGTTCATTCCCTGGCCCCCGATCGGGCTGACCTCATGGGCGGCGTCACCAATCAGCACAGTCCTGCCGGCCACCATGCTGCGTGCCAGAGCCGAGCGGACACTGAAGCTGCTGAGCATCGTACTGCTGCCGGCATCGAGGCCTATTCCAGTCCGTTCCTGCACCAGGGAAGCAAGGTCTGCGGCGGAGGCAGTGCGGGGCTCGCCGATTCGGACGACCCAGCGCCGTAAGCCACCGGGCAGCGGGAAGGACTCCACGATCCCGCCTTCCTCCAGGAACAGGACGGCGTCCGTGCCAAAAATCCCGGCGTCGGCGAAATCTCCCATGACATAGTGGTCCGGGTATCGTCTCGCGGTCACCGGAATCCCCAGCAGCTGGCGCACCGTGGAGTGGGTGCCGTCCGCAGCCACGGCGAGTGCGGACGCCAGCTGCGTGGAGGCCCCGCCGGAAGTCACTGCGAGAGCCAGCCTGTCGCCGTCGTCCGTTATTCCAGTGACGCGGGCGCCCCTGGCCAGCGCCGTGGGATCCAGGTCCTGTACACGGCGCTCAAGGTGCGCTTCCGTGCTGCACTGCGGCAGGGACAGCACAAAGGGGAAGTCCCGTGAAACCGATTCAAACGACATAGTGCCCACAAGTTTCCCGCCGCTGTAGGCCCGGCCGCGGCGGATCGGCACCCCGTCAGCGACCAGAGCCCGGGCAACCCCGGCGCGCTCAAGCGCAGCGAGAGCGGGCGGATGGATGCCTATGGCGCGCGAATGCCGGTCACGCTCAAACCGTTGTTCCAGTACACGGACACCCACGCCTTCCTGCAGCAACAACGCGGCCAGGTAAAGGCCCACCGGGCCGCCGCCCACTATCGCCACGTCAGTCATGGGGTTCCTTGCGGCAGACCAGCAAGTGGTGGAAGGCAGAACTGGATTCCACATGCCAACCCGGCGGAGCCAAAGCCTCAAGTTCCTGCTGCGTATAGCTGCGGCGAATGGAGGTGAGGCCGTCTTCCCGGATAAACGAACCACGGAAAGGCAATGCGGCAACGGAGAACAGTGCATAGGCAGCCGGGCTGCGGCGCAGGTCGTTGTGCAGCACCTTCGTGCGCGCGAGTTCCTGCGAGTCTGACAGCAGTTGCTGCAGCTCGGCCGGTTGAAGGTGGTGAAGGACATGGTTGGAGATGACTACGTCGAAGGTCAGTCCTTCCCCGAGGAGCTCTGTGGTGTGCGCGCGCCGGAATTCGACCCCGGGAACAGGCGGGCGGGAGGACGCGAAAGCATGGGCGCGCCCGTCAGGATCTATGCCGGTGACGTGCAGCCTCAACCCGTCCTTGGCCGCCCACCGGGACAGTCGGATGGCGAGGTCGCCACCGCCGGAGCCGACGTCCAGCAAGGTGGTGGTACTCCCGGCGTGTAGTAGGGGTCGAATTTCCCGCACATACAGCCGGTGCCAGCCTGATAGTGCGCCGTTGACCAGAGCGAACTGCCGGTAGGTCCGTTCCAGCCGGTTTGGATCGCAGTCAGGCAAGTCCATCTTTTCAACAGCATCGGAGGCGCGTCGCCGCATCAACCACACCTGGGGCTCAAGCCAGCGAAGATTCTGCGGCTTTTTCCCCTACGGCTGAGGCAGCTGAGGGCATTCGTCCTGTGCCCTGCCGCAATTTGGTGAACAGGCCGGTTTCCACCGTAAGCCCCGGGCCGAAAGCCATGGAGCAGATACGCTCGTCACCTCCGTCCAACGGCTGGTCGAGGATGTATTTGAGGACGAAGAGGACAGTGGCGCTGCTCATGTTGCCATAGTTCCGCAGCGTCTCCCGTGCCGGCACGAGTTGCTCATCGGTCAGTTCCAGCCTCGATTGGACCTTGTCCAGGATGCTCCGGCCGCCCGGGTGGATGCCCCAATGCTGGATTTCACGGTAGGGGAGTGCCTGCACTGACGGGTCGCGGGCGAGTAGGGGCTGCAGTGCCCCGATGATGTGGTCATCAATGATGTGGGGCACGTAGTTTCCCAGGATCATTTCGAATCCGTGATCGCCGATATTCCAGGCCATGGATTCCTCGCCCACGGGTGTCAGCACGGTTTCAAAGTGGTCTAACTGCATCAGCGCAGGGGCGTCCGGTGCTTCGCGGGCGGTGACGACGGCGGCCGCTGCGCCGTCTGCGAAGAGCGCCGACCCCATGATGGTGTCAGGATCGTTGGAGGTTCGGACGTGCAGGGAGCAGAGCTCGGCGCAGACAACAAGGACCACCGCCTCCGGATCGGCTTCACAAAAGGATTTTGCGGCACGGAGGGCAGGAAACGCCGCGTAACAGCCCATGAACCCGAGGTGGTAGCGCTGTACGGAAGGGTCCAGCCCCAGCGCGCGGACGATCTTATAGTCAGGGCCAGGATTGTAGAACCCGGTGCAGGAGACCGTAATGAGGTGGGTAATCTCCTGTGCTGCCAGGTCCGGGCAGGCGTCGATGGCGGACCGTGCAGCCTCGATGAACAGCTTGGTGGCTTCGCGGCCGAATATCTCATTGCGGACTTTAGTGCTGGGGTTCAGCAACAGGCTGGTTGCCGGGTCGAAGAACTGCGGATCATCAGCCCGGAAATCCCTCGTCATCTCCTCGACGGCGGTGTAGCGGGTGTCGATTGCCGCCGAGTCGAAGCATGTGCTCACCAGCCTCGAGCCAAGACGGGTCAGTCCGGGCTGGGCGGCGAAAACGTCACGCGCTTCTGTTTGAACCAGCATCGTTGGCGGGACAGCTGTTTCCAGGGAACGCACATAGACCGTCATTGGCTTATTCTTGGCGAGGTCCGCGGATATGACAATGGGTCGGGTCGCGGGAACGGCCTCTGAAGAGCGCAAATACCCTTCGACAGAGTGGGGGAAGCTGGTTAGATAGACCCAGGGCACGCTGCAGGGGGCTGCCGGGGCGCCGCCGCGCGAAACCGCGGTAAAACAGGGAGACAACAATGAGCATCGCCACGAGGTCGGAGAAGCAGTCGTCTGAACTGCACGTTGCCGACAGCCATGATCTGATCCGCGTCCAGGGCGCGCGGGAGAACAACCTGAAGGACATCAGCATTGAGATCCCCAAACGCCGTCTGACGGTGTTCACCGGTGTCTCGGGATCCGGGAAGAGCTCGCTGGTGTTTGCTACCATCGCCGCGGAGTCGCAGCGGATGATCAACGAGACCTACAGCGCCTTCGTGCAGGGGTTTATGCCGTCGCTGGCGCGGCCCGACGTGGACTTTCTCGAAGGACTGACGACGGCGATCATCGTCGACCAGGAGAGGATGGGAGCCAACCCGCGCTCCACGGTGGGCACTGCCACTGATGCCAACGCGATGCTCCGGATCCTCTTCAGCCGCCTGGGCAAGCCGTATGTTGGGCCACCCACAGCCTTTTCCTTCAACGTCCCGACGCGGAAGGCCAGCGGCGTGATGAGCACCGAGAAGGCAGGCGGCCGGGTGGAGAAGGCCGTAGTCCAGAATGCTGTCTATCTGGGCGGCATGTGTGCTCGCTGCGAGGGCATGGGTTCGGTCTCCGACTTCGATCTCACCGCACTGTACGACGACAGCAAGTCGCTTGGCGACGGTGCACTAACCGTCCCCGGCTACAGCATGGATGGATGGTACGGCCGGCTGTTCGAGGGAATGGGCCTGCCGATGGACAAGCCGATTGCCACTTTCACGAAGAAGCAGCTTGAGACGATGCTGTACGCCGAACCCACCAAGATCAAGGTTGAAGGCATCAACCTTACGTTCGAGGGCATCATCCCCAAGATCCAGAAGTCCATGCTGTCCAAGGACGTCGAGGCGATGCAGCCACACGTGCGGCGCTTCGTGGAGCGCGCCATCACTTTCCAAGCTTGCCCCGAGTGTGAGGGAACGCGGCTGAGCCCTGAGGCCAGGTCCTCGAGAATCCAGGGCAAGAACATCGCCGACCTCTGCGAGATGCAGATCAGCGACCTGGCCGAATGGGTCCGCGACTTCGACGAACCGTCGGTGGCGCCGCTGCTCAAAGGCCTGCGGCACCTGCTCGACTCGTTCGCAGAAATCGGGCTCGGCTATTTGTCGCTGGACCGGCCGGCCGGGACGCTGTCCGGGGGAGAGGCCCAGCGGACCAAAATGATCCGCCATCTCGGGTCCTCCCTCACTGACGTTACCTATGTCTTCGACGAGCCGACCATTGGCCTGCACCCGCATGACATCGAACGGATGAACCAGCTCCTGCTGCAGCTCCGGGACAAAGGCAACACCGTACTCGTCGTGGAGCACAAGCCTGAGACCATCGCCATAGCCGACCACGTCGTCGACCTGGGTCCGGGTGCTGGAACCCAAGGCGGCAGCGTTTGCTACGAGGGAAGCCTGGAGGGGCTGCGGGGGAGCGACACCATCACCGGTCACCACCTCGACGACCGGGCGGCTTTGAAGGACGCGGTCCGTTTGGCCACCAGCAAACTGGAAGTCCGCGGCGCCTCCACCCACAACCTCCAGAACGTGGACGTCGACGTCCCGCTCGGCGTGCTCTGCGTCGTGACCGGTGTCGCCGGCTCGGGAAAAAGCTCGCTCATCCATGGCTCCGTGGCGCAACGCGACGGCGTCGTGGTGATCGATCAGGGTGCCATCAAAGGCTCACGGCGCAGCAATCCGGCCACGTACACCGGGCTGCTCGAGCCAATCCGCAAGGCGTTCGCTAAGGCAAACGGCGTGAAACCGGCGCTTTTCAGCTCCAACTCCGAGGGCGCCTGTCCCACGTGCAACGGCGCCGGCGTCATCTTCACGGAGTTGGGCGTCATGGCCACCGTCGAATCCACCTGCGAGGACTGCGAAGGCCGCCGGTTCCAAGCATCAGTGCTGGAGTACACGCTCGGCGGGCGAAACATCTCCGAGGTGCTGGCAATGTCCATGACGGAGGCTGAGGCCTTCTTCAGCGACGGCGAGGCGAACACGCCTGCCGCCCACAAGATCCTCGACCGGCTCGTCGACGTGGGGCTCGGTTACCTCACGCTCGGACAGCCACTCACCACGCTCTCAGGCGGTGAGCGTCAACGCGTCAAGCTGGCCACCCAGATGGCTGAGAAGGGCGACGTTTACGTACTCGACGAGCCCACCACCGGCCTCCACCTTGCCGATGTCGAGAACCTGCTGGGCCTCCTGGACAGGCTGGTTGATTCCGGCAAGTCCGTGATCGTCATTGAGCATCACCAGGCGGTCATGGCGCACGCTGACTGGATTATCGACCTCGGTCCCGGTGCAGGTCACGACGGCGGCAAGATCGTTTTCGAGGGTACGCCCGCCGAGCTGGTGGCCGCCCGTTCCACGCTGACCGGCAAGCACCTCGCGGCCTACGTCGGTTCCTAGGACTGAACAGCCAACGGATTAAGCCGGACTGAGTTATCTCAACTTGGGCCTGTGCCCTGGCGAGCATCAGACGCGGTCGAGCTCCTCGTCGAAGCGGTCGCGTGCCGCCTCAATGTGCGGCATGTTCTGCTCCGCCCACTCCAGCAGCACGTCAACCGGGTGGCGGAGCGTCTTGCCGAGCGGGGTAATCCGGTAGGTGACGGCGACCGGTCGCGACGAGGTCACTTCACGTTCGACGATGCCGTTGCGTTCCAGCCGCCGGAGCGTCCCGGTGAGCGATTTCTGCGTGACCTCCGGGACGGCGCGGCGGAGCTCGTTGAAGCGGGAAGGCCGTTCGCACAGCTCGTTCAGGACGCTGAGCGACCACTTGTCGAGCACCTGGTCGAGGAGGTCTCGGTGCGCGGTCGCGATGCGGAGCTCGGTGGGGGTATCCATGGTGAAACCTGGTCTCGTTGAAGTGTCCTCTGGCGCCTAAGTATCTTGATGATACCTAGAAATGGGCACCATGACGATACACATTGGACGAGAAGAGGAGTTTCGATATGACGGTCCAACGCTTTACCCCTGAGGGCATGCTTCAGCCGGTCCCGTACCACCACGTCGCCGTCGGCACGGGTGCAAGGCACGTGCACGTCAGCGGGCAGGTTGCGCGCCAGGCCGATGGCACGCCCGTCGCGGTGGGCGATTTGGCGGGGCAGGTCGCGCAGGTCCTGCGGAACACAGCCACAGGCCTGTCAGGTGCCGGCGCGACGTTTGCGGACGTGCTGCGGCTAACGTTCTACGTCACGCAGTGGCGGCCCGAGCGGATCGGCGACTTCATGGCCGGCGTGGAAGCCGTCGCCGACGAGATCGGCCTCGAACTCCCGATGCCACCCACGTCGCTCATCGGCGTTGAGGCCCTGTTCGAGAAGGACGTGCTCGTGGAGGTCGAGGCCACCGCGCTCGTCGACTGAGGACGGAAAGCCCAGTCGGTGTTGGAGTGCGAGGGGGTGGGTCGTGGCCAAGTTTGCGGCGAGCTTGTAGCGGCCAGGTCCACCCTGACAGGCAACCACTCTGCGGCCTGCGCCAGTTAGGCAAATAACAGGGGTGGTGAAGCCGGGTTGAGTTATGTCAACCTGGTGCGGCCGCGAGATGTCAGTTCGAGGCAATGGTCAACGGCCGCATTGCCTCGAACTGCCATCTCGCACGCATCCCGGCGGCTCAAACCGTACGGCGCGTATTTAGAAGATTTGAGTCGGCATTGAAGGCTGAAATTAGTGCGTGGACTCTAGCTCGGTGGTGTCGACTCGTGCCTGACCGGCAGTTCTCGCATCCACTTCCACTCCAGTGCTTTTTACGCCGATAATCTACATTATGTAAAGTAAAACGTGATTATCGCATCTGGTGCACGATCGACCTTCCTCGCCCGTTGCCACCCGGCACCCCCGCGAGTGCCCGCGCCTCTCGTCGCCGAAATGCTCGGCTTACAGCATCGATCGATAGCCACTCCCTAGAGATCTGCGACGGGCCTCACGGATGGCAGCCCGACTACTGGAGACAATTGTGGCAACAAAGGAAGAATTGCGACGGAGGCTTCAACGCATCCTCCGCTGGTCCCTTCCAATAGTGGTCATCATGCTGATCTCCACCGTCCTAAGCCTCGTTGGTGTCGATTCGGAGCCTTGGCTCTGGACTCGGACCATTCTCTTCGGCATCGCAGTCCTCGTAATGGGCGCCCAAATAACCAGATTCTCGCTATGGCAGAGGGACGAGTACTGGCGAGAACGAGGAAGAGATCCTAAACATCCGGAGCGGTTTCCGTCGGCCGACGCTGAATAGTTCCACCGCGTATCTCATCAGATGAATCATTCAGGCCCTGCAGCTACCCAGGTCACCCCAAAAACACGGCGCTGCCGAGCTTTGGTCCCGCTACATTGCCAAGCGACTAGGATCAGCGCGAGAGGCCGCGCTGTATCGGGCCAAGACATCGTTACAACCCGGAAGTACTAGTGATGATCAGGATCATGATACTTGTGACGTTCCTGATATTCGGATACTCGCTGGGCTGGAGCGGACGCTTCAGACTGGATCTGAAAAGTGGTTCGACAACGGAACTGGTCCTAGAGACCATACATCTCGGGCTGATGGCGCTACTTGCGGTCTTCATGTTTGCGTTGCCACCCATGACTGACTTTCATGGTCGTCCTGAGCTTGCCTACTCCTCCGGAGCTGTACTAATAGCAGCCCTCGCGCTCTTCAATCTCAAAACGAAAAGCCTTATCCTGTCGCTCAGTCCTGCGTCGGGCTCAAGGGCGAAGCCGGTGCCAGAGCAGCGTCGGACTAAATGGCCATATTCCTTTGCGTGGGCCACAGGCTACTTTCTGGCTGCATGGTATGTGGCAACGATTTACGCAAAGTTCGTGTGAGCGTCGCGCCCGTGTGAACCCGGCGTTTCACAAGCGCACCGTCCGGCCAACCATCCCGCCAGCCCTGTATGGAGTCCTTCACTGCGGCGTGGTGGTCTTCGAATAGTGCCGAATTGAATATGCACACTTACCAGTAGGACTCTGCGTATCTCATCAGATGAATCAATAAGCCTGGAACATCCCCGTCTTCCTCAGCTGCAGCACCGTGGGTCCCCGCACAACTAAGGTCGGTCTTGTGACGGGTGGTCTGCACGGTTTCTCCCCGGGGACGTGGCCGAGTGCAGCGCGTGTTCCGAATTCATGATCGCGATGCCCCGACGACACGCAGGAGGTGACCCGACTGGAACGGTTTCTGATACTGCTGGCCATAGTCCTAGCTTCAGTGGCAGTCTGCACAGCCGGACGCTATCGATACCCCATCAAAGAAGGATCCCGAGCAGATCACTTCTTCGAACGGCTCCAGTTGGCAGGGAACGTAGTCGCCATCGGAGTGGAACTCCTGCTTCCCGCCGTCACAGGTTTTCTTGGTCAGCCCTTGCTGGCCTACGCGGCCGCAATCCTCCAAGTTTTCGCTGTGAGCATCTTTCGAGTCCAGCTGCCGCCAATTCGGCCGGTCCGCCCCGGGACGGCAGCGAAGCACTCAGTAGGTGAACCTGAACTTCGCCGCACTCGATGGCCCTACCAAACGGCCTTCGCACTGGGATACGTCCTGCTCCTTGCTTACGTGGCGTCCATATTCGGTAGCTATTTCTAATAGCCGGTGGCAGCGAGGAACGATCGGGAAACCGACAGCTAAGCGGGATCTGCAGCGCCCAGCGCCCGCATAGGACTCGGCGGCTCGCCATGCCCAAAGCCTGCCTCACCGGCAACATCGACACCCCGCTGGTTGCCCAAATGCTCGGCTACAGCTACCGAGTCACCCAGAAACACGCCGCCGCAGCGGCAGAACCGTGGTCGCGTTACGCAAGCACAGAGATGGCATGGATAATGGCCGCACAGATACTCCGCTACTAGGGAGAACGCATGGCGCCCGGAACTATATTCGGCCTGGTACTGGTGGGGGCAGGAATCATTCTGTTCGCTATTTCAGCTGCCCTGACGGAACGGGTGGCGAGGATCCGCGTCGAGTGGTTTCAGCCAAATCTGAACCGGCTGGCATTCAAGCGGCGAAACGTCAGAATACTGCGGATCATGGCTGGGGCTTGGGTTGGGATCCGCGTCGCCATTGCGATCCTTGGGCTTGTCTCGGCCAGATAACCTCGGTGGCAGAGTTCCTCAACTGGCCATCACCAGACCGCTGGGCGGGACTATCGGCTCTACCGGTTAAATGCGGGCTCTGTAGCCAGCTGAGAATAGTTCTAACGTGCCGGGCACCGTTCGCTTCACGTTCGTCGTCGACGCGGTCGCGACGTCATGAGGCAGGTTGAGGAGCTCCGCTGAACGACACTCCTGGAATCGGCATCACCGCGTGCGGCCCCCGGTCGGTGGGTGGGCCGGCTCACCGTCGCGGTCGAACCCCGGCACCGACGACGGCTCCCAGACCGGCTCCAACGGCCACGCCAACAAAAGGACTGTCGAAATACGCCAGTCCAACAGCTATGCCAACGGCAGCTCCCAGCAGCGTCCCGATCCACAAAGCCTTGTTCATCGGTGCGTCACAGGAAGGCCGTTAGCCCTCATAGGCGCTTCGAAGTGCGGCAATATCCAGCTTGCGCATTCCCAGCATGGCCTGCATGGCGCGCTGTGAGCCCTCGGGATCCGGTCCGGCGATCAGGGACGACAGGACTGATGGGACGATCTGCCACGACACGCCATAGCGGTCCTTGAGCCATCCACACTGGCTCTCCGCTCCCCCAGTCGTCAGGGCCTCCCAGTAGCGGTCCACTTCTTCCTGGTCTGCACAGTCAACAACAAACGAGACAGCCTCGGTAAAGTTGGACGCCACTCCCCCGTTCAGAGCCAGAAACCTGCGCCCCTCGATCTCGAACTCGGCGGTGATTGCCTCCCCAGCCGGTCCGGGACCACCCTCGCCGTAACGCGACACGTCCAGGATCCTGCAATCATCAAAAACCGAGACGTAGAACTCGGCAGCCTCTTCGGCCTGGTTCTCGAACCACAGGCAAGTGGAAATCTTCTGCATGGGTGCTCCCTTCCGGCTTGAGCCTAGTCCGGGGGCGTTTATGGCACAACGGCGGGGGGAAGCCGGCTGACCAGACCCACAGTGTTCCCTTCAGAGTCCTTGATGAAGGCCATCCATTCGTCCGTTCCGGCGGGGCCCAGTTTGTCGTCAGTATGGTGATAAATCACCTGCGGCGGGGCAATAACTTCCACTGCCCTGTCCTGGAGTGACTCGATCGTGGAGCGGACGTCGGTGACCTCCAAATAGAGCACTGACGACGGCGCCCCGCGCTCGAGGAGCAGCCTGACGCCGTCGAGATCGAAAAACAGCAGCCCTGGCGGGTCATAGACAGCGGTTGGCTGCACCCCGAGCAATTGGGCATAGAAGGCGGAGGCGCGTTGCAGGTCCTTGGCCTGCTGGGCCACCTGAATTAAGCGCATGCTGCCTCCCTGGTGGTATGCCCACGGTCTTGTCCCTGCAATCTTCCGCAATCGGGAAGCAGGGAGCAACCATGGGTTCCCGAACGTCCTGGCCGCAACGCTAGGCTCGAAGTCATGACTTTCAAGACCTCTCCCCGCCCCATGTCCGGCAGCCGGCAGGCCGTCATCGCCGCAGCCCTGTCCGACGTGGTCCTGATCCTGGTTTTTGCGGCGATAGGGAGGGACGCGCACCAAAGGGGTGACATCGTCACAGGAGTGTTTCTCACTGCCTGGCCCTTCCTCGCCGGAGCAGCTCTCGCATGGATGTCGGGCAAGGTACGACGGCGTCCCTTGTCACTTTCAACGGGTGTGGCCGTGTGGCTCAGCGCCGTTGCCGGCGGCATGATCCTACGGGCTCTCACCGGCCAGACAGTGGTGGTGGCCTTTGTGATCGTGGCCTTGCTGAGCCTGGGACTCTTTCTGGTGGGCTACCGGGCACTGCTGGCTTTGGTCCGCAGGATGAGGAAGTCCTGAGGCAGGCGAAACAAGGGCCTGCCGCCGGTGGCCATGTAATAGGCTGGCAGCACTGACCAGTCTTGCCGGGCACTGCTACGGCGCAACAGATCCGGAAGGATTGAAGTGATCACCGCATTCGTTCTGATCAAAACAGACGCCGCCCGCATCCCTGAAACCGCCGAGGAAATCTCCGCGATCCAGGGCATCAGTGAGGTGTATTCGGTAACCGGGGAATGGGACCTGATTGCCGTCGCCAGGGTGGCCAAGCACGAGGACCTCGCCGATGTCATCGCCGACCGGCTCTCCAAGGTCCCGGCGGTGGTTCACACCACCACGCACATCGCCTTCCGCGCGTACTCCCAACACGATCTCGACGCCGCTTTCTCTCTCGGTTTCGAACAGTAGCGTCAAAAGTTAAATGAGCAGGGCCCGGCTTCCAGCCGGGCCCCGCTCATTTCCGGGCATTTCTAGCCGTGGCTCAGCGACACCCAGCGGTCGAGGACGGCCGCCGCGGCGCCCGAGTCCACAGACGCGGCCGCACGCGCAAGCGCTGAACGCATGCGCTCCAAAAAGTCGCCGTCAGCCGAAGGGTCAAAAGCCACGAGCCCGGCGGCGGCGTTGAGCAGGACCGCATCTCGGGCAGGCCCGGGATGGCCCGCAAGGACATCACGCACGACGGCGGCATTCACCTGCGCGTCTCCCCCGCGAAGCTCCTCCACGGTTGCGCGGCGGATACCCAGATCGGACGGCGAAAACATCAGCTCGGTCACGGCGCCGTCCCTAATTTCCCACACAGTGGACGGGCCCGTGGTGGTCAGTTCGTCAAGACCGTCATTCCCCCGGAAAACCAGGCCACGGCTGCCCCGGCGGGCCAGCACCCCTGCCACCAGCGGCGCCATCCTGGCATTTGCCACACCGACAGCCGAGGCCTGGACACCGGCAGGGTTGGTCAGCGGGCCGAGGAAGTTGAAGGCAGTGGGGATGGCCAGTTCCCTGCGCGGAACTGCCGTGTGGCGGAACGAAGGGTGGAACACCTGCGCGAAGCAGAAAGTGATTCCAGCCTCTTCGGCGTTCCGGGCAACCTGGCTGATGGGCAAGTCCAGCCGGACGCCCAGCGCCTCCAGAACATCGGCGGAACCAGAGGACGACGACGACGCCCGGTTGCCGTGCTTCACCACCTTGGCGCCTGCCCCGGCCGCCACCAGTGCGGCCATGGTGGAGATGTTTACAGTGTTCAGCTGGTCACCGCCGGTGCCCACAATGTCCAGCTTTTCACCGGAAATGTTGACGGGATTCGCGTGGCCCAGCATGGCTTCCACCAGGCCGGACAGCTCTTCCACGGTCTCACCCTTGGCGCTGAGCGCAACCAGGAACCCGGCGATCTGGGCGGGCGTCGCTTCGCCCGACATGATGGTGTCCATTGCCCACGCCGTGTTATCTGCAGTGAGGTCCGTGCCGCTGATGAGTGCCGAGATGAGCCGTGGCCAAGTATTGCCTGCCGCCGGTGCGGATGCGAGTGAAGTCACTCCCTGATGCTATCGAGCGACGCCGCGCCCTGACCAATGTGAACCCCTCCGGGAACTTTTCCCAGTGATTTCGCGTCTTTGTAGAAAAAGTCCCCCCAAAAGGCGGTTTGCGTTGGGAAGTACGGACTTTTATAGACATAATGTCTATGTGACATCTGCGACCCATGCCCCCAGTACCCCGGCGCACCCCACGCTGAACCGCCCCAATATGGTTTCCGTTGGAACCGTAGTGTGGCTCTCCAGCGAGTTGATGTTCTTCGCCGGTCTTTTCGCCATGTACTTCACACTGCGCTCCACGAGCGGACAGATGTGGGCGGAAGAGACGGCCAAGCTCAACTTCCCCTTTGCGCTCGTCAACACGATCGTCCTCGTGGCTAGTTCCTTTACTTGCCAGATGGGCGTCTTCGCCGCCGAACGGCTGCAGCCCCGCAAGACCGGCGGCCCGTTCCAGTTCTCCCGCTGGGGCATGAATGAATGGTTCACGCTGACCTTCCTCATGGGCGCATTCTTCGTTGCAGGCCAGGCCACCGAATACGCAATGCTCGTCTCCGAGCACGTCTCGTTGTCGTCCAACGCCTACGGCTCCGCCTTCTACATCACGACGGGCTTCCACGGCCTCCACGTCATCGGCGGCCTGATTGCGTTCCTCTTCATCATCGGCCGCGCGTTTGCAGCCAAGAAGTTCGGCCACTTCGAGGCGACGTCAGCGATTGTCACGTCCTACTACTGGCACTTCGTGGATGTCGTGTGGATTGGCCTCTTCCTGGTCATCTACGTCCTCAAGTAGCCACGCTTTGATTCTTTTTCTACAAGAGGCAGAATTTCAAGAAGCGGCTCTCGGAGCCGGCGCACGATCGAAAAAAGGAACCACCACGTGAAGGCACTCTCGCAAAAGCGGCGTCACCCACTAGCAGCAATAGCGCTGCTCCTGATGGGGCTACTCGTCACGGGTGGGCTCTACGCCGTCGCCACTACCGTCAACGAGGCGAAGGCATCCACCACGAGCTATAGCGCCAACGACACCGCGGAGGGCGAGAAGCTCTTTGCAGCGAACTGTGCGACCTGCCACGGCATGGGTGCCAGCGGCACGCAGGATGGTCCCTCCCTCGTTGGTGTAGGTGCAGCAGCAGTTGACTTCCAGGTCGGAACCGGCCGTATGCCGATGCAGATGAACGGACCGCAGGCTTACAAGAAGCCGGCCCAGTTCAACGACGAGCAGACCCACCAGCTTTCAGCGTACGTAGCCTCCCTGGGAGCCGGCCCGGCAATCCCTGAAGAACACCTGCTCGATGGCAAGGGCAACGCCGCCGAGGGTGGCGAGCTGTTCCGCGTGAACTGCGCAATGTGCCACAACGCCGCCGCAGCAGGCGGTGCCCTGACACGAGGCAAGTTCGCTCCTGCTCTCGCAGATGTTTCTGAGAAGCACATCTACGAGGCCATGGTCACCGGCCCGCAGAACATGCCGGTGTTCAGCGACGCCAACGTTTCCCCTGAAGGCAAGCGCGACATCATCACCTTCCTCAAGCAGATCGAGTCCAACGGCTCCCCCGGCGGCGCTGACCTGGGCTCCCTCGGCCCCGTGGCTGAAGGCCTGTTTGTCTGGGTTGCCGGTCTGGGCGTCATCATTGCGTTCACCATCTGGCTGACGTCCCGGACGTCCTAGGCGCTCCGCGACACATTAGAACTCCTGCTGATCCGTCAGCAGTTTGAAATTGCAAAACTAACTCGGCATACGCCGGGACGAGAGAAGGATGAGGCGAATTATGGGCAACCATAGTGACGGCAGTCCGAACCACTCGGGCACCGTAGCTACGGCTGGTCAGAATGAGGTGGAGAAGTTCCAGGATCCTGGGCTTCCTCCGCACCGTTTGCGCCTGGCTGACACGGACCCGAAGGCCGCCAAGCGTGCAGAACGGCAGGTCGCGCTACTTTTTGGCACCTCCGTTGTCGGCACACTGATCTTCCTGGTGGCATATTTCGCCATCGACCTGGGTGAAGGCGCCGACATCGCCACCATCCGGCTGCAGAACGCCCTGCTCGGCGTAGGCACCGCCTTCGCCATGCTTGGCATCGGTACGGGCATCGTGCACTGGGCGAAGGCCCTGATGCCTGACCACGAAGTCTCCGAGGAACGCCACGCGATCCGCACAGAGGACGACCGCCAGGCCGCAGTCCGCATCGTCGACGACATCGTTGACGAGACGGGCATCAAGCGCCGCCCGCTGATCCGCAACACCCTCCTGGGAGCTGTCGCACTGGCACCGCTGCCCGCCCTGGCCATCTTCGGTGACCTTGGCCCGCGCCCGGATAAGGCGCTGTCGCACACCATGTGGGCACCCGTGGAAGGCAAACTCAAGCGCCTTACCCGCGATCCTGACGGCACCCCCATCAAGGCTTCCGATGTCACCCTTGGCTCGGCCTTCCACGTTATTCCGGAAGGGCTCAACGAGCTCCATGAGGGAAAGCTCAACGAAAAGGCCAAGGCCGTTGTGCTCCTCATGCGCCTCGACCCCGCGTCGCTGAACCCGTCACCGGGCCGCGAAGACTGGGGCTACAACGGAATCGTTGCGTATTCCAAGATCTGCACCCACGTTGGCTGCCCCGTTGCTCTCTACGAGCAGCAGACGCACCACCTGCTGTGCCCGTGCCACCAGTCCACCTTTGACCTCACGAATGAGTGCAAGGTGATCTTTGGCCCCGCCAGCCGGCCACTCCCCCAGCTGCCGATCGCAGTTGATGACGAGGGCTACCTGGTCGCTACCAGCGACTTCAAAGAACCTGTTGGACCGAGTTACTGGGAGCGTGATGAGCATGAGCGCATCATCAACAGCTAAAGCCCCCGCCTTCGTCGCCACGACTAAAGCCGGACGCATCACCGATTTCGTGGATGCACGTGTGGGAGGCTCCGGAATCCTGCGGGAATTCGGACGCAAAGTCTTCCCCGACCACTGGTCGTTTATGTTCGGCGAGGTGGCGCTGTATTCCTTCGTCATCCTCTTGCTGTCGGGCACGTTCCTGACGTTTTTCTTCGACCCGTCCATGGCGGAAACGCACTACGACGGCTCGTACATTCCGCTGCAGAACGTCGAAATGTCCGTAGCGTACAGCTCATCGCTGGACATCTCCTTTGATGTTCGTGGCGGGTTGTTCATGCGCCAGGTCCACCACTGGGCAGCCCTGCTCTTCGTGGCGTCCATCGCAGTCCACATGCTGCGTGTCTTCTTCACCGGGGCTTTCCGCAAGCCCCGTGAAATGAACTGGGTTGTCGGCGGAGTCCTGCTGATCCTGGCCATGGCAGCCGGCTTCACGGGCTACTCCCTCCCCGATGACCTGCTCTCCGGCAACGGCCTGCGCATCATCGACGGCGTCATCAAGTCCATCCCGGTGATCGGTACGTACACGTCGTTCTTCCTCTTCGGCGGCGAGTTCCCCGGCACTGCCGTGATCGGCCGCCTCTACATGCTGCACATCCTGCTGGTGCCTGCCCTCATCCTGCTGATGATCGTGCTGCACCTCTTTATGGTGGTTGTGCACAAGCACACCCAGTACCCCGGTCCGGGCCGCAACGACGGCAACGTCGTCGGTTACCCCCTGGGTCCTGTCTACGCAGCGAAGGCCGGTGGCTTCTTCTTCATCGTCTTCGGCGTCGTCGCCCTCATGGCGGCCTTCTTCACGATCAACCCGATCTGGAACTACGGCCCGTACGACCCCTCACCGGTGTCCGCGGGTACCCAGCCTGACTGGTACATCGGCTTCGTTGACGGCGCACTGCGCCTGATGCCCGGCGTCATCGGCGACTTCCACTTCGAGTACGTCATCTTCGGCTACACGCTGACGCTGAACGTCCTGCTGCCAGCCCTGGTGCCGGCCGGCATCCTGTTCACAGTGATGTTCATGTACCCATGGATCGAAAGCTGGATCACCAAGGACAACCGCGAACACCACGTACTGGACCGTCCGCGAAACGCCCCCACCCGCACCGCCATTGGCGTGGCAGGCTTCGTTTGGTACTGCGTGATGTGGGCGGCGGCAGGCTCGGACCTCATCGCCACGCACTTCCATGTGTCGCTGAACGATGTCACCTACTGGCTCCGCGCGCTGTTCTTCATCGGCCCCATCATCGCGTTCATTGTTGCAAAGCGCGTTGCACTAGCCCTCCAGCGCAAGGACCGCGAAATTGCACTCCACGGCCGCGAAACCGGCCGCATCGTGCGCCTCCCTCACGGTGAGTTCATTGAGGTGCACGCTCCCCTGGATGAATACAAGCGCTACAAGCTGGTCGGCTTCGAGTCGCCGGTGCCGCTGCCTGCAGTCCCCAACGACCACGGCATCGTCACTCGCAAGGAAAAGCAGCGTGCGTTCCTGTCCAGGTGGTTCTTCGAGGACCGGGTAGCCCCGGCCACCCCCGCAGAGCTGGAGGCCGCCCACGGCCACCATGCACACCCTGCAGTGGAAGCTGCCGAGGAAAGCAAGAGCCTCAGCCACTAAGGGACACCTTCGGTGTCAACGAGAAAGGCCCGGTCCGTTTGGACCGGGCCTTTCTCGTTGATCGTCGTTTCGGGCGGCCGCGACTAGGTGTTGCGGTAGCCGGAGCCGTGGTGCCTGGCAGGCCTGGCCCCCGGGCGCTGCAGCGGTACCCAAAGCTTGTAACGGTCTGCCCTGTAGTAGGACACCGAATAGTCCACCATGGAACGGGCAACGAAGGCATGGCGCTGGATCTTGAGCAGCGGTGCACCGACATCGACGCTGAGGAGGCGTGCGGTGGAGGGTGAGGCGGCGGTAGCTTCGATCATGTCCTCCCCCCACTCCATCACCAGGCCGAATTGTTCACTGAGGACGTTGTACAGCGACGTTGGCGGCTCGCCGTCCAGCAACCCAGGAACGCGGTGGGCCGGGATGAAGTTTTCGTCCACGCTCATGGGTTCACCGTCGGCAAGCAGGAGCCGGCGGAACCGGACGAGGGGCGTGCCCTCATCGAGCTGGAGTTCGCGGGCCAGGAAGGCGCTGGCGCCAATTTGTTCGAAACTGAGGACCTTGGCCGCGGGAACCATCCCGCGACGCTGCATCTCCTCGCTGTAGGAGGTCAGCTTCACCTGCAGGTCGAGCTTGGGCTTCCGCACGAAGGTGCCAAGTCCGACTACGCGTTCGATGACCTCTTCACCCACCAGGGCATCGATGGCCTGGCGTACAGTCATCCGGGCCAGCCCGAAGCGCTCCGCAAGATCCCGTTCCGACGGCAACGCAGATCCGGGCGGACAGGAGTCCGCTATGTACTGCCTGAGAATCTCACGGAGTTGGACATAGATTGCGGTCCCACTGCTGCGATCAATTTCACCGGCAACGGCGGCCGCGCTAGCAGCCATGATGCAGGTTCCCTGCTTGTCTCTTCACCCCTCAATCTTAAGTCAAACGCCGGCAGGTCTAGACCAGCGGCCATCCTCTATGCTGCGGTTTGGGCGCAGCCGCATGCGGACGGCTATATTGGACAGGAAATTTGTCGTCAGACGGAGGGGGCCGTCAGGGAAAAGGAGTTGCGTTGCCAGTTCACAAGGCAGTGGTTTCGGCATCGATCGGGCTGCACGCCCGTCCCGCCGCGGTGTTCGTCCGGGCAGTAACGGATACGGGACTGCCCGTCACCATCCGCAAGGCCGGTATCGAAAGCGTTGACGCCCGGTCGCTGCTGGAAGTGATGACCGCGGACTTCCACCACGGCTGCGAGGTTGAGCTGAGCATCAATGAATCGGCTGTGGACGCCTCTCATGGCCTTCTCGCCGCCGACGCAGCCCTCCAGGCCCTCGTGGAGCTCTTGGAGTCACAGGGGGCTCAGTAAGGGCCGTTCAGCCTGTGCCGAGGTAACGCGGCGCTCCTGGCGGCACAGTGGCGCCGCCCCTCCCCCAACGATTTTAACGCATAACGACGGCGGGCCCCACCTTTCAAGGTGGGGCCCGCCGTCGTTATTGAGTCTTTGCTGCCAGTCTGGGAGGACCTAGTGTGCGTGGTCTCCGCGGCTGTACTCGTAGACCCAGCCAACGAGCGCTACCAGAGCAAGTCCGGCCGCGACGTACGTAATCCAGAAACCAATGGCCAAGCCAAGGAACCCGCCCGCGCAGGCAAGGCCGAGTACCAGGGGCCACCAGCTCCAGGGGCTGAAGTGCCCCTGTTCGCCGGCACCCTCGTGGATCTCGGCGTCGTTGCGGTCCTCGGGACGCATACCCACACGCTTGCCGGTGAAGCCCAGGTAGCCGCCGATCATTCCGGCGAGCCCGCCCACCAGGAGGATGCCCAGCGTGCCTACCCATTCATGCCAGTTGGTCAGGAAACCGTAAACCAGGGAGACCGGCACGAAGAAGAAGACTCCGGCTCCAAAAATCCATGATTCGATCTTCACTTGGCAGTGTCCTTCTGGTCGGCGTTACCGAGCACCGCTGCAGCCGCAGACGGAGACTCGACGGTGTGGATTTGCGCCAGCTCGGGGTGGTGCAGGTCCAATGCGGGACGTTCCGAGCGGATCCGCGGCAGGGACGTGAAGTTGTGGCGCGGCGGCGGGCAGGACGTGGCCCACTCAAGCGAAGCTCCAAAGCCCCAGGGGTCGTCCACCTCGACACGCTCCGAGCTGCGCCACGTGATGTAGACGTTCCAGAAGAACGGAATCAGCGAAGCTCCCAGAACGAAGGAGGAGATGGTGGAGAACTGGTTCATCCAGGTGAAGTTGTCCTCCACGAGGTAGTCCGCGTACCGGCGGGGCATGCCCTCGACACCGAGCCAGTGCTGGATCAGGAAGGTTCCGTGGAAGCCGAGGAACAGGAGCCAGAAGTGGATCTTGCCGAGCCGCTCGTTGAGCATCTTGCCAGTCCACTTGGGCCACCAGAAGTAGAAGCCGGCGAACATCGCGAACACCACGGTGCCGAACACGACGTAGTGGAAGTGCGCGACCACGAAGTAGGAATCAGAGACGTGGAAGTCCAACGGCGGCGAGGCCAGGATGATGCCGGTCAGGCCACCGAAAAGGAAGGTGATCAGGAAGCCAATGCTCCACAGCATCGGGGTTTCGAACGTGATCGACCCGCGCCACATGGTGCCGATCCAGTTGAAGAACTTCACTCCGGTGGGCACCGCGATCAGCATGGTCATGAAAGCGAAGAACGGCAGGAGCACCGAACCGGTCACGTACATGTGGTGCGCCCACACGGTCACCGACAGGGCGGCGATGGCGATCGTAGCGTAGACCAGGCCCTTGTAGCCGAAGATCGGTTTCCGGCTGAAGACCGGGAAAATCTCGGAGACGATGCCGAAGAACGGCAGGGCGATGATGTACACCTCAGGGTGGCCGAAGAACCAGAAGAGGTGCTGCCACAGGACGGCGCCGCCGTTCTCGGGATCAAAGATGTGGGCACCGAACCGGCGGTCCGCACCGAGAGCGAACAGAGCCGCGGCGAGCGGCGGAAAGGCCATGAGGACCAGGATGGCCGTGACCAGCGTGTTCCAGGTGAAGATCGGCATCCGCCACATGGTCATGCCCGGGGCGCGCATGCAGATGATGGTGGTGATGAAGTTGACCGCACCGAGGATTGTGCCGAAACCGGACAGTGCCAAACCGAAGACCCAGAGGTCACCGCCGATACCCGGGCTGAACGTGGTGTTCGACAGTGGTGCGTAGGCGAACCAGCCGAACGATGCAGCACCCTGCGGGGTGATGAAGCCCGAGACGGCGATGGTGGAGCCGAACAGGAAGAACCAGAAAGCCAGTGCGTTCAGCCGCGGGAACGCGACGTCAGGTGCACCGATCTGCAGGGGCATGATGACGTTGGCGAAGCCGGCGAACAGCGGGGTGGCGAACATCAGCAGCATCACGGTGCCGTGCATCGTGAACAGCTGGTTGTACTGCTCCTTGGTCTGCAGGATCTGCATGCCGGGCTCGAACAGCTCGGCACGGATCAGCAGGGCCATGACGCCGCCGAGGCAGAAGAACACGAAAGAGGCGATCAGGTACATGTACCCGATGGTCTTGTGGTCTGTGGAAGTGATCCAGTTGACGACGATGCGTCCCTTGGATTTAGGAACCACGGGAGCGGTGAGCACTCCGGTGGGTGCGGATTGAGTGTATGTAGCCACGTCGCTCCCCTTACTTAATTTCGTTCAGGTTCGGGTTGCGGTCGTACTCTTCGCCGAGGAGACCCGTGTTGCCAGCATCGCGCAGTTCGTCCATGTGGGCCGCGAATTCGGCCTCGGACACTACCTTCACGCGGAACAGCATTTCGGAGTGGTACTCGCCACAGAGTTCGGCGCACTTGCCGTCGTACGTGCCCTCTTTGGTGGGGGTGAACCTGATGTAGTTGGTCTTGCCCGGGATCATGTCGCGCTTCTGCAGGAAGGCGGGAACCCAGAACGAGTGGATGACATCGCGGGAGTTCAGTTCCAGGTCCACGGACTTGCCAACGGGCAGGTACAGCGTGGGGAGCTTCTCTTTATCGATGGTGTCGCCGGTGAGGTGTGCCTGCACCCCGGCCTCATGGACGTCGTCTTCGACGACGTCGCCGGCCTTGTAGTTGAAGTCCCAGGCCCACTGCTTGCCGCGGACGTCCACAACGACGTCGGCGGGCTGTGAGCGGTCATCGATGGCCTGCTGGTCGCGGTCGGTGAAGTAGAAGAACACCAGGACCATGAACAGCGGGATGGTCAGGTAGAAGACCTCAAGCGGCAGGTTGAAGCTGATCTGCTTCGGGAAGCCCTTGGTCCCCTTGCGGCGGCGGTAGGCAACCAGGCACCAGACGATCAAACCCCAAGTAATGATGCCTACAACAAGTGCGGCGATCCATGAGTTGACCCAGAGGTCCATGATCCGGTCAGTGTGATTGGTGGTGCCACGCTCGGTGGGCAGCCACCCCTTCTCTACCTCTGGCGAACATCCAGTCAAAACCAACGCGCCGGCAAGTGCCAAGCCTGAGATCGAAGTGATCGTTTTGCGTCGGCTGCCGGTTCGGTTCTGCGAACTCACAGACGGCCCTTCCTACTTGTTGCTGTTACCCGGCAACGTTGGCTGCCCGGGCACACTAAAAGTTTTACTACTCGGTGTAGAGCTTACCGCTCCGCCGGGCGTTTCGCCCACATGTCGGCACAGTGCGGCCGTGCCGTTTCGGGCACGGCCGCACGAGGTGCCGCCATCGGGCGAAAAGTCCGGGTCAGTGGAACGAATCCCCGCAGGCGCAGGAGCCGCCGGCGTTGGGGTTGTCGATGGTGAAGCCCTGCTTCGAAATGGTGTCCTCAAAGTCAATGCTGGCGCCGCTGAGGTAGGGCACGCTCATCTTGTCGACGACGACTTCAACGCCGTCGTAGTCGCGGACGGCGTCGCCATCGAGCAGGCGCTCGTCAAAGTAAAGCTGGTAAATGAGTCCCGAGCAGCCGCCCGGCTGGACAGCGACGCGGAGGCGGAGATCGGTCCGGCCTTCCTGTTCGAGGAGGCTGCGTACCTTGCCTGCGGCGACGTCAGTCAGCTTGACCTCGTGGGCGGCCAGTTCATCGCTGGCAGCGCTAGTGGTTTCGGTGCTGTTCTCATTGGTTGCGGTGCTCATTGGCCTACCTTCTTAGGACGGTCCTCGGCGGCCCCGCATCAGCGGTGCCTGCCCCTACGGAAACGGTATGGGCTATAGCTACATGCTACGTCGGTCAGACGTATAGCTCTAACTCCTGACGTAACCGTGGAAGGCTGATTGTTGTTCCCTGGGCGTGGCTCGCACCCCCGACGGCGGCGGTGGACTCCTCGGCCGCCGTCGAAAGTTCAGTCCAGCCCGTCGGCATTCAGGCGGGCAAGCAGCAGCGCCTCCGCCACGATGGCATTCCGGAAATCCTCCAGGTGGAGGGATTCGTTGGCGCTGTGCGCCCTGGAATCCGGGTCCTCCACGCCGGTGACGAGGATCTGCACGTCTGGGTACAGCTCGGTCAGGTCTGCGATGAACGGGATGGAACCACCGATTCCCATTTCCACGGCAGGCACACCCCAGGCTTCGCGCAGTGCCCAGAGTGCCAGGGAGGCCGCTTTCGAGGACGTGTCTGTCAGGAACGAATTACCGCTCTCCCCCGGAGTAAACACGACCTTCGCGCCAAACGGCACGTTGGCCTCGACGTGCCGACGCACGGCGTCCATCGCGTCGGCGGGAACCTGCCCCGGCGCGATCCGGAGGCTGAACTTAGCCCTTGCTCGCGGCAACAGCGTATTCGATGCCATATCCACGGCCGGGGCATCAAAGCCGATGATGGACAGCGCAGGCTTGGTCCACAGCCGCGAGGCGATGCTGCCGGAGCCCGCCAATTTGACACCCTCAAGCACCGAGGCGTCCGCCCGGTATTCGGCTTCCGTGAGGTCCACGGCCACGTCGTCACGGGACACCAGGCCGTCGATGGCCACGTTGCCCTCTTCATCGTGGAAGGTGGCAATGAGGCGTGCCAGCAGCGTAGGAGCGTCCAGGACTGGGCCGCCGAACATCCCCGAGTGCACTGCGTGCTCCAGCACTTGGACTTCGATGGTGCCGTCCACCAGTCCGCGCAGGCTGGTGGTCAGGGCAGGAACGCCCACTTTCCAGTTGCTTGAGTCAGCCACCACGATCACGTCGGCGCGAAGCAGTTCCCTGTGGGCTTCGAGGAAGGACCGGAAGGTGGGCGATCCAGCCTCCTCTTCGCCCTCGAAAAAGAACGTCACGCCCAGGCCCAGATCGTCCGCGAGGACTTTGGAGACGGCCGAGTAGGCCGCCACGTGCGCCATGATTCCCGCTTTGTCGTCGGCAGCGCCCCGGCCATAGAGCCTGCCGTCCTTTTCGACGGCGGCAAACGGCTCCGTCTCCCACAACGCCGGATCTCCAGGTGGCTGAACGTCATGGTGGGCGTACAGGAGGATGGTCGGCTTGCCGTTCGAGGCCTCGCGGCGGGCGACGACAGCGGGCCCGCCCGGAGTGCCGTCTTCCTTGTCGCACCGGAGGATCCGGACGTCTTCCACGCCCGACCGCGTCAACAGATCCGCCACGGCCTGGGCGCTGCGGTCCAGAGGTTCGGGATCGAAACTTGGCCAGGCGATGCCGGGAATGGACACCAGTTCCTTAAGTTGGGCCACGGTGGCCCCAAACGCCTGGTCGATAGAACGGCGGAGTTCCTCGGCGTGGATGGTGCCTGCAGGACTGCCGGAGTTGTGCGGGGTCGCCGCTGTGGGAGAAGTCATGGCAAAACCCTACCTGCGCCGGACACAGCGTGGGCCACACCACAACCCGAAGCTGTTAGGCACTTTCGGCGACGGCGGGCACAAAGATATGGGACTGCCCGCGCGTGACGCCGGACCCCCGCCGTCACGGGGCCGGAGGCACGCCGCCGCAGGGTATTCTGTTGGGGTGTTCGGACGTAAAAAGGAAGCGCCCTCGGCGCAGGAAATCATAGACCAGCAGGCCGCGGAAGCAGCCGCCCGGCAGGACGCCGCGGCAGGCAAAGGTGTGCCCACTCCCAAGCGCAAAGCGCAGGAAGCAGCCCGCAAACGCCCGCTGGTGCCGGAGGACCGCAAGGCCTCCAAGGCGGCTGAGCGCCAGGCAGTCCAGGACCAGCGGCTGAAGATGAGGCAGGCACTGGACACTGGTGACGAAAGGTTCCTGCCGCTGCGGGACAAGGGCCCGCAGAAGCGCTTCGCCCGCGACTACGTCGATGCCCGCTTCAGCCTGGGCGAGTACTTGATGTTCGGCGCACTGGTTTTTGTCATCATTTCGCTGCTGGTGCCGTCCACCAGTGATCAGATGATTTACGTCCTGGGCGGTTTCTGGGTGATGTTCCTAGCCGTTTTCGTGGACGTCTTTATTCTGTCCCGCAAGCTCCGTAAGCGGCTGGCCGCGAAATTCGGCGAGGTGGAGCGGGGCGTTGTCTGGTACGGCTCCATGCGGTCGCTGCAATTCCGCAAACTGCGTTTGCCCAAGCCGCTCGTCAAGCGCGGCGAATACCCCTCCTGAACTTTCCGGCCGGTGCACACGCGTCGGCCCTGAGCTACGGAAAACCCCGGCGGTGATACCGCCGGGGTTTTTGTCTCTGCGGAGCCTCAGGCCCGGCGGTTCTTGGCGAGCTGCCGGTTGATCCGTGCCGCCCAGAAGGGCCCTTCATAAAGGAAGGCTGTGTAGCCCTGGACGAGGGTGGCACCGGCGTCCAGGCGGTCCTGGACATCCTGGGCATTCTCGACGCCGCCAACGGCCACCAGCGTGAGGGCACCTCCTGTGGCGTCCCTCAGCCGGCGAAGCACCTCGAGCGAACGCTGCTTAAGTGGGGCGCCGGACAGGCCACCGGCACCGCATTTTTCAACACTCTCGGGCGGCGAGCTAAGCCCGGAGCGTCCGATGGTGGTGTTAGTGGCAATGATGCCGTCCAGTCCAAGGTCAAGCGCCAGGCGTGCGACGTCGTCGATATCTTCGTCGCTGAGGTCAGGCGCAATTTTGACCAGCAAGGGAACGTGCCGTCCCGCAGCCCGGTCAGCTTCCTCCCCCACCGCTGTCAGCAGCGGGCGAAGGCTCTCAACGTCCTGCAGCAGCCGCAGCCCGGGGGTATTGGGCGAACTGACGTTGACTACCAAATAGTCGGCAGCGGGCGCGAGGCTCCGGGCACTGACCAGATAGTCCGCGACGGCGTCCTCGAGTTCAACGACCTTGCTCTTGCCGATATTTACGCCGATGACGGGACGGACGCCGGGGTGCCTGCGCTGAAGCGCGGCACGCGCAGCCTTCAGCCGCGGCTCAACGGTGGCAGCGCCGTCGTTATTGAAGCCCATTCTGTTGATGACCGCCCGGTCCTGGACCAACCTGAAAAGGCGGGGCTTCGGATTGCCCGGCTGCGCCTGGCCGGTGATGGTTCCTACTTCCACATGCCCAAAGCCCAGTTCGGTGAGAGCCTCTATTCCGTGGCCTTCCTTGTCAAAGCCCGCCGCGAGGCCAAACGGCGAGGGGAAGGTAATCCCGAAGGCCGTGGTCTGCAGTGACGGCGACGGTGCAGTGAACTTCTGCAGGATCCTGCCGGCACCGGAGGAATGCGCAAGCCTGATGCCCTTGAATCCGATCTTGTGGGCGCGTTCGGCGTCCATCCATGAAAAGGCCAGCTTAAAGAATGTGGGATATACGCGCATGCCTCTAGTTTTCCGTCTGCGACGGCACAGACCAAACCGGAACCCCAATATCGGCCAATACGCCGGCTGGGTGTCGGAGCAAGCGGCTACTCATGAGTAGGGACGCGGACTAGCATAATTCCATGATCTGGCACCCGGATATCCTTGGTGCCGACTTTGAAGCGTGCAGCTTCGAGGCGGCCGGTGATGACGGTGTGGCGCGCACCGCGACGCTCGTGAGGCACCGCCCCGCTGGTGCACCGATCACAAAGGCTTCCAGCCGCCGTCGGGCAGTGCTCTTCCTGCACGGCTGGAGTGACTACTTTTTCAATGTGGACCTCGCCCGGTTCTGGACAGAGCGAGGCTACGAATTCTTTGCCCTGGACATGCACAACCATGGCCGGAGCCTGCGCCCGGATGCCCCCGGCGGCTATGTGGCAAACCTCGCGGACTACGACGCGGAGATCAGCAAGGCAATCGGCATCATCAGCGGCGACGGGCCGGAGCCGGAGCTCACCATGATGGGGCATTCCACCGGCGGACTGGTTGCCGCGCTGTGGGTGAGCGACCACCCTGGGGCCGCCTCGCATCTGATCCTGAACAGCCCATGGCTGGAAATGCATGGCAATTCGTTTGTCCGCCGTGCCGCCTCCACCATGGTTGGACCCATGGCCCGCTTCCGGCCCGAGGCCATATTGCGCCTTCCCGAACGGGGCTTCTACTGGCGCACGATCAGCAGTTCGGCTGAAGGCGAGTGGGCCCTGGACGACCGATACCGGCCGCCGATGGCATTCCCGTTGCGTGCGGGCTGGCTAAGCGCCGTCCTTGCCGGGCACGCGAGGGTGGCGCGGGGCCTGGGCATTGAGATCCCCATCCTTGTCCTCCTTTCGGGAGGAAGCGCGAATGGGCCCTTCTGGACGGAAGAAATGCGGCGCACAGACGCCGTCCTCGACGTTAACATCATTGCCCTGCGGGCATTGACGTTGGGGCGCACAGTAACGGTGGAACGGATCGACGGCGCCCTGCACGATGTCTTCCTCTCGCCGGCCCGGGTCCGCGCCGATGCGTACGCCCGGCTGGAGCGTTGGTTGCGCGGTTACGCCGGGGCAAGCTCCAATGACACCGCTCGGGATTCCTACCCGGGCTGACCCTTTGCAGCGCTGCCCGGCGACGCGGCATCCACCGCACCACCGTAGCGCCGGTCCCGCTGGGCGTAAATTTCGACGGCGTCCCAGAGGGTCCGCCGGTCCACATCAGGCCACAGCGTGTCCATAAAGACAAACTCGGCGTACGCAGACTGCCACAGCAGGAAGTTGGACAACCGCTGCTCCCCCGAACTCCGCAGGAACAAGTCCACGTCCGGCAGGTCCGGTTCGTCGAGATACTTTTGGATCGTCTTCTCGGTGATGGCGCCAGGTTTGAGCCGTCCCGCCGCCACCTCGGCGGCAATCGCCGATACGGCATCGGTGATCTCGGCGCGTCCGCCGTAATTAACACACATGTTCAACGTGCACGTGCTGTTGCCGGCGGTGTATTCCTCCGCCTCTTCCAGCTCCCGAATGACCGAACCCCACAGCCTGGGCCGGCGTCCCGACCAGCGGACCCGCACGCCCCACGCGTCCAACTGGTTCCGCTGGCGTCGTAGCACATCCTTGTTAAAACCCATCAGGAACCGGACCTCTTCGGGCGAGCGGCGCCAGTTCTCGGTGGAGAAAGCGTAGACGCTCACATACTCGATGCCGAGTTCGATGGCACCTGCCATGACATCCAGCAACGCAGGCTCCCCCGCCTTGTGCCCCTCAATGCGGGGCAGTCCGCGCTGGTTGGCCCAGCGGCCGTTGCCGTCCATCACGATGGCCACGTGCCGGGGGATGAATTCGGCAGGGATCGACGGCGCCACCGCACCTGAGGGGTGCGGGTACGGTGCTACCACGGGGGTGGTCCGCTTTCGGGACGGGCTGTTCTTTCTTCCCAAGGCCACAGTCAGCTACGCTCCACATGTTTGAGTGATTTCACGACACGTTCCAAGTGCCATTGCAGGTAGGCCGCTACCAGTCCGGCAGCTTCCCGTCGATGAGCGGGCAGCGATCCATCCGCCGTCGGCCAATCCCCTGTCAGCAGGGCACCCAGCAGTACAACGGTTTCCGCTGCCGGCGCGGGAGAGCCGGGCGGGCGGCAGTTGCCGCACACCATCCCGCCTACGGGGGCCGAAAACGCCGTGTGCGGTCCAGGGGTGCCGCAACGGGCACAATCCGTAAAGCTGGGAGCCCAGCCGCCGGTGGCGAGAGCCCGCAGGAGGTAGGAATCCAGAATTAGCCCGGCGGAGTGTTCATCCCGGCTCAGCGATGCCAGCGCCCCTACGAGCAGGTTGTACTGGGCCGTTCCCGCTTCGCCGTCGACGTCGGTAAGCTTTTCGGCGGTTTCCGTCATGGCCGCGGCCACCGTGTAGCGGCCATAGTCCGCGGCGATATTTCCGCCGTAGGCGCCCTTGGCGACGGCCTGCGTGACGATGTCCAGCGTTTTCCCGGACACGAGCTGGAGGTCGGCCACCATGAACGGTTCAAGTCTGGCGCCGAAACGGCTGCTGGTCCGTCGCACACCTTTGGCGACGGCCCGGATCTGCCCGTGGTGCTTGGTCAGCAGCGTGATGATGCGGTCGGCCTCGCCCAGCTTGTGGGTGCGGAGCACCACGGCGTCATCCCGGTAGGACCGGGCAGCGAAGGATTGTTGGACCACGCTTAATCTTCCCATTGTCTGGCGGAATGCGGCCCATTGGGACGGGCAGGCGTTGCGCGCCGGGTGCCGGCGCGCAACGCGTTCCGGGTCAGGCGCGGGCGTCCCTGATGGCGCGGTTGACGGCGGAGATGACTGCCTTGAGAGAGGACATGCTGGTGTTGGCATCGATGCCGATTCCCCACAGGACCCGCTCCCCCACTGCGCATTCGACGTAGGCCGCGGCCATGGCGTTGCCGCCTTCGGACAAGGCGTGCTCGCTGTAGTCGAGGACCCTGACGTCAACGCCATCCTGGCCGAGGATGTCCAGCAGCGCGGCGATGGGGCCGTTGCCGGTCCCGGTCCGGCTGACCTGGGTGCCGTCGATGCCGAGGGACGCGTGCAGCGTCATGCCACCGTTCTCGTCAGTTTCGGTGCGGACAGTGCCAAGGGAATAGCGCCCCCACTGCCCTTCGGATTCACTCGCAGGCAGGTATTCGTCCTGGAAGACCTGCCACAGCTGGGCTCCGCTGACCTCGCCCCCCACGGTGTCGGTGCGCTTCTGGATCACTCCGGAGAATTCGATCTGGGCGCGGCGCGGCAGGTCCAGGCTGTGCTCGTTCTTGAGCAAGTAGGCCACGCCGCCTTTGCCGGACTGGGAGTTGACCCTGATGACGGCTTCGTAGCTGCGGCCCAGGTCCTTGGGATCCACCGGCAGGTACGGGACCTGCCACGTGAAGTCGGCTACGTCCTTGCCTGCGGCGGCAGCGTCGCGCTCCAGCGCTTCGAAGCCCTTCTTGATGGCGTCCTGGTGCGAGCCTGAGAACGCCGTGAAGACCAGGTCCCCGCCGTACGGGGAACGTTCGGCCACGGGCAGCTGGTTGCAGTACTCCACGGTGCGCCGGACGTCGTCAATGTCCGAGAAGTCGATCATCGGGTCAATGCCCTGGACGAAGAGGTTCAGCCCCAGCGTCACCAGGTCGACGTTGCCGGTCCGTTCGCCGTTGCCGAAGAGGCAGCCTTCAATCCTGTCAGCACCGGCCATGTAGCCCAGCTCAGCGGCAGCGACGCCGGTGCCGCGGTCGTTGTGCGGGTGCAGGGACAGGATGATGCCCTCGCGTGGGTGCAGGTGCCGGCTCATCCATTCGATGGAATCGGCGTAGACGTTAGGGGTGGCCATTTCGACCGTGGCCGGCAGGTTAATGATGACCTGGCTGTCTGCGGAGGCTTCAAAAACATCGGCGACGGCGTTGCACACACGGACCGCATACTCGAGTTCCGTGCCGGTGAACGATTCCGGGGAGTATTCGTACGTCACGTGCGTATCGACGAGCGTTTCCTCGTACTTCTTGCACAACCGGGCGCCCTGGAGTGCGATGTCCAGGATTCCGTCTTCATCCTGGTTGAACACCACGCGGCGCTGCAGGACGGACGTGGAGTTGTAGAGGTGGACGATGGCCTGCTTGGCGCCTACCAGGGACTCGTACGTCCGCTCAATCAGGTGTTCACGGGCCTGGGTCAGGACCTGGATCGTGACGTCGTCGGGGATGTGGTTGCCCTCGATGAGCTGGCGGACGAAGTCAAAGTCGGTCTGGGACGCTGATGGGAACCCGACTTCGATCTCCTTGTAGCCCATGCGGACCAGCAGGTCGAACATCTTCATTTTGCGGGCGGGGCTCATCGGGTCAATCAGGGCCTGGTTGCCGTCGCGCAGGTCCACTGCGCACCAGCGCGGTGCCTTGGTGATGATTTTGTCCGGCCACGTGCGGTCCGGCAGTTCAACCGTGATCTGTTCGTGGAACGGGCGGTACCGGTGGGCGGGCATTCCAGAGGGCTTCTGTGCGTTTCGCATTACTATCGGGGCCTTTTCTATGGTTCTTATCTGAAAGGTGGCCGGGCAACACAAACTCCGCGACGAGGATGGGCCTTGCGCTAGATCGCGTCTGAGGCCTCGCCGCGGCAGATAAGAAGAAGGAGCTCTGCGCGCACCTTTTGAGGGTAGCACGCGTGCGTAAGATGAGAGTGCACCACCGTCCTTATCGTCCAGCATGCAGACGCTGCGCCAGTGCCGGCATCGGCACGGACCGTCGCACGAAGGAGCTTACGTGCCCATCTCGGGGATCGATCTGTCCAACTTTGACCACAGCGTCCGGCCGCAGGATGACCTGTACCAGCATGTGAACGGGTCCTGGCTCAAGTCCACCGAAATTCCTGATGACCGCCCACTGGAAGGAACATTCACGGCCCTGCGGGACGGAGCAGAGATCGCAGTCCGGGACATCATTGAGGAAGCCGCCGGCAAGGGCGAAACAGCCAGCGGCATCGAACGGAAGGTCGGGGACCTCTACAACAGCTTCATGGACGAAGCAACGGTGGAGGCAAAGGGCATGGAACCTATCCGCGACCGGCTGGCCCAGGTGTTCGCCACCAGCACGGTGGCGGAGCTCGTGGCACTGGCCGGCAAGCTGTTTCGCGCCGATGTCTCAGGGCTTTTCTACATCTACCCCGCCCCGGATGCCGGGAACCCGGACCGAATCCTGCTGTACACCGGCCAAGGCGGCCTCGGATTGCCGGATGAGTCCTACTACCGCGAAGAGAAGTTCGCGCCGATGGTCTCGGCATACAGTGAGCACGTCCGCACGATGTTCACCCTTGCAGGCATCGACAACCCCGGGGACGCGGCCGCCCGGGTGGTAGCGCTGGAAACCCGGCTGGCTTCGCACCACTGGGACAACGTCACCCTTCGCGACCCGCAGAAGACGTACAACCTGAAGACCGCCGAGGAGGCCGCCGGACTGTTCCCCCTGCTGGGGACCTGGTTCGACGCCGCCGGAATCGATGCCGACAAACGGCAGGAAATTGTTGTCAGCACACCGGACTTCTTTACCGGGGCCAGCGGACTGATCGAGTCGGAGCCCCTCGCGGTGTGGCAGGAATGGCTCGCGATGCGGGTTATCGGTGCGGCCGCGCCCTATCTTTCACAGGCCTTCGTGGATGCCAACTTCGCGTTCTACGGAACCACCATCAGCGGCACGCCACGGAACAAGGACCGCTGGAAGCGGGGTGTCGGCGTCGTTGAGGCAGCCCTCGGTGAAGCCGTAGGCCAGATCTATGTCTCCCGGCATTTCCCCGAGACGCACAAGGCACGGATGCAGACCCTGGTGGCCAACCTCATCGAGGCCTACCGCCAAAGCATCACGGGCCTTGACTGGATGGGCGAGGACACCAAAGCCGAAGCGCTGCGGAAGCTCGCCGCGTTCCGCGCGAAGATCGGCTACCCGGACAAGTGGATTGACTACTCTGCGGTGGAGATCGATCCGAAGGACCTGTTGGGGAACATTGAGCGGGCCCACAATGCCGACGTCGACCGCCATCTCGATGAGGTGGGCAAGCCCGTGGACCTGAACAAGTGGCTGATGACCCCACAGACGGTCAATGCCTATTACCACCCGATGCTGAACGAAATCGTCTTCCCGGCAGCCATTCTCCAGCCGCCGTTCTTTACCGCGGACGCCGATGACGCCGTCAATTACGGTGGCATCGGGGCTGTCATCGGCCACGAGATCGGCCACGGTTTTGACGATCAGGGATCCCAGTTCGACGGCGGCGGCGCGCTTCGCAACTGGTGGACAGAGGAGGACCGGAAGGCGTTTGAGGAGCTAACGGCCAAGCTCGTAGCCCAGTACGATGCATTGTCCCCGTACGCCGCGCCCGGCCACAACGTTAATGGCAGGCTGACGCTTGGCGAGAACATCGGCGACCTCGGCGGTTTGACCATCGCCTACAAGGCCTATCTCATCAGCCTTGACGGCAAGGAACCGGAAGTCCTGGACGGGCTGACCGGACAGCAGCGCTTCTTCGCCTCATGGGCTGCCGGATGGCGGCAAGTCATCAGGTCGGAGGAGGCCATCCGGAGGCTGGCCACCGATCCCCACTCCCCCAACGAGTTCCGGACCAATGCCATCGCCAAGAACTTGGATGCCTTCCATGATGCCTTTGGCGTGACCGAAGCGGACGGCATGTGGATGTCGCCCAAGGACCGCGTCAGTATCTGGTAACCACCCCTGAGCAAAGGCGGGCCGGCACATCAGTGCGGCCCGCCTTTGCTTGCTTCTGAAGTGCCCGTCAGCCGGAGACGATGAGTTCCGGATTGGCCTGCTGGCAGACGGCGTCGCCGGCGGTCTGGTTCACGATGTCCTCGGGTAGGGCCACGGCCCCGTACTTGGCGCCGCTGGTGAAGTCGGTTCCAAGGTAAACCTCCACACCCACCAGGGCGGGGGCGGGCAGGATCTGTCCAGCAGGAATCCCAAGCAGCGCAGCCACGTCCGTGGCCACGTCCTCGAAGCCAGGTCCGTAGTACACCACAGACTGTGCCACTGCCTGGGCTTCGAGTTGTCCGGTCTGGGCGAAGCCACCTGAGACCAGCGCCTGGACAATCTCCTGCGCGCGCCCGGGAACGCTGGTGCCGTTTGCCACCGTCACGGGCTGAAGTGTTTTGTCGTAGGGCGGCAGCGGCGTCGTCGTTTCCGTGGGCGCCGCAGTGGGTGGAGCGGTTGCCGGGTCAGTAGGTGATGGCGACGGCGTGGTGGGCGCCGTGGGATCAGTGAGGTCCACGTCCTTGCGGAGTGCCGAGAACAACTGGGCGCCTGCCGGCTCAGCGATCTCCAGCCGGTTCACGTCCAGCCGCGCAGTGGTGGTGGGTACGGCAACGAAGGCGACCTTGCTGATGTCAATGTCCTTGAGCCGGTTCCCGATGGTGAGCAGTGACGGCACAGATGCCAGTCCCTCGTCCACGGTCAGGTTCTGCGTGACCACGTCAGCGATGCGGAGCATCTTGGAGGGGTCGGACAGGGTGCCTTCGTCTTTGATCTTGCGGGTCAGGGAGGAGAGGAAGCCCTGCTGTGCCTTGATCCGCCCGAGGTCCCCGCCGTCGGCGAAGGCATGCCGGGTGCGCAGGAAGGCGAGGGCCATTTCGCCTTCCACAGAGGATGTGCCCTTTGGGAGCCGGAGGCGTGAATCCGGATCGTAGACGGCGTCACTAATACAGACTTCAACACCGCCCACGGTGTTGGAGAGTTCCTTGACGGCGTTGAAGTCCGCCATCATGAAGTGGTCGACTTCGAGCCCGGTGAGCTTGTTGACGGTGTCAACGGCACAGCCTATGCCGGCTTGGGCCATGGCCTCATTGATCATGACTCCGCTGCGGGCCGGGTAGACCTGGTTCGTCTTCTGGTCCTTGCACTGGGGAATGTCCACCAGCAGGTCACGGGGGAAACTGATGACATTGACGCGCTTGTTGTCGGCGGAAATGTCCATCAGCATCATCACGTCAGATTGTCCATACCCGCTGGAGTCCTCGGCCGTGCCGTATTCGGAGTTCTTGCCGTCCCTGGTGTCAGAGCCGAGGATCAGGATTTGCATCCGGTCGTTGGAGTCGCTGACAGGCTGGGCGGTGCCGTCCCCTGCGGTGAGCGGTGCTTTGGAGATGTTTGACTGCAGGCGGAAGTACCAATAGCCGGCGAAAGCCAGGCCGCCTACCACCACAACGGTGACGAGCGCGGTGGCTACTTTCAGCCATACCGGCATCCCGCGCTCTGGCCCAAGGTGGCGGGCGGCGCCCACCGCGGCATCTTCCGCGTGACGGGAAACAGGTCCTGATCCGGCTGACAGATCAGCTCCGTACTCGCGCTTGTCGCGGCCTCGCACCACAGGATGTACCTTCCTCTAAAAATCTGAATCCGGCCCATTTTAGTAGTCCAGGCTGGGAAAAAGCCGGGTGCCGCCGTCGGGGCACAGGCTAAGACGTTCTCAGAAGCCTAGCTTGACCAGCTGTTTGGGGTCGCGCTGCCAGTCCTTGGCTACCTTCACATGGAGGTCAAGGTAGATCCGGGTGCCCAGAAGGGCCTCGATTCCCTTTCGGGCATTCGTGCCCACTTCACGCAGCCTGCTGCCTCCCTTGCCGATAATGATTGCCTTCTGGGAGGGCCGTTCCACATAGAGGTTGACCCGCACGTCGAGCAGTTGGTTGTCCTCTGCCCGTCCTTCGCGGGGTACGATCTCGTCCACGACCACCGCCAGGGAGTGGGGCAGCTCATCGCGGACTCCCTCCAGGGCGGCCTCGCGAATCAGCTCAGCCACCATTACGGCTTCGGGCTCATCGGTAAGTTCGCCGCCGGGATACAGCGGAGGCGACGGCGGCATGTGGCTGATGAGCACATCGGCCACAGTTTCGACCTGGAAACCGTCAGCGGCTGAGACCGGAACGATGTCCTTCCAGCCTTCGTCCCCGAAGACCTCACGGCCGAGGGCGGCGACGGCGAGGAGCTGTTCCGTCAGCGCCTGGCGATCAACCAGGTCCGCTTTGGTGACGATGGCGATGACCGGCTTGTTGCCCACTGCGGCCAGCTGGGCAGCGATGTACTTGTCGCCGGGACCGATCTTTTCGTTGGCCGGGAGGCAGAACCCGATGGCGTCCACCTCGGCCAGGGTGTCTGCCACAAGATCGTTAAGGCGTTTACCCAGCAGCGTGCGGGGACGGTGCAGCCCGGGGGTATCCACCAGGATCAGCTGGGCGTCGTCACGGTGGACGATCCCGCGGATCGTGTGCCGGGTGGTCTGGGGCTTGGCCGAGGTGATGGCCACCTTCTTGCCCACCAACGCGTTGGTCAGCGTCGATTTGCCGGCGTTCGGGCGCCCCACCAGGACCGAAAAGCCGGCGCGGAAGCCACCGAAATCTTCATTGGAAGGGGCTTTACTTTTCTTGCTCACGTGGAACTCCCTGCTGGGTTGTTTCCGCCTCGTCGAGGAGGTCTTCAAGGTCAGTGTCTACTTTTGGTACGGCTGCCGCAACGATGTGGCTGACGCGGTTGCGGCGGCCTTCAAGCCGTTCGGCGCGCAGCGAGATGCCGCCCACCTCGACGGTGCTTCCCACGATCGGCACCCGGCCGAGGGCCTTCGCCAGCAGCCCGCCAACGGTGTCCACTTCGTCGTCGTCGAGTTCAATATCAAAAAGCTCGCCGAGGTCATCGATGCTCATGCGGGAGCTGACCCGGTAGGAGCCATCATCCAGTGCCACGGCTTCGGCACTTTCGGTATCGTATTCGTCCACGATTTCCCCGACGATCTCCTCGATGAGATCTTCCAGCGTGACCAGGCCCGCCGTGCCGCCGTATTCATCGATGACGATCGCCACGTGCGTGGATTCTTTCTGTAGCTCACGAAGCAGGTCGCTGACCGGCTTGGACTCCGGAACGTACCGCACCTCACGGGCCAAGGACTCGACAGGCGGTGGTTCCTCGTCCGGCGCCAATTCGTGCAGAGTGGCTGCCACGTCCTTCAGGTAGACGATTCCCAGGATCTGGTCCGTATTGTCCTGGATCACCGGAATCCTGGAATAGCCGGAGCGCAGGAACAAGGACATTGCCCGCCTGAGGCTGGACCCGGCGTCGATGCTGAGGATGTCAGTCCGGGGAACCATGACGGCGCGCACCAGCGTGTCGCCAAAGTCGAAGACGGACTGGATCATCTCCGCCTCGGTGTCCTCAATCATGTCCGATTCACTGGCCCGGTCCACAAGCTCGCGGAATTCCTGTTCGCTGAAGAATGCTTCGTCCCCGCCGGGCGCACCGGGCGCCGCAGCACTGCCCAGTGCCACCAGCCATGCCGGAATGGGACCAAGGACCCAGGTGAGGAACCGGATCAGCGGGGCCGTGAACCTCACGACAGCTGCCGAATGGAGCCGTCCGAGTTGCCGGGGAGAGACGCCAACGATCACGAAACCGAGCAGGGCCATGATGCCCGTGGCTGCCAGCCCGGCGAGCCAGACGTTGTCCAGCAGGCTGTGCAGCAGGACGGCCACGGCCACTGCCGAGGCCATCTCGAACCAGATCCGCCAAAACCTCAGCGCGCGGATGTGCGCCACCGGGTGGGCCATGATGCTTTTCATGGCGTTTCCGCGGCTCCTGAGGAGAGCCTCTTCGGCGTCGTGCCGTGGAAGGAAATTGAACGCAGCCTCAGCCGCGGTCAGGATGGCGGCAATGCTGAGGAAAGCCAGGGCCATGCCAACAAGGAGCAGGGGCGTCACTGCGTGGTCTCGGCGGGAGCTTCTTTGCCGGTGAAGCCGGACAGCAGTTCGCGCTGGAGCCCAAACATTTCAGCTTTTTCTTCGGGCTCTGCGTGGTCGTACCCCAAGAGGTGGAGGATACCGTGGGTGGTCAGCAGGAGCATCTCATCCTGGAGGGAGTGGCCCGCATTTTTGGCCTGGACTTTGGCAACCTGCGGGCAGACTGCAATGTCACCCAGCATTCCCTGCGGAGTGGGCCGGTCCGGAGTTCCAGGGGTCAGTTCATCCATGGGGACGGAGAGCACGTCTGTGGAACCGGGCTCGTCCATCAATTCAAGATGAAGTTTTTCCATCGCTGGTTCATCCACGAGGAGAATGGACAGTTCAGCCTGGGGGTGGATATAAAGCTGGCCAAAGATGTACCTGGACAGTGCAACCAGCTCCGCCTCGTCCACTTGGATACCGGATTCGTTGTTCACTTCAATGCTCATGCCCGCTCCCCCTGCTTTTCACGGCTCACCGAGTGCTTCACCCGGTTCCGTTGGACATCGTCCCAGACGCTGTACGCCTGCACAATGTCACCGACAAGGCGATGGCGTACGACGTCCGTCGCGTCCAGGACGGAGAAATTGATGTCCTCGATACCGCGCAGGATCTCCTCCACGATCCGCAATCCGGAACGCGTCCCAAACGGCAGGTCCACCTGGGTGACGTCCCCGGTCACCACCATTTTGGAACCAAAGCCGAGCCTGGTCAGGAACATCTTCATCTGTTCGGGTGTGGTGTTCTGCGCTTCGTCAAGGATGATGAAGGCATCGTTGAGCGTACGTCCGCGCATATAGGCCAAGGGCGCCACTTCGATGGTGCCGGCGGCCATCAGCCGCGGGATGGACTCCGGGTCCATCATGTCGTGCAGCGCGTCGTAGAGGGGACGGAGGTAGGGGTCGATTTTGTCGCTGAGCGTGCCGGGCAGGAAACCAAGCCGCTCCCCCGCTTCGACGGCCGGCCGGGTGAGGATAATGCGGCTGACTTCCTTCTGCTGAAGCGCCTGGACGGCCTTCGCCATGGCGAGGTAAGTCTTGCCGGTTCCGGCAGGACCGATGCCGAAAATCACCGTGTTGGCGTCGATCGCGTCTACGTAGTTTTTCTGGTTCAGCGTTTTGGGCCGGATGGTCCTGCCCCGGCTGGAAAGAATGTCATGGGTCAGGACATCGACCGGGTTTTGCAGGGACTGGCTCCGCAGCAGCGCCACCAGTTGCTGCAGCACTGCGGGGCTGATCACCGTGCCACGGGCTACCAGGCCCCGGACCTCCTGTAGCAGCCGCATGATCCTGGGGACATCGGCCGCCGGGCCGCTGATGGACAGTTCGTTGCCCCGCACATGGAAATTGACGGCGGGAAACTGATCTTCGATGAAACGCAACGCCTCATCGTGGCTACCGAGCGACTGGACCATCTGATCGGAGTTATCAAAGACAACCACCTCCGTCCGGATGCCGGGAAGGGTGTGGGGAAATTCTCCTGCGGTGCGCTCAGTGTTCAGCCGGCGCTTTCCGTTAGCTGATTCAGTCATGGTGCTGGCCCGCAGGCCTATGGTCCCCTCCAGTTCAAGTACGTAATCCCGCAGACCGCCGTGGCGTGTGGTCCCGCCCGTCGGAGGTCTCCGGATTCATACCATCTTACGCCAGCGCGCCGCTGTCAGCGGCTGGGGGCAGCCTTCCGCCAGTGCCGGAACGGCCCATGTGGGCGGGAAGTTGCCGTCATTAGGTATCAACTTCATATCGGCCTCATATCGTTCCCGTTGCAGTTGTACCGGGCAGCCGTCTTGCGCCACCGAGGCGACTTTCCTTATGCAATGCTGGAAATTCAAGGCCGTCCGGGGACCGGCTGCATCATCGCTGCCAGGAAGGATAGTGCCATCACCGTGCCGGGACCAGAAACGCCCCTTGCCTTGGGTACTGCCCTGGGGCGCATCCGCTCCACCGCCCTGCTGAGCCTCCTGCCTGCCGTCCTGATCCTCACGGGCTGCATCGCGGAGCCAGGGCCGGAGCCCACTGTGGTGCAGAATTCAAGCCAGGGCACCGAAAACACCTCGCCAGGGGTGCCGGCCACCAGCGCACCGCTCGAGACCACACAGTCGTCGAACAAGGCACCCGTCTATTGGATCGGCCGCAGCAACAGCAACGTTTTCCTGTACCGCGAGTTCAGGGACGTGCCCGAACAGGAAAACCCGGTTACAAGGGCACTGCGGGCCATGATGTCTGATAAACCGCTGGACCCGGACTTCTTTACCCCATGGCAGAACCCCAAGAAACTGGCCACGTCCATCTCGGGCAAAAACGTCATCACAGTGGACGTCTCGGAAGATGCCTTCAACAGCAACCTCGACGCCGACATGGCCGGCCGCGCCATCCAGCAGCTCGTCTATACGGCCACGGCAGCCGGGGCGAGTTCCGGGCTCATTGACTCCGGCCAGCAGATCCAGGTGATGATCCTGGTCGACGGCCACACGGACTATCTTGCTTTTGACCACGTGCGCCTCGGCACGCTCATGTCCCGGAGCCCGGGCATGGTGGCGCCGGTCTGGATTATCGATCCGCAGGAGAACGTAGAAGTCGCCGACGGCAGCGTGAAGATTACTGGCCGCAACACCCTGGCCGGTGGCAAGCTCCGCTGGCGGATCCTGCGCGAGGAAGACAACGGCGACAAGACGCCGTACCTGACCGGGGAAACCACGGCCGCGACCGAGGCCGCCCAGTCCGGAGTTTTTACCTTGGCCTTAACCCTCACGCCGGGCAACTATGAGCTTCGCGTCGCGCAGGCGGACACCTCAGGAAACGACCAGGAGCTGAACGTTGATACGCGCAGCTTCAGCGTGCGCTAGCTCGACTGTCAGAGCCCAGGTGCGGACCAGCGGCCCAACACATCGCTGGCCAGGACGACTGCAGCGGGGCCGGCGGTGGACGACCTGAGGACGTGGTGCCCCAGAAGCGCCGTTACGGCACCGGCACTGCACAGCCTGGTCACTTCACGCGGACTGATCCCGCCTTCCGGTCCCACAATGAGCAGGATTTCGCGGGTTTCGCTGCCGTTCGCAGCCGCCTGCCAATTCTCCAAAACGGACCGTAACGGCCGGACAGCGTCCTCGTGCAGGACGATTGCGAGATCGGCCACGCCGGCAGCCGCTGCCAGTCCGGGGGTTTCGACGGCGGCGCGCACCTCAGGAATCCAGGCCCGCCGGGCCTGCTTGGCCGCCGCCGTCGCCACCGACTGCCACTTGGCATGTGCCTTGGCTGCCCGTTCGCCCTTCCACCTCACGATGGACCGTTCGGACTGCCACGGGATGACCGCGTCAATCCCCAGTTCGGTGGCAGTTTCAACTGCTAGCTCGTCTCGGTCGCCCTTGGCCAGCGCCTGCACCAGGACAAGCCGGATGGCGGGCTTTTCTTCGACCGTCAGCGCCGAACACTCCACTGTCAGCTCCGACGGCGACGCCGCCACGACCGTGCCGGTCAACCGCTTGCCGGCCCCGTCTGCGATGTCCACGGACTCGCCGGGGGCAAGCCGCTTGACCGCTACCGCATGCCGCGCCTCAGCCCCTTCCAGGACAAAGTGGCCCCCTGGGACCATGTGGTCCAGCGTCCCGGGAGCGCTAAAAAAAACCGGATTGCTCACCCCTACAGGTTACCGAGCCGGTCCCGCAGCTTGGCAAAGACGCCGCCGCTGGCCGCGAGTTTGCCCTCAGTGAACTGCTCGCCGCGCAGTTTGGCCAGTTGCCGCAACAGGTCTTCCTGCGCCGAATCCAGTTTGGCCGGGGTCTCCACCTGAAGGTGTACCTTGAGGTCGCCGCGGCCATATCCGCGAAGGTGTGTCACGCCCAGGCCGCGCAGGGTGATGATCTCCCCTGACTGGGTTCCCGACTTGACGTCGATTTCCTGCAGCCCGTCGAAGGTTTCCAGGGAAAGTTCGGTTCCCAGCGCGGCAGCGGTCATGGGGATGTTGAGCGTTGCATGGAGGTCGTCGCCGTCACGTACGTACGTGGCGTCGTTGTTGACCCGGATCTCAACGTACAGGTCACCGGCCGGGCCGCCGGCCGGGCCTGCCTCGCCCTGGCCCGACAGCTGGATGCGGGTTCCGGTGGCTACGCCTGCAGGGACCTTGATGGTCATTGACCGCCGGCTACGGATCCGCCCCTGCCCGCTGCATTCGTTGCAGGGGTCCTTGATCACGGTGCCGAAGCCTTCGCAGCTGCCGCAGGGGGCGGCCGTCATGACCTGGCCAAGGATGGAGCGGACCGCTCTCTGGACCTGGCCGCTGCCGCCGCAAATGTCGCAGCGTTCCGGGTGGCTTCCCTCCCGGCAGCAGGAGCCGTTGCACGTGGGGCAAACGACTGCGGTGTCCACCTCAAGCTTCTTATTGACCCCGAACACGGCGTCGCGGAGTTCAATCCGGACACTGATGAGGGCGTCCTGGCCGCGCCGGACCCGTGATGCCGGACCCTGCGATCCGCCAGCGCCGAAGAAGGTATCGAAGATGTCCTGGAAGGCGAAGCCCTGTCCGGCGTAACCGCCGCCGCCGAAGCCGTTGTCGGTACCGTTTTCGTTGCCGGTGGTGTCGTAGACCCTGCGTTTCTGCGGGTCGGAGAGTACCTCGTAGGCGTGGGTCACGGCCTTGAAGCGGTCCGAGGCATCCTCACCGGGGTTGACGTCCGGGTGGAGCGTGCGGGCCAGCTTGCGGTAGGCCTTCTTGATCTCTTCCCCGGTGGCTTCCGGCGAGACTCCAAGGACGTCGTAGTGGCTGCTCAAAGTTCGTATCTCTTCCTGTTTGTACTGCTGCAGTCGGACTGCTTGTACTGCTCTTGTTGCCTGGGGCCCGGCCAGTTGCTGTCAGGGGCCCAGAATCCTCGAAAGGTAGCGGGCCACGGCCCTGACTGCTGCCATGGTGGTGGGGTAGTCCATGCGGGTAGGACCGAGCACCCCGATCTTGGCTGTGCTGTCCGGGCCGTACGCCGTGGCGACCACCGACGCTTCGGTGAGCCCGTCGTACGGGTTTTCGCGGCCGATGCTGACCGTCACGCCGCGCGGATCCTGTGCCATCTCGCTCAACAGGCGCAGCATGACCACTTGTTCCTCAAGCGCTTCCAGCACCGGGCCGATACTCAGGGGAAAGTCGACGTTGGACCGTGCGAGGTTGGCGGTGCCGGCCATGACCATGCGGTCTTCGCGGCTGCTGTGGGCAAGGACCTCCAGACCGTGCGCCAGGGCCTGCGCAGCCTGCCGCTGTCCTGGGCCCAGGCCGGAAACAACTGCCGGCAGCGACTGGGTCAACTGGCTCAGCGGCGTCCCTGCGAGCGAACCGAGGAACCGCCCCCGAATACCTGCCAGGGCGTCGTCACCAAGGTCCTGCCCGACGTCGACCACTTTCTGCTCCACCTTGCCGGTGTTGGCGATCAGGACAACAAGGACCTGGCGGGGAGCCAGCAACACGAACTCGATGTGCCGGATCGTGGCGCGGCTCAGGTGCGGGTACTGGACCACTGCCACCTGGTTGGTCAACTGCGACAGCAGCCGGACAGTGCGCTCCAGGACGTCGTCGAGATCGTCCGGGCCCTCCAGGAGGGTCTGGATGGCACGGCGTTCTGCCGGTGACAGCGGCTTCATGGCCGAAATCTGGTCGACAAACAGCCGGTAGCCCTTGTCTGTGGGGATGCGTCCGGCGCTGGTGTGCGGGGCGGTGATGAGGCCGTCGTCCTCAAGGGCTGCCATGTCGTTGCGGATCGTGGCGCTGGAGACGCCCAAATGGTGGCGTTCGACCAGCGCCTTCGAGCCCACAGGTTCGCGGGAGTGCACGTAGTCCTCAACGATGGCACGCAGTACTTCAAGTTTGCGCGGCTCGCTCACACTCCACCTCCATCCATGGTCACAGGCCGCCGGTTTCCCCGGCGCGTGCACCGGCCGCCGTCTTGGCGCGGCTTAGCACTCGACATGCCTAAGTGCTAACAGTCTAATATGACTCACCCCGTTGTTAGCATTGGTACCGCTCCGGGCGAAATTCCGGGCCAGGATCTAGGCAAGGCGGAACACATCCATGCAGTACCAGAACTGGGGTCCCCGGGAGATCGCCGTCCCCGTGAGGAATCAGCTCCCTGAAGTCCCGGTAGAGCGCGGGATGGTCCTGGAAGAGGTCCAGTCCGGCTGGGTGGGCGCCGTCACGCGGGTCGAGAAGTCAGGCGGAATGCATGTGGTGGCCCTTGAGGACCGGCGGGGCAAATCAAGGTCCTTCCGGCTCGGATTCGGTTTCCTCTTGGAGGGACAGCCGATCCGACTGATGCCCCCGGCGCCGCGGCAAGCCACCGCCCCGGCCGGGCGGACGGCCTCGGGCTCGGTCCGGGTAGCCGGTCAGCGCGCCCAGGTGGCCAAGGCCAGCAGGATCTGGGTGGAAGGAAAGCACGACGCCGAACTGGTGGAAAAAGTCTGGGGAGACGACCTCCGGGTGGAGGGCATCGTCGTCGAGCCTTTGCATGGAATCGATGACCTCGCTGCGGCCGTGGCAGACTTCGCACCGGGGCCGGGCCGCCGGCTTGGAGTGCTCGTTGACCACCTGGTTCCCGATTCCAAGGAATCGCGGATTGCGGATGCCGTGATGGCATCCCCGGGCGCTGCCGGCAATGTCCTGATTGTGGGGCATCCGTACGTTGACGTATGGCAAGCCATCCGGCCTTCCGTGCTGGGAATTGAAAGGTGGCCGGTGGTCCCACGTGGCCAGGACTGGAAGACCGGCATCCTCGCGGCGTTCGGTTGGCCGCATTCCACGAAGGAAGATATCGGCCTGGGCTGGCAGAAACTCCTGGGGGCGGTCCGCAGCTACGCAGACCTTGAAGCCTCGCTGCTGGGCAGGGTTGAAGAGGTCATCGACTTCCTCACCGTTCCCTAGCAGTATTCTTGGTACTGCAGTTGCCAGTGCGCTTGAGCCCGGCACACTGTAACTTTGAATGTTCTACCCCCGCACCATTGCTTTTCGAAGGAAGACACCGTGGCAGAAAACGCACACGAACACAGGGACAACCAGAGCGGCCAGGGCCGCTCCGAGTACCATGGCGTTCCAGCAAATGCGCTGCCGCTAACGGCCAGCGAAGACCGGCAGTGGGCAACCCTGGCGCATTTCGGCGGCATCCTCGGGTGCGTGCCGTCGCTGCTGATCTACCTCATCTTCCGGGAACGTGGGCCGTTTACCGCCCAGGAATCCAAGGAGGCGCTGAACTTCAGCCTGCCGCCCACCATCGCGGCCGTTGTGGCCAACCTTCTGGTGTTCATCCCTGTGGTCGGCAACATTTTCGCCGTGATTGCCACCCTCATCTGGATCGCATTGACTTGCTACTCGGTTGCCGCCGGCATCCACGTGAACCGGGGCCAGCCGCACCGCTACCAGTACAACCTGCGGTGGATCAAATAAGGGTCAGCTTCCGCTGGCTCCGCTAAGCGGCGTCAGGAGGTCCCGAGCCGGGCTTGCAGGAAACGACTCCCGCGTCAGTCCGGCAGGATCCTGCGGACCACGGCGTCAGCCAGCAGACGGCCCTTCAGCGTCAGGACGAGGCTTCCCTGAAAGGCGGAGGCAGGGTCCACCAGCCCGTCGGCGATGAGTCCAGCCACTTCTTTCCGGCCTGACTCCCCCAGCGAACTGATGCCCACACCTGAGACGAGCCGTGCCTCAAGCATGATCCGCTCCATGTCCCGGGTGCCGTCGTCGAGCGTTTCCCGCCCTGCTGCCGGCGAGAGCCCTTGAGCCAACCGGCCGGCGTAGGCGGTGGGGTGCTTGACGTTCCACCAGCGCACGCCGCCCACGTGCGAGTGGGCTCCGGGACCGATGCCCCACCAGTCGTCGCCGCGCCAATAGGCCAGGTTGTGCCGGCACGCCTGCTCCGGCGTCCGTGACCAGTTGCTGACTTCATACCAGCTCAGACCCGCTTCGCGAATCAGCTGGTCCGCGAGTTCATACTTGTCCGCGTGGTCGTCGTCGTCGATTCCGGGGACTTCACCGCGGCGGATCTGGGCTGCCAGCTTGGTACCGTCCTCCACGATCAGCGCGTAGGCGCTGATGTGATCAGGCTGGTACGACAGGGCCGTCTCAAGGGAGTACCGCCAGTCGTCCAGTGACTCTCCCGGTGTGCCGTAGATCAGGTCCAGGCTCACAGCCAGTCCGGCGTCCCGCGCCCATTGCACCACTTGCGGCACGCGGCTGGGGGTATGGGTACGGTCCAGGACCTTCAGCACATGGGGCACGGCGGACTGCATTCCGAAGGAAACCCTGGTAAATCCGGCATCCTTGAGGACGGCAAGGGATTCCGGGGTGACGGAGTCCGGGTTGGCCTCGGTAGTGACCTCAGCGCCGGGCTCCAGGCCCCACTCGCCAATGGCAGCGCCGAGAATTCGGGCCAGGTCCCCGGCCGGAAGCAGCGTTGGCGTCCCGCCGCCGAAGAACACGGTGCTCAGCGGCCGGTCCGGAATTCCGGAGTTCCGCAGCACTGCTGCTGCGAAGTCCACCTCTGAGACGGCCGTGGCGGCGTAGGCATCCTGCGACGCGCCGCCTCCCAGCTCCGTGGCCGTGTAGGTGTTGAAGTCGCAGTATCCGCAGCGGACCGCACAGAACGGAATGTGCACGTACAGCCCGAACGCCCGGTCCGCCGAACCTTCCGCTGCCTGGGCGGGCAGCAGACCGTCCGACGGCGCGGGGTCGCCGAGGGGAAGAACGCTAGGCACGGGTGCGGCCTCCGGTGGTTCCGGCCACGGTCATCACTACTTCTTGGCCTTGTCCTTGGACTCGTCGGTGGTCAGCGCGGCAATGAAGGCTTCCTGCGGGACCTCTACGCGGCCCACCATCTTCATGCGCTTCTTGCCTTCCTTCTGCTTTTCCAGCAGTTTGCGCTTTCGGGAAATGTCACCGCCGTAGCACTTGGCAAGAACGTCCTTGCGGATGGCCCGGATGCTCTCCCTGGCGATGATCCTGGAACCGATGGCAGCCTGGATGGGCACCTCGAACTGCTGGCGGGGAATCAGTTCGCGCAGCTTGGTAGTCATCATTACACCGTAGGCATAGGCCTTGTCGCGGTGCGTGATGGCCGAGAACGCATCCACCTGCTCGCCTTGGAGCATGATGTCCACCTTCACGAGGTCGGCCACCTGCTCGCCGTCCGCTTTCCAGTCCAGTGAGCCATAGCCGCGGGTCTTGGACTTGAGGATGTCGAAGAAGTCGAAGACGATCTCGGCCAGTGGCAGGCGGTACCGGATTTCCACACGGTCCTCGGACAGGTAGTCCATGCCGCCCATCACGCCGCGGCGGCTCTGGCACAACTCCATGATGGCGCCCACGAACTCGTTCGGAGCCAGGATGGTAGCGGACACCATCGGCTCACGGACTTCGGCGATCTTGCCGGAGGGGTATTCGCTGGGGTTGGTCACATGGACAACCTTCTTGTCCTCCAGCGTCACCTCGTATTCCACGTTGGGGGCTGTGGAGATCAGGTCGAGGTTGTATTCGCGTTCGAGCCGTTCCCTGGTGATTTCCAGGTGGAGCAGCCCAAGGAAGCCCACGCGGAAGCCAAATCCAAGAGCGGCGGACGTTTCTGGCTCATACACCAGTGCGGCGTCGTTGAGCATCAGCTTCTCCAGCGCATCGCGGAGCACCGGGTAGTCCGTGCCATCCAGCGGATACAGGCCGGAGAAGACCATGGGCTTGGCATCCGCATAGCCAGGAAGGGAATCAGAGGCAGGCTTGGCAAGGTTGGTGACGGTGTCGCCAACCTTGGACAGCCGGACGTCCTTAACGCCGGTGATGAGGTAGCCGACTTCGCCAACACCAAGGCCTTTGGAAGGGGTGGGTTCCGGGGAGCTCACGCCGATCTCGAGGAGTTCGTGCGTGGCCCTGGTGGACATCATCTGGATGCGTTCGCGGGGGTGCAGCATGCCGTCGACCACGCGGACGTAGGTGACCACGCCGCGGTAGGTGTCATAGACCGAGTCGAAGATCATGGCGCGGGCGGGGGCGTTGGCGTCGCCCACGGGTGCAGGCAGGTCGCGGACGATTTTGTCCAGCAGCGCTTCGACGCCCATACCGGTTTTGCCGGAGACACGAAGCACGTCGTCGGGGTCGCCGCCGATCAGGCTGGCCAGTTCCGCGGCGTACTTTTCGGGCTGGGCAGCCGGGAGGTCGATCTTGTTCAGGACCGGGATGATGGTGAGGTTGTTTTCCATCGCCAAGTAAAGGTTGGCAAGGGTCTGGGCTTCAATGCCCTGGGCCGCATCAACAAGGAGCACCGCACCTTCGCAGGCCGCAAGCGAGCGGGAAACCTCATACGTGAAGTCCACGTGGCCGGGTGTGTCAATCATGTTCAGCGCGTAGCTGGTGCCATCGAGTTCCCAGGGCATACGGACGGCCTGGGACTTGATGGTGATGCCGCGTTCGCGCTCGATGTCCATCCGGTCCAAGTACTGGGCCTTCATGTCGCGGGACTGGACCACTCCGGTGTACTGCAGCATCCGGTCGGCCAGGGTGGACTTACCGTGGTCAATGTGCGCGATGATGCAGAAATTCCGAATAATGGCCGGATCTGTCGCGGCGGGCACCGGGGCGGTGCGGGCCATGGGAGACACGCAGGGTCCTTACTGTTGGCATTCACACGGCCACCACCAGGACACGCCGACGGCGCCCTGCGGACGGGCCGCACATTTTCAACCTCCAGTGTCCCACGTCAGTGCCTGTCGCACCGCATCCGGCCGACAACTCTCCAGCGACATAGCCAGGGCCGCGTTTCCCACGCAGCGATAGGGTTGTCCCATGGCACTGAACTTCCGCTCACTGGTCAATGCGTTCCGGACGTCTATCCGCGTTTTCGACACGATACGGCGGGACCAAAGGACCGCCACCCCCGGCACCAAGGTGGGCAGCCCGGCGCGGACACCGGCGAAACGGGCAAAGCCTGCAGCACCAGCATCCGCTTCCGCCGGCACAGGGACCGCAGCCGATTACCCGGGCGACTTCCACGGCGCTGTAGCCGTCAAGTACGCCCCACATCCTGACGGCTCGCCCGATCCGGGTGAAGTGGTGTGGACCTGGGTGCCCTATGAAGAGGACTACACCAGGGGCAAGGATCGTCCTGTGCTGCTGATCGGGCACAACGGCCGCCACCTCCTGGGGCTTATGCTCACGAGCCGCGACCACGACCAGGAAGCCCACGCCAGCCAGGACTACGTGGATATCGGCACCGGCGCCTGGGACCGGCAGTCCAGGCCAAGCGAAGCCAAGCTTGACCGAATCCTGCAAGTCAGCCCTGATCGGATCCGCCGCGAGGGTGCAGTTCTTGACCGGCAGCGCTTCAATGTTGTCGCGGCTGCACTCCAGAAGCGACACGCGTGGGACCAGGTCCGCTAAATGGCCAGCCTTCGGGCCAATCTGCTATTCTTTATAGCTGTGTGTCCGTGCAGGTCGACGGCCACTGATGGTTGGCCGCCATAGGTATCCCCACGCCGCTCAGTCAATGGCCAATCTGAAAGCCCTCTAGACCATTTCCGCATTAAAAAGAGAGTTCACACGTGGCTAATATCAAGTCCCAGAAGAAGCGCATCCTCACCAACGAGAAGGCACGCCTGCGCAACAACGCAGTCAAGTCTGAGCTGAAGACGGCCATCCGCGCCGTCAACACCGCCGTTGAGTCCACCGACAAGGATGCAGCTGCTGTTGCCCTGGTTGCCGCCAGCCGCAAGCTGGACAAGGCTGTCAGCAAGGGTGTTCTGCACAAGAACAACGCAGCGAACCGCAAGTCGGCGATCTCCAAGAAGGTCAACGCACTGTAAGGTTTCCAGTTCCCTGAACTGATGGTTGTGGCCGGCACCCCTGGGTGCCGGCCACACCGCTTTAAGCGCTACTCAGTCTGGTCTCATATGCATTTTCAGATGCTATGACTCGGCGCTTCCCTTCGATGTGTGGTTCAGGCGGAACTACCTGAGACGAGCAGGAGGGAGTTGATGATGGCGACGACGACGAAGAGAATCGCCAGGCGCCAGTTCTGGGCTCCAAGGACTGTCTTGGCAGCTGCAATGTAGATGCCGGCTGCGATGGCGCCGAACAGGATACGCACCCAGGCTTGACCGAGGAGGCCGATCGCGTCGGGCTGCAAAAACAGTCCCATGATGAGGACAGTGGCCAAAAACGGGATTTGACCCAGAAGAACCCAAAACCAGCTGGCCCTGAGGGTGGGGCCATGTCCTTTGACGATGCCCTTGTACATAAGCCTCAGTACGAGGCCTTGTAGAAACGACGCCAGGATACTCCAGACAATGACGCCCACGCGAAGGAAGGTGACGAGCACTTCGCGGCTCGAAAACTGGTTGTGTTCGGCATTTTCTGTAACTAGCCGTTCAATGCCGGTTCCTACCGCAAATTGGGCAGCTGCACTGTATGCAAGCAGGAGGCAGATGATCCAGACGGGGTTGAGTTTCTTCAGGCTCTGCGGAGTGGGATGACTGGACGTCTCTGGGTTCGCGGAGGTCATTACTTACCTTTCAAGTAGTGCGTGTTCGGCCCACTCGGCAAGTGCCGCCAGGATGTAGAAGATGGCGGGGGCAGTGAGTACTTCGCCCATTGTCTGAGCCATGCAGCGCCAGGTGCCTTCTTTTCTGATCGTTCCGAGAAGTGTCGGCCAGAACAGACGTGCCCCTTGGATGGTGAGTGCCCACGCCACGGTCTCGAGGGGCACATGGACCACGGTGAGCGCAACGGTCTGTTGCAGGCCAACAGCGGCGGTAGCGGCAACCAGGCCCATCCCGAGCCAAAAGCCGTTGAGGATCATCATGACGATCGCACCGTAGTGGGTCAGAAATAGTGCGAGAACGGCCAAGGAAGCGTTGTGCAGAAGAATTCCTGGCGCGCTAATGGAGGTTAGGTCGCTGGTGCTGTCCCACGTGAAGAGAGAAGCAAGACCAATCCCACAGACGATAGCGATCAGAATCTTCAAGAAATCGATGCCCAGATACGGGAAGCGAGTGAGAGGAGTGCTCACCTTCGCGCTCCTGTTGGGCTCAGTTCGACCGCATCATTTTGGCGGACCACGAGATCGTAGTCGGTCCAGTGGTTTTCTTCGTGGGTAGCCACGAGGACCAGACGGCTTTTCCCTACGGTGAGAATGGACTTGCGTGCAGCCAAAGAGGCTTGCTGGTCCAATCCGTTGTTTGGCTCGTCCAGCAGTAGGACATCGACGTTCTTGAGTGCCAAGGCCACCGTCAGAACAAGTCGCTGGCGTTGTCCGAGGGATAGGTCTCCAACCTTGATTGGCATCATCTCTTCCGTCAGAAGATGACGCCAGTCATCTTCTGACGGAAGAGTCAGCGGTCTGACCATAGCCAAGTGTTCTTCGACCGTGAGGTAGTCGAGCGTAAGAAACTCCGTGTCCAGATAGGCCGCCGTGAAGTCCTTTCTCCACCGCGTGATCTCCGTGCAGGATGTCGCGATCACCCCACCGAGGAGCTTGAGCAGGGTCGTTTTGCCGCATCCATTCGGCCCTCGAAGCGCAACAACGCCTCGGTCCGGAAGATCCACAGAGGCTGCGTCGAAAACGAGGTGGGATCCAAAGGCATGATCTACACGCGACAGAGATTTCATGTGTCCTCCGTCTCGGTGGCTGATAGTTCACGCAGCCATGCAGGGGCGTCTTTGAGAGCAAGGACTGTCAAGAGAACAGCCACCAGAGCAAGCGCGCCGGACGTGAGGCCGAGCCAGGGAGTTTGTGCTGCTGGCGGTGTGATCGTTCCCAGAATGCCTGAGAACACAACCGCAAGCCCGGCGCAAAGCGCTGCGCCTAAGCCGGCCTTGGATTTCTGCACCAATTTCGAAATGTGCGAGGCTGGCAAAACGGCAGTCCGACGCTGGACAATCAAGGCATCGATGCTGATCTCTAAAGCGACAAGTGCAAAAAGCAAGAGTGGCACCTGAGTATATTTTCCTAAAAAGAAGAATACGCATAGCCCCAAGGTCAAAGGTGTAGTCACGACTGTTGCGGCCACTAGGCTGTGGAAAATAATCGGCCGTACCCAGGATGGTCTAAGCCGTACGAGGAATAAGGCAAAACCCAGCGTTTCAGGCGAAGCGATCCTTGCGAAGGATGACCGGTAAAGAACCAACCCCAAGAAGAAAACAGCAAGAGCAATATACGGTGCCGTCCTCGGCCATGGGGTCTTTTCCATAATTGACAGAGCCAAGCTTGACAACAGGAAAATGCTTCCTGATTTGATTGATAAATCAGTCAGCAATCCTCGGCTACGCAGGGCGCGGGGGTCAGCGGTGGCCCTGTAAAGGGCAGGTGTAGAGGTGGCGATAATAACGGTACCAGCCAGAATCAACAACAACGCGGAACCAAAACCGGAGCCTAGGTTTTCACCGCCCGCCAACCACGACGCATTCGCAAGAATAATAATGAGGCTGCTCGCAGATAAGACACCAATCAAAACAACGAGCACCCGGATGGTGATTCTCTTCAGAGGTGCCACGACAAGAATTGATGAACCAAACAGAGCCCCGAAGGCTAATAGATTACTGGCGTGGTGCCACTGCAGGTTCTGAAGGACGAGCATACTGGCAAGACCCAGATCCATCAGGACCCAACCCGCGCGCATCCCCGCCTCCAGGGGTATCGAAACGGAATTCCAGCAACGGTGGGCCTGCCTATAGCGACGCCTCGCCTGTAAAAGCGTGACTGCCAACAACACGGCCGCAATGCTCACCACGTCAGGAGTGCTGAGCGGAATTCCCAAGGTGACTAATCCAGCCGACTGAGGCGTCCACAAAAAACCGACGCCGATGATGAGTAATGTCAACAAGTACCCGAAGATCAGTACCTTATTTACCGCTGCAGCGTGAGAGGGAAAACCTATGCTTTTCAGAAGATCCTGGAGTCGGTGGGACCTGCGCCGAAAATCGTCTATGAAGGTGGCTTTACACCCGGAGAGGACCACAGCGCATTCACGCGGACGCCGTTGGTTGACGTGAGGTGATTTCATTGTGGCCATCTCATGGGCTGGTACGAAGGTATTAGGCGTTTACCAGGCAACGAACTGCTTCAGAGCCCATTTCTTGGCCAGGCCAAAAATGAGCCCAGCCACTGCGGCTCCAATGCCGAAAGACGCCACCACTGCTGCCGCCGCCGCGGCCCAAGACAGAGCATTGAGCGCAAAGTAGAGGTTCGTGGCAAGACCAGAAGAAATGCCTAGGGTGGCAACGGCCTGAAAAGCCACCGACATTGTGACGATGAGCGCCAAGGAGGCCCCTCCCACTTTCGCCACGTTGCCTTGGACTGAGCCGTTGGTACGATTCGGACTCTCAACGAGAGCTGACATGAATGTTCCTTTCGTATAGTGACTTTCTTAGCCACTCATGGAAACGCGCCCGACACTTAAGGGGGCTGACATTTCGGGCACGCCATTCGGTGGGGTCAGCTCCCACGACGAACGCTAAGGCCGAAAAAGTCAGGTAGGTGGCCGTTCGCCTGAATTTCAGTGTTGATCGGCGCGAATTTGAGTGGATGCGAGCCGCCTATGAGTAGGTACACGGGGAAAGACCCGCGGCCCTGTGGCACGCCGATGACTTTCCGTGGACGGGCGAGAGCTACCGATCCATGGTCCTGTGTTGCGTTCCTGGAAAGGGGCGGAGCGGCTGTTCAGGCAGCTTCCGCGCTCCGGGACGTACGCGGCTCAAGTTGGCCAGCGGCTAGCAAATAGCCGCCCGGCATTTGGTCCTCTAGCGGCCCCGGGCCGAGGCGGCAATGACCGTGACGGCGTGCTCCACCGCGTAGACCGGATCCCGTGAGAGTCCTTTGACCTGGGCGTCTGCTTCGGCAGTTACCTGGATGGAGCGCACCAGGCCCTCGGGTGTCCAGCGCCGGACGTCCCGCTGAGCCTGTTCCACGAGCCAGGGCTGCATCCCGAGGTCACGGGCTATCTGGGCGGAAGACCCCTGGGCGCCCGCCACTTTGGCTACCGTCCGCAGCTTGGCAGCCAGCGCGGCCACGAGCGGAACGGGGTCGGCTCCAGTGGCCAGGGCGTGGCGCAGCGCAGAAAGCGCTGCTGGACCGTTGCCCGCCATGGCGGCGTCGGCAACCTTGAAGGCCGTGGCCTCGATGCGGCCGCCGTAATAGCGGTCCACCAGCTCAGGGGTCACGGCCCCGGTTGCGTCCGCAATCAGTTGGTTGCAGGCCGCCGCGAGTTCGGCAAGGTTGGCGCCCACTGCGTTGACCAGCGACTGGACGGCGTCGCCGCTGATTTTGCGCCCGGCAGCCCTGAATTCTGCAGTGACGAAAGCGGTCTTGTCTGCATCTTTTTTCAGCGGCTGGCAGTCCACTACCGGCCAGCCCCCCGCCTTGACAGCATCAAGGAGCTTCTTTCCCCGGACACCCCCGCCGTGGCGCAGGACGAGGACTGCATCAGGTTCGGGGCGGGCGACGTACGCGAGGGCATCTGCCAAGAAGGAGTCGTTCATGCTTTCAACGCCCTCGACCTCGATCAGCTTGTTCTCGCCGAAGAGGGAGGGGCTGACGTGCAAAGTAAGTGACCCGGGTTCGTAGGTTCCCGCGTTCAACCGGGTGACTTCGACATCCGGCGAAACAGCCCGCACCTGTGCCCTGACACGGTCCATGGCCCGGATCCCCAAGTACTCTTCCGGACCGCCAATCAACACCACTCCGGCAGGTTCTACATCCCGCCAGGTGGCCGCGCCGGACGCCGTCGCCCTGTTTCGTGCATTCGGCGCAGCGGCCATTCTGGGTTCCTTCCGGAAGTGTTAGTGCAGTGTCTAAGCCTGCCATGACGGGGCCGTAGCTCCAAGCCATCAGAACTATCGCCCCGTTGCAGACATAGGGGCGCAGCCCCATCAGGACACCATGGTCTGAACTAAAAGGTGAAGCCCGGACGAGCTGGAAAATGTAAACGCACGTGCCTTCAGGTGCACCGAGCAGTAACCTGACGCTCGGAGGGGAAGACATGATACTCACTGCACAGATCAAGAAAGCGGCCGACGGCTGGCTCGACCTGCGCGTGATCGAGATGCCGGATCTTGAAGCCCACGCCCGAAAATGTCGAGGACATCCCTGACGCAGTCCGCGACGCCGCGGAAAGACTTACCGGACGCCCCGGACATGACTTCGACGTCGAGGTCAGGTACTAACGCCTACCGTCCAAACGGTCCCCTCCGGAGTGCCGGGGCGTGAGCGCAGCGCGAAGCAACTCGGGGACGAAAAACTGTGGACAGTCAGGATTCTCCGACAGAACTGCGTGATTATTCCATTCGTTGGATGTATCTTCAGTGAGGGGCGTCTATCGCCTCTCACTGGGGGAATTTCGTCGTCCCCGACACATTCAACGAAAGGGATCGACAACGATGAGTTATCAACCTAGGGCCCTGAGCCGTGCTTTGCTGGCGGCAGGCCTGACCGCGGCGCTCTGTGCCGGAGCGACCGCTACGGCGCTGCCGGCGGCCGCCGCAGAGACGAAGCTTCGGGTCGTCCAGCACAACACTGACCAAATTCCGGAGCGCTGGAACGATGTCCTGAAGCTTGCTGGCGACAATGATGTACTGCTCGCTGAAGAGGTCTGCGAGGCTTCGTACGAGACTGCAAAGGCGGCCCATCCCAACTGGACGTTCTCGTTCCACCGGCAGAAACAAACCACTGCGGGCAACGCTGCGGCCGTCTGTCCGACATCAGAAGACGGCACGACCTGGAAGGGGCTGGTCGCCGTTCACACCGGCGCCGGCACCGCCACAGACGTTAATTTCTTCGGCGCCGAAGTCAATAAGGCGAAGGGCCAGACCTTTGGGATGGCTTGTGTGAAGTTTCGAAAGGACGGCAACAAGGTGAATGCCTGCGCGACGCACCTGCAGGCGTACGGCGATGATGTGGATGCAGACCGCACCGAGCAGACCCAAAAAATCAAGAACATCACTAAGCGCTGGATCCACGATGGCATTTCCGTCGTCGTCGGAGGTGACTTCAACACGGGCCCTCAGACAGAGGCAATGACAAACATGTACCAGTACAACGGTGAGGGAAAGTTCGTGGAAGCGCACCAGCTCCAGACCGGAAAGGCGGCTCGCGCGGGCGTAGACACGGTCGACGGTCGGAAGATCGACTATGTATTCTTCTCCGCTAAGCAGACCCCGTTGAAGTCAGGGGGGACCTTTCACGTAGATCGGGTTAAGGACGGACACGCGATCCTTACCGCGACGGCCAACATCAAATAGACCAGTGAGCGGTCGGTCAGTTCAGTCGTTGGAGGACAGGACTGACCGTTCCGTTCCGCTCCGTTGACCCGCTGTGTTTCGGTCATTTAGGCGGAGGCCATGACCGACCATGGGACAGCTGACGAACATACCGAAATATCCAACACGCAAACGAGACTGAGCTAACGGCTGTAGTACCCCATCTATTCGATCTGGATCTGGGGGCCACTGATCCTCCTGGCCTCATGCAATCTCTCCACAGCTTTCACCGCGACCTGCTGAAAGTCGTACAGCGACAAGCGTGCTTGATCACTAAGCCGGCCCAAGAGCCCCTGCTGTCCCCAGTCCGTTTGCGGTGCTGCCCAGGGCCGCGGAAAGTCCGCCCAGCCTGGCACTGTCCATTGTGGCGATGCTTAGCCGTTCGGCCGCGAGGACGGCCTTGCTGGTGAGGGAACCAGCCTTGAGCTGGGATGATGCTCCTCGTGACAGCAGGAGCGTGCCGATGTTGAATGTCGCGCCTCGTGCTGCCCAGTTTGGGTTCGTGTCGGTCTCGTCCGCTTACACGAAGGCCGGTCCCATTGACGCGAACAGGTCCAAGGCCTGCTGGACCGCCGGCGCTTCACGGTCCTTCCTGTCCTGATCGAATGCCGACAACGGCGTGGCTGCGAGTGTCCAAGCGGCCGCGTTCAGCGCGTTCACGCCGATCCTGGTCCGTTCGTCGCGCCAGGTCATGTCATGCGAACTGGATAGCGTCGACCCCGCGTCTCGATGGTCTCTCCGAGACGCGTTTCTGGAACGTCAGTCGGCGGTTCCCGAGCCGTTGCGGGAATCCCCTTCAAATTCCCTGCCCAGCGTTCGCTCGCACCGTGGCTCCAAGCCACGAGGTGGACCGCGGTACGGGGAGCGCGGCCATGCCGGCCAGCGGAGGCCTTCCGCCTTTTCGAGAAGTCGCTCGATGCGGCCGTGCAAGCCCAGCAACAGGTCCGCTGCCATCCGTGGGCGGAGTGCAAGCAGCACCATTGCCAGCGTCAGTACCGACAACGCCACCATGGTCATCACCCCGAAGCCTCCTTCCGGCCACCGAAGTGAGGAACCGGGCAGAGCCGCCATAAACCTGGCCGTCCCGGCAACGCCGCCGCAGAAAACGCCCGCCACCGCGATGAGTACGGTTGCAGCCCATGGCGCCAGTACCGTCAGGGGAACAGCGGCTGTGCCGAGCAACGTCACCGGGGCAACGAGCGGGGCAGCCGCGATGTTCGCCACCAATGAGTAGGTCGAGAATTGTGGCTGCAGAAGCACAATTACGGGACCGCACAGCAGCTGGGCGGACAACGGCACGGCGAACGCTGCCGCCGCCCACCGGGGCACCCAAACAGGAGCCAGGTCCACCAACCGCTGGCCAAGCACAATGATTCCCAGGGTTGCGAGGACCGACAACAGGAAGCCGAAGCTGGTCCCCAGGCCCGGATCGAACAACAGAAGCCCGATCACGGCGAGGCAAAGGAAGCTCAGTCCCCGGCCCGTTCTCCCGCCGGCCAGTGACGCGAGGGCTATTGAACCCATCAGGGCAGCGCGCAGGACACTGGCATCGGGGCCGACCAAGAGGACAAACAGTCCCAATCCGGACAGTGCCAAGGCGGCCGCTGGCACCCTGGGCATGCGCAGGCTGCGGGCCAGCAGCAGGAGGGCACCAAGCACCAGACTGCAGTTGGCGCCGCTGACGGCGGTCAGATGGGTCATGCCCACCGACTGCATGGCGCCATTCAGCCCTTCATCCAAGGCGCTGGTGTCCCCGGTGACCATGCCGGGCAGGAGACCGGCGGGGTCGTGCTCAAGGAACGAGGCGGCGGCGACGTAACGGCTGCGCAGTTGGCCCGGACCCTCCTGCCAGCCCAAGGAGCCTCCTGCCAGCAGGCCCGGAGCCGATGAGGCCGCCAGGATACCGGCCTCGGTCTGCCCCGGATCTGCGGGCTTGAGTTTTCCGGTGGTGCGGAGGCGCTGACCGGCCGCCACGGCGCCCCAGTCGCTTCCGCCCATGACCACGATGTCGGCGTTGGCCCGAAGCAGCTGGCCACCGGTGGTGACTTCAACCGCCGCGGCCGGTACGGCCCACCGCCCTGTGGCGCCGCTCTGTCCCACGGGCGAAACGGCTCGAGGCGGTCCCGTGACCTCCAGGACGGCCACCACAGATTCGCCGTCCCGCACGGCATCGGCGAAGGGACCGTGGTTGCGCTGCGAGGACGAGACCGCCGAATGCGCGGCGGTGGACACAGCCAGGAGCACGGCAAGGGCGGCAGTGATCAGGAAGCTGCGGGGAACGGCACTCCGCACGGCCTTGCCAAGGAGAAGGCCCGCGAGAACCAGTAGTCCACAGCTGAGGACCAGAAGGGCGTCCGGCGTCAGCCAGACACCTGCGATGGCGGCACCCCAAACCAGCAGGGCAGCCGGAGCAAGACGGACGTCCGTGCGCCGCCTCGGCCCGTCTACAGCCGGAGTCTTGGGCTTCCCACGGACGTTCTCCGCAACCGCCCGGCGGACCTTTTCCTGTATAGGACTCCCCTGCACTTTCGTGCCGGTCCTGAAGGGTTCCTCTGCCGGCCGGGTGCGGTGTGCGGTGGATTCGACAGCATCAGGCGTCCGGACTGCCGACTCCACAAACCGGTTCCACCGGCTGGGGCTACCCACGGCGGCCTGCTCCTGCCGGACACATCACTCCACGCTCACCAAAGGAAGCAGCGTTTCGAGCATTTTCGGTCCCACGCCGTCCACCGCATCGAGCTCCTCGACTGACGTGAACGGGCCGTGCTCCTTACGCCAATCCACTATCCGCTGGGCCAGCACGGGGCCTACTTTGGGCAGGGTCCCCAGCTCTTCAAGACCAGCGGAGTTGAGATTGGTCTTGCCCCCCACGGAACGTGACGCAGCACCGCCGGCAGCCGAGCCGCCCTCCTCTCCCGAAACGGCACCTGCGGAGTCGGCCGGGAGGGGTTCACCCTGCCGCGGCACATAGATCTTCTGCCCGTCCACGACGACGGCTGCCAGGTTGAGCCGGTCAAGGTCTGCCCCAGGGGTGCCTCCGCCAGCGGCAATGAGGGCATCATTGACGCGGCTTCCCGGCGACAGTTCCACGACGCCCGGCCGGGCAACCGCTCCCGCCACATGCAGCACGGCAGGACCGCCACTCACGGGCTGCGAAGGCTCCGCAACTGTTCCCGCGGTCTGACCACCCTCCATGTCGGGGCTGGCCGACACCGAGCTTCCGGACGACGCCGCCTCACTGATTGGCAGCACTTCGGGACGGCCGGCGGAAACCTGCCACCAGAACCAGGCACCACACAGGACAGCCACAGCTCCCACAAGCAGGGCGGATTTCAGTCCAAGCCGCCACCTCAGGACCGGCCCCCTGCGCACGGGGACCGACGGGGTGCTTGCGCGGATGGCGGGCGCGTGATCGGAGGACGCTCCCCCTCCGAAGCCTTCGGCCGACTGGGAAGACTCCCCCTGGCCGGAGCTGCCGTAGACAAAGGCCTCCTCACCGCCGGGTAACAGCCCGGCGGAGGAAGATCCGAGTGTGGCCTGCAAACGGCTTCCGGCATGGCGCGCCCCAGGACTGGCGGCTCCAGCTTCACGGCGTGACATATCCCCCACGCTAGGGAAGTCCGCCGGAACGGGACAGCGCCGGCAGCGGCTATGTGGAAAGTCCGGGGACGTCGTCGGCCAGCCCCGGGGAGTAGCCCTCCCCCACGATCACAGCCAGGACGCCCAGGCCGGCGTGGGCGGCCAGCACCGCAGGAAGCGAACTGATCTGGGCGCGCGGGCAGTGAGGCAGCGCAGCGGCCAGCCTGTCGGCAAGCGCTTCAGCCTCGGCAGGATTTCCGAAGTGGTGGACGGCGAGGCTGACGCGGCCGGCCGGCCGGGAAGCTGCGTCCTCGGCAGCGATCTCCTCCAACCGGGCAACTGCGCGGGCCGCAGAACGGACCTTTTCCAGCGGAACGATCTTGCCGCCGTCGACCGCGAGGATGGGTTTGATGGCCAGCATGGTTCCCACCAGGGACGCGGCCGCCCCGATCCTGCCGCCCCGGCGGAGCTGCTCCAAACTGGGGACATAAAAGTACACCTTGGTCCGGCCAAGCTGTTCCTGTGCGACGGCCGCCACGGCGGCTGCGTCGCCGCCCGCTGCGGCTGCGACCACAGCGGCCTGCACGCCCAGGCCCAGCGCCATTCCGACTGTCCCGGAATCGACAATTTCGACAGGGATGTCCACCCGGCTGGCCGCGAGCCGGGCCGCATCTGCGGTCCCGGACAAACCGCCGGAAATGTGGATCGAAACAACGGCTTCGTAGCCCCGCCGTCCGGCGGCACGGAACGCCTGTTCGAACTGCCCGGGTGACGGACGGGAAGTCTTAACGGATTTGCCGCTGGCGAGTGCCAGTGCAATGGTTTCGGTGATGTCGTCTTCGCCCTCGCCGTAGATTTCCTCACCCACCATCACGGGCATGGGAATCACAGTCAGGCGCCCGTCGCCGGCGAAGGCTGCGACCCAGTCGGCCGGCAGCGCGGCTGCGGAATCGGTGACCACGGCAGTGCGGACGACGTCGGCCGGGCCGGCACCCGCTGCCCCCGGACGGGGCACGGGCCGGAAGGCCGCCAGACGGTCCCGGAGCCAGAGCCAGGCAGCGGAATCACGGTCGGGCAAGTGCGCCTCCTGGAATTTTTTGCCGGCCGCCGGAAGGATCCGGCGGCCGGTGACCCGGCTAAGCCGGGACGATGTTCACCAGTTTAGGGGCACGCACGATGACTGTGCGGATACCCCGCCCATCGAGGGCGCGCTGAACGTTTTCCGACGCGAGGGCCAGTTCACGCAGCTCGTCTTCACTGATCTCCGGGGAGACCTCGAGACGGTCGCGGACCTTGCCCTGGACCTGGACGACAGCGGTGACGGTTTCCTGCACCAGGAGCGCTTCGTCGTGGGTTGGCCAGCCGGCGTTCGCCACGGAGGCAGGGTGGCCCAGGACGTTCCACATGTCCTCCGCGGTGTACGGCGCGAAGAGACTGAGGATAACGGCAACGGCCTCCGCGGCTTCGCGCACCGCAGGATCGGAACCACCGGCGCCGCCAGCCGCATCAATGGTCTTGCGGGTCGCGTTGACCAGCTCCATCAGTTTGGCCACCACCACGTTGAACTTGTTGCTGTCCAACAGGGCCGCGGCGTCGGCAATCGTGCGGTGGGTCAGCGAACGCAGCGCCCGGTCGCCGGAGGCGGCGTCGGTGCCGGGGGTGCTGGTGACGTCCTGCGCCAGCCGCCAGGCGCGGGCCAGGAACTTCGCAGAGCCCGACGGCGAAACATCCGCCCAGTCGACGTCGTCCTCCGGAGGGGAAGCGAAGATCATGGTGAGCCGGACGGCGTCCACACCGTACTTATCCAGCTGCTCACCAAGGTCAACGCCATTGCCGAGGGACTTGCTCATGGCCTTGCCGCCGTTGAGGACCTGGCCCTGGTTCAGCAGGGCGCTGAACGGTTCGTCGGCGTCGATCATGCCGAGGTCGTGGATGACCTTGGTGAAGAACCGGGCGTAGAGCAGGTGCAGGATGGCGTGCTCCACGCCGCCGACGTACTGGCCAACTGGCATCCAGTCGTTGATCTTCGCGGGGTCGAAGGGGCCGTCCGTGTATTCCGGGGAGACAAACCGCAGGAAGTACCACGACGAATCCACAAACGTATCCATGGTGTCGGTGTCCCGCTTCGCCGGTCCGTGGCAGTTGGGGCATTCAACATTGACCCAGGCCTCGGCGGCAGCCAGCGGCGACGTCCCCTTCGGCGAAAGGTCCTCGCCACGGAGATCTGCGGGGAGGGTGACGGGCAGCTGCTCGTCCGGTACCGCAACCTCACCGCAGGCGGGGCAGTGAATGATGGGGATGGGCGTGCCCCAGAACCGCTGCCGGCTCAACAGCCAGTCACGCAGCCGGAAGTTGACGAACTTCTCGCCGGTGCCCTGCTTTTCAAGGATGCCAATGGCGGCGGGGATGGCCTCAGCCTTTGGCAGGCCATCGAGGACGCCTGAGTTAATCAGGGTGCCCTCCCCCGCAGTTGCCTTACCGGAAGCAGCCGGGTCCTCCTCGCCGGTGTCCAGCACGGCGCGGACGGGCAGGTCGAAGGTCTTGGCGAAGTCAAGGTCACGCTGGTCGTGGGCCGGGACAGCCATGATGGCTCCGGTACCGTAGTCGGCCAGCACGTAGTCTGCGGCCCAGACGGGCAGCTTCTCGCCGTTCAGCGGGTTGACGGCGTACCGGCCGGTAAAGACACCGGTTTTTTCGCGTTCGGTGGACTGGCGTTCGATCTCCGTGAGGGCTTTGACCTGCTCGCGGTACGCGTCCAGGGCGCCGGCATGCTCTTCCGTGACCAGCTCGACGGCGAGCGGCGCGTCAGCGGCGACCACGAAGAACGTGGCGCCGTAAAGGGTGTCGGGGCGGGTGGTGAAGACCGTGACGTCCTTGGCGGGCTTGCCGCCGTCGGCCTCGATCACAAAGGTGACGTGGGCACCTTCGGAACGGCCGATCCAGTTCTTCTGCATGGCCAGCACGCGCTCGGGCCAGTGGCCTCGTAGCTCCTCCATGTCATCGAGGAGCCGGTCGGCGTACTCGGTGATCTTGAAGTACCACTGGTTCAGGGACTTCTTGGTGACCGCGGTGCCGCAGCGTTCGCAGGCCCCGTTGACCACCTGTTCGTTGGCCAGGACGGTCTGGTCCTTAGGGCACCAGTTGACCGGGGAATCCTTGCGGTAGGCCAGGCCACGCTCATAGAAGCGCTTGAACAGCCACTGGGTCCAGCGGTAATACTCCGGGTCGGAAGTGTGCAGCCGCCGTGACCAGTCCGCGGAGATCGCGTACCGCTTGAACGACGCGGCCTGCGTTTCGATATTGGCGTAGGTCCACTCGCTGGGGTGGGCGTTGCGTTTGATGGCGGCGTTCTCCGCCGGCAGGCCGAAGGAGTCCCAACCGATCGGATGCAGGACATCGAAGCCCTGCTGGCGCAGGTACCGTGCCACGACGTCGCCCATGGCAAACGCTTCGGCGTGGCCCATGTGGAGGTCGCCCGATGGGTACGGAAACATGTCCAGGACATAGCGGCGCTCGCGGGAACCGTCATCGGCTGGGGTAAAGACCTTGAGGTCTTCCCATACCTGCGGCCATTTGGCCTCCATAGCCGCGAAGCTGTAGGTGCCCTCCTCAGGCCCCTCAGCTGCCACTGCTGGTGTTCCGGTCTCTGTCTCCGGCTGAACGCTCACTGCTGCCCTCTTCTGTTCTGTTACGGCATCTGTGCGGCCGTAACTTCTCTGATCCCTTCTGCTGCCGGCCCGGCAAACCTGCCCGGACACACAAAAGCCCCTCTCCATGGAGGGGCTGCCGCGCGGCGATCCGGTTGACTCCGGATACCGGGCGGCTAGCTAAGCAGAAGGATCGCACGCATAGAACTACTTTAGCGCACCGGGAAGGGACGCTGCGGTGACCTTTGCCTACCCGTTGCGGCCGGGCGTGAATAGACTGAAATCCGCTGTGCAACAACGGACGGGACCGGTGACCCTGGTGAGTGAAAACATCCTGTTTCCCCCTCTCGGCCACCCCGCCGCGCTGGCCCGGGAGGCCGTCGGCAGCAAGGCTGCTGCGCTTTCGGCCTTGGCGGCAGCAGGTTTCCCGGTACCGCCCGGCTTTGTGGTCACGGGCACTGCCCTTGAGGCCGGAGTATCCCAAGGTGTGACCGGAGGCCTTCAGGCGGCAGCAGCCGCTGCCGGCCCCGGCCCGTATGCAGTAAGGTCCTCGGCCGCTGCGGAAGACCTGCCCGGCGCATCCTTCGCGGGCATGTATGAGAGCTACCTCAACGTGGACGCAGCCGGCCTGCCCGGGGCCGTGGAGCGCTGCTTTGAATCGGCCAGGGCTGACCGCGTCAGGGCCTACGAAGCCTCTATCAGGACCGGCGCCGGCGAGGGGCCGGACACGTACGACGGCGCCGCGGCAGGTGCCTGGTCCGGCATGGCGGTTCTCGTGCAACAGATGGTGGACCCTGTCACCGCGGGCGTCGCCTTGACCGCCAACCCGCTGACCGGAGACCGCAGCGAAACCGTCATCTCCGCGGTTCCGGGCCTCGCCGACGGCCTGGTTTCCGGCGTGGAGACGGGCGAGGAATGGATTGTGCGCGAGGGGCGGCCCGCCCTGGCCCGGGGCGCGGCCGGTGTTCTTTCGGAGGAAAGCGCGACGGCGGTGGCCGCCACTGCGGCGCAGGTGGCCCGGCACTTTGGGCGCCCGCAGGACATTGAGTGGGCACTGGACAAAGCGGGCAAGGTCCAGGTTCTGCAGGCCCGTCCGATGACCGCCCTCCCCGATCCTGTTTCCTGGAACCCGCCCGGAAGGGGCACCTGGCTGCGGAACTTCCGCCTGGGCGAATGGCTGCCTGAGCCGGTCACTCCGCTGTTCATGGACTGGGTCATACCGCGGATCGATGCCGCCTACAACCAGGCCGTCTTCGCGTCCGCCGGCATTTCCGTGCCCATGGGGCATGGGCTGGTCAATGGCTGGTACTACGTCGCCCCGCCGAGCCCCAGGGCGCTCCCCCACCTGCTGTTCGGCGGCGAACCCCGGTCCCTGCCGTACTTCTTCAACTCCGTGGTGCGGCCCATGTTCGACCCCGCCGGGGCGGACAGGACAGTGCTGCGGGGGCTCGAAGACGAATGGCGCACCCAGTGCCTGCCCTCATACCGGGCACTTGTGGAGTCCTCGAGGGGTGTCGTGGAAACGGCTGCCCTGCCCGAGCTGATGGACATCGTGGAGCGTGTGGCGCAGAAAGCAGGAGAATATCTCTGGTTCTTTGCAGCCACCGGCGGTGCTGCCTGGAAGATGGAGATGGCACTCGCGCGGTTCTGGCGCCGAAACATTGCCGGTGCGCCCGCCAGCCGGGCCGCACAGGGCGCATTGGACGCCACCGGATACCAAACACTTCTGGGCGGCCTGGCTCCTGCCCTGCCTGCAAGCGTTCCGCACGCTGTCTACAGCCTCGACTGGTATCACCGGACCGCGGGCGAGCAGCCCGACCCGCACCCAGCGACGCCCCAGACGCCCCAGACGCCGAGTATCAACACTCCGCAGCACGTGCGTGCCCCGCCGGCAGCTGAACGGCGCCGGGCGGCTGAAGCGTCGTGCCGTGCGGTGCTGAAGCGGACACGCCAGCTGCACAGGTTTGACACCCTCCTCAGCGCGGCCCAGCACTTTGCCCTGCTCCGCGAGGAGCAGGCGAGGGACTTCACGCTTGGCTGGCCGCTGCTGCGCCAGTGTGCCACCGAAATAGGCACCCGCCTTCGGGACAGCGGAATCATCGCCGACCCCGCGGACATCTACTTCCTGACGTTCGACGCCCTGCGCCTGGACGCGCCGCCGCAGCACCAAGAAGTAGCCCGGCGCCGCAAGGAATGGGCACGGCAGCGGAAGCTATCAGCTCCGCTGCAACTGGGAAAGATGCCGCCGGTGGTGGGCAACATGTTCGACCGCATAGCCAACTCGGCACGCAGCACCAGGGACGTGCCGACAGGTGCCTTGGTGGGGCATCCGGCCAGTCCAGGGAGGGCGGAGGGCCGGGTGCGCGTGGTGGACGGTCCGGAGGGATTCTCCCGGTTCCTGCCGGGCGAGATCCTGGTGGCCAAAGCCACGGCGCCGGCGTGGACCCCGCTGTTTGCCGTGGCTGCCGCCGTCGTGACGGACGGCGGCAACCTGGCCGCGCACGCTTCCCTCGTGGCCCGCGAGTACGGCATCCCCGCCGTTGTTGGTACCGGCAACGCCACCGAGCTCCTTCGGACAGGGCAGCTGGTTACTGTCGATGGCAACGCGGGGACTGTCGAAGTGGGGAGTCTTTCAGATCAACGGGGTTCTCACGCATAGGCCAGGCTGAGCATCACGGCCTTCAGCTGTGCATACTGCTCTGTAGTCATCCACGCCCGCGCTGCTTCCCTGCCCGCGAAGGCCGGCTCGGGCTGGGTGTTGAAGATGACACTGGTGATGGAGGCACCATTTCCCATGGTCAGAACGTCACAGCCCGCCATGCTCACCACCAAACAACTACCTCACGTCGTCATCCACCCAGTCCATCGATTTCGTGACGGCCTTACGCCACAGGCGGAGCTGGCGGTCCTGTTCGGCCTGGTCAAGCTGCGGTTCCCAGCGCTTGTCCTCGGACCAGTTGGCCGACAGCTCGCCGAGGTCCTTCCAGAATCCGACGGCGAGGCCTGCTGCGTAGGCCGCGCCCAGGGCGGTGGTTTCCACGACCTCGGGCCGGATTACCGGGACGCCCAGGATGTCCGCCTGAAACTGCATCAGGGCATCGTTGGCAACCATGCCGCCGTCGACCTTTAGCTCCGTGAGGGGAACGCCTGAGTCCGCATTGACAGCGTCCAGTACCTCGCGGGTCTGGAACGCCGTTGCTTCCAGCGCTGCCCGTGCAATGTGGTTCTTGTTGACGAAGCGGGTCAGGCCCACAATGGCGCCGCGGGCGTCGGAGCGCCAGTACGGGGCGAAGAGGCCGGAGAACGCCGGGACGATGTAAACGCCGCCGTTGTCCTTGACTGACGCCGCCAGCGTCTCCACCTCGGGAGCGCTGCTGATCATGCCCAGGTTGTCCCGCAGCCACTGGATCAGGGACCCGGTGACAGCGATGGAGCCTTCCAGTGCGTAGTGCGGTGCGGCATCTCCCAGCTTGTACCCGACGGTGGTCAGGAGCCCGTTCTTGGAGTGGACGATCTCCTCCCCAGTGTTGAAGATGAGGAAGCAGCCAGTGCCGTAGGTGTTCTTGGCTTCGCCCGTCTGGAAGGCCGCCTGGCCGAACGTGGCCGCCTGCTGGTCCCCGAGGATGCCAGCTACGGGGACTTCGCGCAGCAACTGCGACGTGTGGACCGTGCCGTAGACCTCGGAGGAGGATTTGATCTCCGGCATCATGCTCAGCGGGACACCGAAGATCCCGAGGATCTCCTCGTCCCAGCTCAGGGTCTCGAGGTCCATAAACAGGGTGCGGGAGGCATTCGTGACGTCAGTGACGTGCACGCCGCCATCGACCCCGCCAGTCAGGTTCCACAGGACCCAGGCGTCGGTGTTGCCGAAAATAAGTTCACCGGCTTCCGCCTTGGCCCGGGCACCTTCCACGTTGTCCAGGATCCATTTGATCTTGGTGCCGGAGAAATAAGTGGCAAGGGGAAGGCCCACCTTGTGCTTGAACCGTTCCGGCCCGCCGTCCTGGGAGAGCTCGTCAACGATGCTTTGGGTCCGGGTGTCCTGCCAGACGATGGCGTTATAAACAGGCTCGCCAGTGGTCTTGTCCCACACTACGGCGGTTTCGCGCTGGTTGGTGATGCCGACGGCGGCAATGTCGTGCCGGGTCAGGTTCGCCTTGGAGAGCGCGGAGGCAATGACCTCCCGGGTGTTGTTCCAGATCTCGGCGGGGTTGTGCTCCACCCAGCCTGCCTGCGGGAAGATCTGTTCGTGCTCCATCTGGCCCGACGAGACAATATTGCCGCTGTGGTCGAAGACGATGGCGCGGGAGCTGGTGGTGCCCTGGTCAATGGCGATTACGTACTGGTTCATGATGACGTCCTTGTCTGTATACGGGGTGTTGGCTGAACGGTCAGGCGGCGGCAGTAATGATGATCGGGGCTATCCTGGCGACAATACCGCCCAGGGCACCACCCGCCAGGGGTCCCACTACGGGAATCCACGAATAGGCCCAGTCGCTGGTGCCCTTTCCTTTGATGGGAAGCAAAGCGTGTGCAATCCGCGGCCCCAGGTCACGGGCCGGGTTGATGGCGTAGCCTGTGGGTCCGCCGAGGGAAACACCGATGCCCACCACGAGCAGGGCGACGGCAAGAGGTCCCAGGCCCGAGGGCGTTCCGCCGAGGGTGAGGATCACAAAAACCAGCACAAAACTGCCGATGATCTCGGTGACGAGGTTCCACGGCGTGGAGCGGATCGCCGGGCCGGTGGAGAACACGCCCAGTTTGCTGGCCGTCTCGAGGTCGGCGTCGAGGTGCTGCTTATAGGCGGCCCAGCAGACCACTGCGCCGAGGAAAGCCCCCAGCATTTCGCCGCCGAAGTACGTCAGGGTTGAAGCAACATCAATCGGGACCTCTGGGGCATAGGGCCGTTTGCCCTCAACCAGGATCCCGAGGGTGACGGCGGGATTGAGGTGTGCGCCGGACTTGGCAGCAACGAAAACACCCGCGAAAACGGCGATGCCCCACCCCCAGGTCACCATCAGGAACCCGCCGCTGTAGCCTTTGGTGCCCTTTAACGCAACGTTGGCGACCACGCCGCAACCCAGGAGGGTGAGCATCGCAGTTCCGAAGACTTCGGAAAGGAAAACAATTCCAAGAGACATCTTTGACTCCTCTATATCTGTTGTCGGTCCATCGCGGTTGCAGGACCGACCGTAGGGCCGGGGCACGGTGGTGCCCCGGCTTTCAGCCGGGTTGCCTAGGCGACCAAACTGTGGATCTCTACTCGGTGGAGACGCTCCAGCACGTCGTGGGCAGCCCGGATCTGCGCGGCCGTTGTGGCGGGATCCCAACCCAGCGGACCGGCGAGCACCTCCGCCACCTCGTGCAGCAGTTCACCCGTCACCAGGCCGCGGAAGGCAAGGGACGTCCGGCGGATGAGCACATCTGCGAGGTGCCCGATCTGCTCATTGGCGGCCATAAATTCCAGCTCGCGGACACTGAGCTCGCGCGTGGAGTGCAGGAGCCGGTCAGCTCCGGCGTCGAGGTAGTCCATGACTTCCTCGGCGCGGGTGCCATAGCGCGTCAGCAGGACCGCGGTCCGGTCGGCGTCGCGGCTGGCGGACATGTGGGCCTTAATCCATTTCTGGACCCCCGCCTCGTCCTCAGGAAAGCCGGTCCCGCCTCCGATGGCGAGCTTCGCCGTCGAAACCTTCCGTTCCATCCCCAATTCGGCGAGCACGTCGTTGGCCATATGCTCGGCCAGCGCGCGGAACGTTGTCCACTTGCCACCCACCAGGGAAAGAACGACGGCGCCTGCGGCCCCTTCGCGCCGCTCGATCCGGTAGTCCCTTGAGACAAATCCTGGCTGGGTTGCGTCGTGCCGCGGGAGCGGGCGGACACCGGAGAACGTGTAGACGATCTGCCCGCGGTTCACCGGGATGTCGGGGAAGACGTGGCTAATCAGTTCAAGGAAGTAGTCGATCTCGCTGTCGGTGCACACCGCGTCCTGGCCCATGTCGGCCTCCACGTCGGTGGTTCCCACCAGGACCCTGTCCCCCATCGGGTAGATCAGGACGATCCGCCCATCCGTGTGCTCAAAGAAGATTTCGCGGCCACGGCATGCTTCGAGCAGTCCGGGGTGGTCCAAGACAATGTGCGAGCCCTTGGTGCCACCCATGAACTGGGAGCCAGCGCCCATCGCCCCGTTGGTCAGGTCCACCCAGGCCCCGGTGGTGTTGACGATGACATCCGCGGTGAAGTCAAAAACGTCGCCGGTGAGCTCGTCGCGCAACTGGACGGTGCTTCCCGCGGTGCGGCCGGTACTGCCGGGCGCCGCGGCGGCTGTCATGGACTGCAGCGAAAGATAGTTGCTGGCCCGGGCCGTGGCGTCAGCGGGGCCGTCGACGCCCAACCCGGCCTTCTCACCGTCCTGGAGGACGTCCAGGGTGAGGCGCTCCGGATTGTGCACGGACGCATCAAAGTAGGTGGCCGCATATTTGGTGCCGGGGTGGAGGTGCGGCAGTTCGGCCAGTGCACGCTTCCGGCCCCGGAACTGGTGGCGGGGAACGGATCCGCCGTCACGGGAGAACGAATCGTAAAGGCTGAGCCCCACCTTGATGAGGAACGCACCGCGCTCCTTCGGCTTGCCCTGCTGCTTGTGCGTCAGGAAGCGCAACGGGGCCGACAGCACCCCGGAGAATGTACTAAAAATCGGAATCGTGGTTTGGAGTGGCTTCACGTAGTGGGGCGCGATGCGGAGCAGGCGGTTTCGTTCCACCACTGATTCCCGGACCAGCCGAAACTCGCCGTTTTCCAGGTAGCGGATGCCGCCGTGGATCATGTGCGAGGAGGCGCCGCTGGCACCTTGGCAGTAGTCTCCGCGCTCCACCAAGGCAACATCGACACCCTGCAGGGCAAGATCGCGGAACGTGCCCACGCCGTTGATTCCGCCGCCGACGATGAGCACTTTTGCCCGCGGACGCTGCCGCAGGGCCTGCACTGAAGAACGCGCTCCGGAGGCTGCAGACGGCTTGGCTCCGCTGTGGCCGAACAAATCATGGGTTCCCAAAACAACTCCCTTGGGTTTGGTGTATGCGGCTGCCGCCTGGCGAACCGCAGGTCTCCCACTATTGTTTGAAGTAATGGAAAATAGAGTCAACCTCTATGCACAAACGTGCAGAATGGATTCCCCATGTCACCCTCACGCCACTCCGATACCCTGCGGGCAGCCCAGATGTATTACTTGCAGGACCTCACCATGGACGCCATCGCCCGGGAACTGCGCACGTCCCGTTCCACGGTTTCCCGGCTCCTGTCCTCGGCCCGGGACTCCGGCCTCGTTCAGATCCAGATCCGCAATCCAATGGATACCGGCCCGGAACTGGAGGGCATGATGCGGGACGAGTACAACGTGGACGTGCACGTTGTCCCAATCCTGGAAACCCTGAACGAAGCTGAAACCCTGGACCGCGTAGCCATGCAGGCCGCACGAACGATCGGGCCGCTGGTGGATTCCAACGCCATCATCGGGGTGGCCTGGGGCTCCACGCTGAGCGCAGTGAGCCGGCACCTTACCCGCAAGATCACCCACGACACCGTCATTGTCCAACTCAACGGTGCGGGCAATATGCACACTACGGGCATCACGTACGCCAGCGACATCATGCGGCGCTTCGGAAGTGCCTACGGCGCCCGGGTGGAGCAGTTCCCGGTACCGGCGTTTTTTGACCACGCAGCGACCAAGACGGCCATGTGGAATGAACGCAGCGTGCAACGGATCCTGGAGCTCCAGTCAAGGATGAGCATGGCGATCTTCGGCGTGGGTTCGGTGGACGCTGACTTTCCAAGTCACGTCTACGCAGGGGGCTATTTGGACGAAAGTGACCTCAAGATCCTTGCAGAATCGGATGTTGTGGGCGACGTCGCAACCGTGTTTTTCCGTGGTGACGGGTCTTCTGACGGCATCGTACTCAATGAACGGTCCACCGGCCCTGCGCTCGCGGAACTGAAGCAGGTCCGGCGCCGCATCTGCGTGGTGTCCGGGGCGTCGAAGATCAATGGCCTGCGCGGAGCCCTGACCGCGGGGCTGGCCACCGACCTGATCCTTGATGAAGCAAGCGCGCGGCGCTTGGTCAGTTTCGACGGCCCCACCTGACGGAGTCTGTGTACAGAATGGGTAGAGTCGTTGCTATGAAAACCTCTCCCCGGCTCAGCCTGAACAACGGCGTGCTGATCGACCAGTTGGGATATGGGCTGTACAAGGTTCCGGTCGCGGAGGCGTCCGCCCTGGTGGCCACCGCACTGGGCGCCGGTTACCGGCATTTCGACACCGCAGCCATGTACGGGAATGAAACCGGAGTGGCCCGCGGGATCAGCTCCTCCTTCGGGTACGACGGCGGAACCGGAAGTGGCGGCTCAGGAGAGGCTGCCCCCGCGTTGTCCCGCGAGGACGTTTTCATTACCACGAAGGTCTGGAACGATGACCAGGGCTATGACGCAACGCTCCATGCGTTCGATACCTCCATGGTGAACCTCGGCCTGGACTACATAGACATGTACCTGATCCACTGGCCCTGCGCCCGGCGCGGGCTTTTCACGGAAACTTACCGCGCCCTGGAAACTCTGTATCGCGAAGGCAAAGTGCGTGCCATCGGCGTGTGCAATTTCCAGCCCGCCCACCTGGACCGACTGCTGCAGACGGCGGAGGTTGTGCCGGCCGTCAATCAGATCGAACTGCATCCCTGGCTCCAACAGGCTGAGCTCCGGGAGTTGCATGCTGCACTCGGTATCCTGACGGAGGCGTGGAGCCCCTTGGGGCGCGGGCAGGTCCTGGCGGACCCCGTGGTCCTGGCCTGCGCCGCCGAACACGGGGTGACGGCGGCACAGGTCATCCTGCGATGGCATGTCCAGCTGGGCCACATCGCCATCCCCAAAGCCAGCTCGGAGCCCCGGATCCGCGAAAATCTGGACGTCTTCCGCTTTGCGCTTTCGGACCGCGACATGACTGCGCTCGCTGAACTTGACCGGGGATACCGCACCGGGTCCCACCCTGACAACGTCAACTAGGACCGAGGGCCATGAAAACAGCTGACTCCCCGCCTCCCACCACGCCGTCCTACTTCAGCCATGAACTCGCGGCCCGGACCCAGGCCTCTGAGATAGAGCTCAACGGCAGCACCGTGGCCTACTGGACCTATGAACCGGTACAGGCGACACCGGAGACACGGACCATTCTGGTGATCCACGGCTTCAGGGGTGATCACCATGGGCTGCTCAGGGTTGCGGACCAGTTGCCCGGAATGCGGATCATCATGCCGGACCTCCCCGGCTTCGGCAGCTCCGGGGCCTTTGCCTCAGGAACCCATTCCGTGGAGCACTACGGCACGTTCATCACTGACTTTATGGCTGCCTTGGGCCTCGGCCCGGACACCGTGCTGCTGGGCCATTCGTTCGGGTCCATCGTTGCCGCGCACTTCGTGGCAGCCCACCCCGGTGCGGTGTCACCGCTGATCCTGATCAACCCGATTGCGGCACCGGCGTTGGAGGGGCCGAAGGGGATCATGACGAAACTTGCCGTCCTCTACTATCGGCTCGCGGCCCGGCTCCCCCGGAGGCTGGGCCTTGCGTTGCTCCGCAGCCCCCTGATCGTCCGCGTCATGAGCGAGGCCATGGCCAAAACCCCTGACAAAGAGCTTCGCCGGTTCATCCACGGCCAGCACCATGCCTACTTCAGCGCCTTTGCCGACCGGGACAGTCTGCTGGAATCCTTCACTGCCTCCGTCAGCGGAAACGTGGCCGAGGTGGCCGGGCAGTTGTCACTGCCGGTCCTGCTCATCGCCGGCGAGAAGGACGAGATTGCGATGCTGCCTGACCAGCGCCGCCTCGCCGCGCTGCTGCCTGACGGCACCCTGAAGGTGATCCCCGGCGTCGGGCACCTGATCCACTACGAAACGCCCGCGCCGGCCGCCGGCTTCATCCTCACTTTCCTTAAGGACCACCCCGCGTGAAAATAGTCGTCGACGCCCGCTTCACCCGGACCGACCACCACGACGGAATCAGCCGGTATGGAGCCAGCCTGATAGCCGCAACGGCAAAGATCGCCGACGTGTCCATGCTCATCAGCGATCACCGGCAGCTTGCCCTGCTCCCCGACGTTCCCTACACGCTGATCAACAGCCCGCTCTCCCCGATGGAGCTCTTCGTGGCGCGGAAGATCAACCCGCTCAAAGCTGACGTGGTGGTGTGTCCCATGCAGACCATGGGCACGTGGGGCCGAAAGTACGGACTGGTCCTGACCCTGCACGACCTCATCTACTATGAGCACCCCGCCCCGCCGGGATTCCTGCCAGCACCCGTGCGCGTCTTGTGGCGCCTTTACCACAAGGCGTACTGGCCACAGCGGCTCCTGCTCAACCGGGCTGACATCGTGGCCACCATCAGCAGCACCACGGAAGCACTGATGGCCAAGTACCGGCTCACCAGCCGCCCCGTGCGGATCATCAGCAACGCACCGCAACCAGACCAGGAGCCCCGGGACGCAGCCGCCGGGGCGGAGCACTCGCTCATCTACATGGGTTCGTTCATGCCCTACAAAAACGTGGAAACCATGGTGGCCGGAATGGCCGAACTGCCCGACTTCACCCTGCACCTGCTCAGCAGGATCACCCCCCAACGCAGGGCCGAACTGGAGATCATGGTGCCCCAGGGCGCCAAGGTGGTGTTCCATAACGGGGTGACTGACGACGATTACGCCACCCTGCTCAAGAGCGCAACTGCCTTGGTGAGCCTCTCCCGGGCGGAGGGATACGGACTGCCACTCGTGGAGGCGATGGCACTGGGCACCCCGGTCATCGCCAGCGACATCCCCATCTTCCGGGAGGTTGGCGGCCACGCTGCGTCCTACGTTGACCCCGGCTCCGCCGCGGAGTTTGCCACCGCCGTGAAAAAACTACGCGACGGCGTGCACTGGCAGGACGTGTCGCGGCGGTCCGTGGCGCGGGCGGCAGAGTTCACCTGGGATGAATCCGCCCGGCAACTGGTTGACGTGGCCCATGACATCGTGGCGGCCCGGTCAGGCGGCCGGAAACGTCCGACTCATCCGGCCTGAGCGGCCTAGCCGGGCCGACCGCACTACAGGACATCCACCCCGTCCAGGCGGAGCTGTACCGGTTCCTCGATCCGCTTGGCCGCAGCCGCTGCACGTGCGGCACGCAACACCCGGGTTACCTTCGCTGCCTGCCCATACGGGAAGAACAATAGCGTGCGGACATCTTCGCCCAGCCGCTGGGGCGTGGCCGCGCCGACGAGCAGCACCGGCGCCGGTCCTGCCGTCCGCAGGGTCACCCCGTCTGCCTCCAGCTGCTTTTCCACACCCTCGGTGAAATGCACGACGGCGGCACGCGGGCCCGTGACGGAGGCGATCCGGACCGCCGGGGGCAACTGGAGCTCCACCCGGAGCGCCAGTTCACGCTGGGCATAACCGGCGGGATCCCAGCGCAGCAAGGCGCCAACCGCAGCGGTATCGGCCGCCGTGATCACTACGAGCCCACCATCGGAGGCGGGCCGCACCAGGGCGGCGGCGTTGAACCAGCGCCGGACGGTGTCCTCCCCCGCCCGGAGGTTTTCGCGGCGGAGAAGCGAGTCGCCGTCCAGGAGCAGTGCCGCGGCATATCCCCCGTCCGCTACCGGCTCGGCACCCACCGTGGCGACCACGAGGACCTTCCCGTTGCCGACGTCTGTCTTGACGTGATCCCCTGAGGAGGTGACCACCGCCTTGCCGGGGAACGCCCGGCCCAATTCCTCGGCGGTCCGCATGACCCCGGTGGCGCCCTTGCGGAGCCGGCGGCCGCCGCAATGGCTGCACTCCCAGTCCGGGGCCGGGGTGGAGCACCAGCGGCACTGGGGCATTGCGGCGCTGCCACTGGCACCGGCAATGGCCAAGGGGCCCTGACAGGATCCGCAGCGCGCCGGCTCGCGGCACGTTTCGCAGATCAGTGATGGTGCGTAGCCGGCACGGGCCACCTGGACCAAGACCGGCCCCCGTTCCAGGCCCTCCTTCGCGGCGCGCCAGGCCGCCCCGGGAAGCCTGGCGATGCGGGCCAGCGGGTCACGTTCCTGTTCGAAACTGTCTGCAGTGTTCAAGACCCTGGGTACGGTGGAGCGGACTGCCGTGCGTTCGGCGACCACAGGCATGGCCCAGCCCGTTTCCACCAGCCGCTGCAGCTCTGTGCTGCGGCTGTGACCCGCCATCAGGCAAGCTGTGCCTTCCTGGCCGGCACGCAGGAGCAGGACGTCGCGCGCGTGCGCGTAGGGAGCACGCTGCTCGATGTGGAGGTCGTTTCCGTCGTCCCAACAGGCCACAAGGCCGAGGTCGCGGACCGGCGCGAATGCCGCCGACCTGGTGCCGATGGCCACCTGCGCGGAACCGTCGAGCACGCGCAGGAAGTTCCGGTACCGCGGTGTTGGGCCGTCCTCGGCGGTCAACCGGGCGACGTCGTCGGCTGGCAAGAGTGCCGCCAGCGCCTTTTCGAGGCGGTCCAGGTCACGGTAGTCGGGAACCACCACCACAGCACCCCGGCCGGAGGCGCGGACCGCAGCGACGGCTTCAGCGATCAGCCGCGGCCACGCCGAACTCCCAAAGCCCTGGAGGGGACTGAACACCGCGCGCGGAGAACCGCCCTCCCTCAGATGACGGACAAATGCTTCACCGTTGCGGTACGCCTTCCAACCGCCGGACACAGCATGGTTAGCGGCTGCGGCTGTGTCTTCGACGTCAGAACCCCCGCCCGACGGCGACGCAGGGCCTGATGCCTCTGCCTCCACGGAACGGGCCAGAAACTCCTTTTCAAGCTTGGCCACCCGCGGCGGAACCGCAGCGCGCAGCACATCACTGAGGGTTCCGGCGTAGCGCGCGGCGACTGCCGAGGCCAGGTCCCGGACGGCCGGAGTCAGGACAGGCACCGGCGAGATGACCTTGTACAGCGGAACCAGGGTATGGCCGGCGTCAGATTCGGCGGCGCGTTCCATGATGAAACCGCCCAGTTCCTGGCCACTGAACTTGACCTTGACCCGCACTCCGGGCTGCGCAGCGGCATCGAGGTCCGCCGGCACACTGTAATCAAACGGGCGGTCAAGGTGGGGCAACGCCGACTCCACCAGCACCCTGGCAACCGGGAGGCGCGCGGCCAGGGCAGGACCGGTCTGCGGCGTGCGCGGCGGGAAACCCTGGAGCAAGGACATCTGCACACCGCCGGGAACGTCAGGCTCTGCCTGGACAGCCTTATCTCTTGCCATGTCGGCTACCCCCTACAGCATCCGGCGCGGGCCAGGTTGGTTGCCGGACACTGACTCCGGCGTTCCTTACTGACTGGACACAACCAACCAACCACCTTGCCCTGACATTTTCAGCCGGGCCGGGCGGAAGGCTTGGTCGGCTAGGCAAACTAGGCGTTGAAGAAGGCCTTGAGATCGTCCACGCGGTCCAGGCGCTCCCAGGTGAAGTCGGGATCGTCGCGGCCGAAGTGGCCGTGTGCCGCAGTCTTGGCGTAGATGGGCCGCTTGAGATCCAGGGCGTCGATGATGGCACGCGGGCGGAGGTCGAAGATTTCGGCGATCGCGGCGCTGATCCGCGCCGGGTCCACGGTTTCCGTGCCAAACGTTTCCACGTACGTGCCAACCGGGCGGGCCTGGCCGATCGCGTAGGCAATCTGGATTTCGGCGCGCTTTGCCAAGCCTGCGGCCACCACGTTCTTCGCAACCCAGCGCATGGCGTAGGCGGCCGACCGGTCCACTTTGGACGGGTCCTTGCCCGAGAACGCGCCGCCGCCGTGGCGGGCCATGCCGCCGTAGGTGTCAACGATGATCTTGCGTCCGGTCAGGCCGGCGTCGCCGACGGGTCCGCCGATGACAAATTCTCCCGCGGGGTTCAGGATGTTGGCTGCCCGCGAGATGTCCAGGTTGGCGGCGGCCAGTACCGGATTGATCACGAAGGAGGCGAGGTCGGCGCGGAGCCGGTCCAGGCTGGTTCCCTCGGCGTGCTGGCTGGAGATGACCACGGTTTCCACCGAGACGGGGATGTCCTTGTCGTAGCCCACAGTGACCTGCGTCTTGCCGTCGGGTCGGAGGTAGGAAAGCTCGCCGGACTTACGCACTTCGGTCAGGCGTTCGGACAGGCGGTGCGCGAGCCAGATCGGCGTCGGCATGTACGACGGCGTTTCATCACTGGCGTAGCCGAACATCAGGCCCTGGTCGCCGGCGCCCTGGAGATCGTAGTCATCCTCCTGGCGGCCCTCGCGGGCCTCGAGGGAGTTGAACACGCCGCCGGCGATGTCGTTTGACTGCTGCCCAATGGAGACGGACACGCCGCAACGTGCGCCATCGAAGCCGTTGGCCGAGGAATCGTAGCCGATGCCAAGGATGGTCTCGCGGACGATCTGCGGGATCTCAACGTAGGCGTCCGTAGTGACCTCGCCGGCAACGTGGACCAGGCCCGTGGTGGCCATGGTTTCAACGGCGACGCGGGACTCCGGATCCGCAGCCAGCAGGGCGTCGAGGATGGCGTCGCTGATCTGGTCACAGATCTTGTCCGGGTGGCCTTCAGTCACCGACTCGGAGGTGAAGAGCCGGAGCGCCGAGGGCGTGGCCCCGTGGGTGTGGGGAATGTGCAGCGGTAAAGTCACTCAACTACCTTACTGGTTGGGAAACGGGCGTCCGGCAGCGTATGTCCCCATGCTAAGGAAACGTTGCCGGCCTGCCGTCAGGCGCGGTGCGAAACGTGGTTCAGCTCATAGCCGATCCGGCTAATAACGGCGGCAGAGACTTCGGTCTTTGATCCTGAAGCCTCCTGGGGTTCGGAGCCGGAGCGCGAAAGGATGACGACGGCGTTGGTGTCCTGGCCAAAGACTTTATCCGTGCCCACATGGTTGACGACCAGCAGATCGCAGCCCTTGCGCCTGAGCTTGGCCTCGGCGTACGCCAGCACATCCCCCTCGCCGTCACCGGTCTCAGCGGCGAAGCCCACAATCAGCTGGCTGCGGCGCGCCTGGTCGTGGGCGGCATCGCGTACTTCCACCAGTTCGTGCAGGATGTCGGGATTCCGGACCAGGGAAATGACGGGGTCAGCGGCGTCGTCGCGCTTCTTGATTTTTGTGCCGGATATCTCAGCGGGACGGAAGTCGGCCACCGCGGCGGCCATAATGACGACGTCGGAATCCGCTGCAGCGGCCAGCGCGGCTTCCCGCAACTGCAGCGCAGTCTCCACTTCCACTACTTCAACGCCGGCCGGCGGCGGTACTTCCATATGTGCAGCCAGGAGCCGGACCGAAGCTCCAGCGTTGCGGGCGGCAACTGCCAGGGCGACGCCCTGCTTGCCCGATGACCGGTTTCCCAGGAAGCGCACCGGGTCCAGTGGTTCGCGTGTACCGCCGGCGCTGATGGTGACCGTTTTTCCGGCAAGCGGCAGTTGATAGTCGGACCTGCCCTGGGCCAGGGCGATGGCGGCGTCGAAGATGGCCTCCGGTTCGGGCAGGCGGCCAGGGCCTGAGTCAGAGCCGGTCAGCCGTCCGGAGGCGGGCTCCAGGACAGCTGCGCCCCGCCCCCGCAATGTCTCCACATTGGCGCGCGTGGCCGGGTGCTGCCACATCTCCGTATGCATGGCCGGGGCAAAAAGCACCGGACCACTGGCCATCAGGAGGGTGTTCGTGAGGAGGTCGTTGGCTTGGCCGGTGGCGGCACGCGCCAGCAGGTCCGCCGTCGCCGGTGCCACCACGATGAGGTCCGCTTCGTGACCCAACCGCACATGGTTAACCTGGTGGACGTCGTCGAAGACGCTGTTGCTGACGGGGTGCCCGGACAGGGCCTCCCACGTAGCGACTCCCACGAAGCGGGTAGCCGCTTCCGTGGGAATCACCGTGACGTCATGGCCGGCTTCAGTAAAAAGCCGGAGGAGCGATGCCACCTTGTAGGCGGCAATCCCTCCCCCGACTCCGAGGACTATGCGCACGTGACCTCCGTCAACAGGCAGTCTGTGTAATTACTCTGCGGCTTCGATCGGCGTGGAAACGAGTTTGCCTTCGTTGATCTCACGCAGGGCGATCGAGAGTGACTTCTCGTTCAGCTTGGTGTCGACCAACGGGCCGACGTACTCGAACAGGCCCTCGTGCAGCTGGGCGTAGTAAGCGTTGATCTGACGTGCACGCTTGGCGCCGAAGATCACCAGGCCGTACTTGGAATCAGCTGCCTCAAGCAGCGAGTCGATCGGCGGGTTGATGATGCCTTCAAGGTTCGTGGACACGAATTCTCCAAATTCTAACGGGCCGACTGCTACCGGCAACTAGTGCGGGTGCGGTGTCAGCCCCATGAGTGAAACAAGCTCGTCCGCTGCCCGGCGAACGTCATCATTGATGACGGTGTGGTCAAACTCCGGTTCAGCGGCAAGTTCTAGTTTAGCGGTTTCCAGCCTTTGCCGCTGTTCCTCCGCAGTTTCGGTGCCGCGGCCTACCAGCCGGCGCACCATTTCGTCCCAGCTCGGCGGCGCGAGGAAGACGAATTGGGCATCCGGGACCGCCGCCTTGACCTGTCGGGCACCCTGCAGGTCGATCTCCAACAGAACCGACTTTCCGTCGGCGATGGCTTCGTTCACGGTGCTTTTCAGCGTGCCGTAGGTGTTCTGGCCGTGGACCACTGCCCATTCCAGGAACTCCCCGGCAGCGACCAGGGACTCGAACTCTTCCTTCGATTTAAAGAAGTAGTGGATGCCGTCCTGCTCACCGGGCCGCGGAGCGCGGGTGGTGGCCGATACGGAAAGCCAGACTTCGGGGTAGTTATCCCGGATGTAGGTGGACACGGTGCCTTTGCCAACAGCCGTCGGACCTGCGAGGACTGTCAGTCCCGGTTTCTTGCTCACATATTCCTTTGCGGCGGTTCGGATGGGGCGAACCGTGGCACGCCCTACTTCTCGTCTATAAAATCTACCAGCGCCTGGCGCTGGTGAATGCCCAGCCCCCGGACCCGCCGGGAAGCGGCTATTCCCAGCTGCTCCATAATGGCCGCGGCCCGCACCTTGCCGATGCCAGGCAGCGCTTCAAGGAGTTCGGCCACACGCATCCTCGCAAGGGCGTCGTCGCCGGCCGCCGAACTGATGATGTCCGCGGCCGACGTCTCGCCGTTCTTGAGCCGCTCTTTTGCCGCCGCCCTGGCTGCCCTGGCAGCGGCTGCCTTCTGCAGCGCGTCCGCGCGTTCCGACGCGGATAACGGTCGCAGGCTCATGGAGGACACCCCCGGTTTTCTCGGATGCATCCAAGGCGGCCGCCATTGGACTTGTCCTGAAACCTACCCTCTGGTGCCCCGCGAATCAATGGACCGGCGCTACGCCAGGCTAGCCTTTGCGAAGTCCCTCAAGCGTCCGCAGGGCGGCCTCCTGGAGCCCCCGTATATCGGGGCCGGCGGCAAGGATGTCGCGGCTGGATGTCCCCAGCACCTGCGGGTACGCCGGACCGAACGTCGTGCGCAGGTCAGCCCCGGTGGCGCCCTGCGCCCCCAGCCCCGGGGCAAGGATGGGCCCGCGGACGGCTTGCAGGTCAAGCTGCAGGTCAGTCAGCGCAGAACCCACGGTGGCTCCGACCACGAGTCCAACGGACCCGAGGGGCCCGTCGTAGCGGCGGTTCTCCGCTGCAGCCGCCTCGGTGATCCGCCGGGCCACGGAGTCGCCCCCGCCGATGTGCTGCACGGACGCCCCCTCCGGGTTGGATGTCAGTGCCAGGACGAACACACCGCGGCCGTATTCGGCCGCGAGGTCCAGGGCGGGGCGGAGGGATTCAAACCCCAGGTACGGGCTGAGCGTCACGGAGTCGGCTGCCAGTGCCGACCCGTCCCGCAGCCAGGCGTCAGCGTACGCGGCCATGGTGGAGCCGATGTCGCCGCGCTTGGCGTCGGCGATGGTGAGCACCGACTCGTCGCGTGCCGCGGCGAGGAACTCCTCAAGGACGGCCATGCCGGCCGAGCCGTGGCGTTCATAGAGTGCCACTTGTGGCTTGACCGCGGCAGCGAGCGAACCGACCGCCTCCAGGACCGTCAGCGAAAAGCGCCTCAGCCCGGCGGCGTCGTCGTTCAATCCCCAGCTCTTCAGGAGCGCCGGGTGCGGGTCAATGCCCACGCACAGCCGCCCGCGGGCGGCCATGGCCGCCCCCAGCCGGGAGCCGAACGGCTCCCGGACTGTGGAGCTGGTTACTGCGGATCCGGCGTCAGGCATGGTGCACTGCCGTGCCCTGCGACGCGGCGAGCTGCGACGCGGCCAGCGCCGCGGCGTGCTCCTGCAGGCTGGTTACGGACCACTCGTACGTGCGCATGGCCTCGATCGCCTGCACTGCCGCGTTGAATTCAGCCACAGTAGTGATGCAGGGGATGCCGATGGAGGTGGCGGCTGCGCGGAGTTCGTAGCCATCGCTGCGGGCTTCGCCGCCGGACGGAGTGTTGAACACCATGTCGATGTCGCCGGCGATGACGAGGTCCGCGATGGTGCCCTCGCCTTCGGCGCTGCTGCCTTCGGCGACCTTGCGCACCGGGGTGGCCTGGATGCCGTTGCGGCGCAGGACATCAGCGGTACCGCCAGTAGACACGATTTCGAAGCCAAGGTCCGAAAGCCGCTTGACGCCCATGATCACGGACCGCTTATCCCGATTGGCCACGGAGACAAAGATCTTGCCTTCGGTGGGCAGCGCGTTGTTGGCGGCTGCCTGGCTCTTGGCGAACGCGGTGTCGAAGTGCTTGTCGATGCCCATCACTTCACCAGTGGAACGCATTTCCGGGCCGAGCAGGGAGTCGACGACCTTGCCTTCAGGCGTACGGAAGCGGCTGAACGGCAGCACGGCTTCCTTGACGGACACCGGCGCGTCCAGCGGCAGAGTGGAACCGTCTCCCGTTTCCGGCAGCATCTTGTAGGCGCTGCGGAGCTGGCCGATGGTAACGCCTGTACCGATCAGGGCCGCGGCCTTGGCCATCTGGACGCCGGTGGCCTTGGACACAAACGGCACGGTGCGGGAGGCACGCGGGTTCGCTTCCAGGACATAGAGGACGTCCGAGGCGAGGGCGAACTGGATGTTGATCAGGCCGCGCACGCCCACGCCTTCTGCGATGGCGCGGGTGGCTGTGCGGACGCGTTCCAGGACGTTGTTACCCAGGGTGATGGGCGGCAGGACACAGGCGGAGTCGCCGGAGTGGATGCCGGCTTCCTCGATGTGCTCCATGATGCCGCCAAGGTACATGTCCGTGCCGTCGAAGAGCGCGTCAACGTCGATTTCGACGGCGTCTTCCAGGAACCGGTCGATCAGGACCGGGTGGTCCGGGGTGATCTCGGTGGCGTTGGCGATGTAGCGGGAGAGGTTGGCCTCGTCATAGACGATTTCCATACCGCGGCCGCCCAGCACGTAGGACGGGCGGACCAGGACGGGGTAGCCGATCTCGTCAGCGATCTTCTTGGCGTCCTCGAAGGACACGGCGGTGCCGTTCTTCGGGGAGATCAGGCCGGCCTTGTCCAGGACGCGGGAGAACGCCCCGCGGTGCTCGGCGAGGTCGATCGCCTCCGGCGACGTGCCCAGGATGGGGACACCGGCGTCGGCCAGCTGCTGCGCCAGCTTCAGCGGGGTCTGGCCGCCAAGCTGCACGAACACGCCCATGACGCCGCCGGTGCGTTCCTCCGCGGCGATGACCTCCAGGACGTCCTCAAGGGTCAGCGGCTCGAAGTACAGGCGGGTGGAGACGTCGTAGTCGGTGGAGACCGTCTCCGGGTTGCAGTTGACCATGACGGTCTCGTAGCCGGCCTTGCGCAGCGCCATGGAGGCGTGGACGCAGGAGTAGTCGAACTCGATGCCCTGGCCGATGCGGTTCGGACCGGAACCAAGGATCAGGATCGACGGCTTGGAGTGCAGCGCTACCTCGTCCTCCTCGTCGTAGGCCGAGTAGTGGTAGGGGGTGTAGGCGGCGAACTCGGCCGCACAGGTGTCCACAGTCTTGTAGACGGGACGGATCCCCAGCGCCTGGCGAACACCCCGGACCACGGCCTCGGAGTTGTGCGTCAGGGCTCCGATCTGCTCGTCGGAGAAGCCGTGGCGCTTGGCGCGCTTGAGCATGTCCACGGTCAAGGCGCCGGCCTCGCGGATCTCACGGGAGATCTCGTTCAGCAGCTGGAGCTGGTCCAGGAACCACGGATCAATCTTCGTGGCTGCATACAGCTCCTCCACGGTGGCACCGCCGAGCATGGCCCGCTGGACCTGGTGCAGCCGCTCCGTGGTGGGGCGCTTGGACTTTTCGATGAGTTCCGGGACTTCCCATTCCGGGACGGAGCTGAAGTCCAGCTGCGAGCCCTTCTGTTCCAGGGAGCGGAGAGCCTTCTGCAGCGCTTCGGTGAAGTTACGGCCCATGGCCATGGCCTCGCCCACGGACTTCATGGTGGTGGTGAGCGTGTTGTCGGCGGCCGGGAACTTCTCGAACGCGAAGCGCGGAACCTTGACCACCACGTAGTCCAGCGTGGGTTCGAAGGAAGCGGGGGTCTTCTGCGTGATGTCGTTCGGGATCTCGTCAAGCGTGTAGCCGAGGGAGAGCTTGGTGGCGATCTTGGCAATGGCGAAGCCGGTAGCCTTCGATGCCAGCGCCGAGGAGCGTGACACACGCGGGTTCATCTCGATGACCACCACACGCCCGGTGTCCGGTTCGATGGCGAACTGAATGTTGCAGCCGCCGGTGTCGACGCCGACTTCGCGGATCACTGCGATGGAGATGTCACGGAGCCGCTGGTACTCACGGTCAGTGAGGGTCAGTGCTGGCGCCACGGTGATGGAGTCGCCTGTGTGAACGCCCACGGGGTCGAAGTTCTCGATGGAGCAGACGACAACCACGTTGTCGTTCTTGTCCCGCATCATCTCGAGCTCGTATTCCTTCCAGCCGAGGATGCTCTCTTCGAGCAGAACCTCGCTGGTGGGGCTGTACTGCAGGCCCTGGCCCACGATGCGGCGGAGGTCATCCTCGTTGTACGCCAGGCCGGAACCCAGCCCGCCCATGGTGAAGGACGGACGCACCACCATGGGGTAGCCGAGGTCTTCGGCGGCCTTGAGGGCCTCGTCCATGGTGTGGATGATGTGGCTGCGGGCAGATTCCGCGCCGCAGCGCTCCACAACGCCCTTGAACTTTTCGCGGTCCTCGCCGAGCTCGATGGCGGCGATGTTCGCGCCGATGAGTTCCACGTTGTACTTCTCCAGCACACCGTTCTTGTCCAGCGCGATGGCCGTGTTCAACGCCGTCTGGCCGCCCAGGGTTGGCAGGACTGCGTCCGGACGCTCCTTGGCGATGATCTTCTCCACCACCTCGGGGGTGATGGGCTCGATGTACGTGGCGTCGGCGAACTCCGGGTCCGTCATGATGGTGGCCGGGTTCGAGTTCACGAGGATGACGCGCAGGCCCTCCTCCTTGAGGACACGAAGTGCCTGGGTGCCGGAGTAGTCGAATTCGGCGGCCTGGCCGATGACGATCGGGCCGGAACCGATGACCAGGACGCTCTTAAGGTCAGTTCTCTTGGGCATTACTTCTTGTCCTCAGTCTTGTTGTCAGTCGTGGTCGGATCGGCGGGGTGCTTCGCGTCAACCGGGTCCTTGGACAGGCCCGCGGTCCTGCCATCGCGGGTACCTTCCATCAGGTCGATGAAGCGGTCGAAAAGGTAGGCGGCGTCGTGCGGTCCGGCTGCCGCCTCGGGGTGGTACTGGACCGAGAAGGCGGGGATGTCCAGGCACGCGAGACCTTCCACGACGTCGTCGTTCAGGCTTACGTGGCTGACCTCGACGCGGCCGTACCGCTCCTCAGGGGCCTGGGTGGCGCCGTCGAGCGGTGCGTCCACGGCGAAACCGTGGTTCTGCGAGGTGATTTCCACTTTGCCGGTGCGGCGGTCCATCACGGGCTGGTTGATGCCGCGGTGGCCGTAGCGCAGCTTGTAGGTGCCAAAGCCCAGGGCGCGGCCCAGGATCTGGTTGCCGAAGCAGATGCCGAAGTACGGCAGCTTCTCGTCCAGGACCGAGCGCAGGAGCTTGACCTGGGCGTCGGCGGTGGCGGGGTCTCCCGGGCCGTTGGACATAAAGAAGCCGTCCGGGTTGACGGCCTTGACGTCCTCAAGGGTGGCGGTGGCGGGCAGCACGTGGACGCGCACGCCGCGTTCGGCGAACCGGATGGGGGTCATCGCCTTGATGCCAAGGTCGATTGCGGCAATGCTGAACCGGGCGTCGCCGTCCCAGCCGTGGTCTTTGGGCTCAACGACGTAGGCCTCATCGACACTGACTTCCTCAGCCAGGCGGGCGCCTTCCATGGGAGCGCTGGCGAGGACGGTGTCCAGGAGTTCCTTGTCGGTGGCCTGGGCGGCGTCGCCGGAGAAGATGCCGGCGCGCATGGTCTTGTGCTCGCGCAGGTGGCGGGTGATGGCGCGGGTGTCCACGCCCTGGATGCCCACGATTCCCTGCTCGACGAGTTCGGAGTCAAGAGATCGCTCCGACCGCCAGTTGGAGGGGCGGCGGGCGGCGTCGCGGACGATGTAGCCGGCTACCCAGATGCGGCGGGACTCAGCGTCTTCGCTGTTGACGCCGGTGTTTCCGATGTGCGGCGCGGTCTGCACCACCAGTTGGCGGGCGTAAGAGGGGTCCGTAATGGTCTCCTGGTAGCCGGTCATGCCAGTGGCGAAGACCGCCTCGCCCAAGGCGGTGCCGGTGGCGCCGTAGCTGGTGCCGCGGAAGATACGGCCGTCCTCCAGAACGAGCGCTGCCGTGGTGGAAACTGCTGGAGTGGCATCCACTTTTTCTGCTGCTGTTTGTGTCACTGTTTTACTTTCCACTCTGGGGATCAGCCTGGGGGGCCGCGGAGATCAATTGCTGAAGGGATTCGAAAAGGGCTGTTTTGTCTGCGGCGCGGCGGGTACGGAAGCCGGTGTCCAGCTCATGGGAGCCCAGCCTCCAGCTGAGAACCAGGAGGCCGTCCTTTTCCACGAACTTGCCGGCCATGCCGCTGTCCTGCCGCACGCCCGTGAGGTCCGCGGCCGGAATGTAGACCGCCGGCGCCCCGGACCGGTCAAAAAGCACACCATGGGCGTAGACCGAGAGGGTCGCGTTGGTCCGGATGCCCAGCCCGTGCACGGCGATCCGGTCCAGCCAGTCCCCCGCGGTGGTTGATGCGACGTACTGGCCTTCCGCTACCTCGAGAGCCGTTCCGGGTGCCTCGGGCACTGCAGGTAACTGCTCGACGTCGGCCTGCCGCTTGAGGCGGTTCCGCCACCCGGTCCAGATCATCAGCAGGACCACGGCGATGATCGCCACCGTGATGATGCCGGTGAGGAGCTTGGTGTCCATCAGGAGACGCCCGCCACTTCGCGGTAGGGGGTGTTGAGCTGGCCGTCCAGGACGGTGGGGTGCCCTTTGTAGAACGTGGCCACCACCTTGCCAGGCAGTTCCAGGCCGGCAAACGGCGAGTTGCGGCCCATGGTTGCCATCTTGGCGGGGTCGACGGTCCAGCGGGCGTTGGGGTCCACCAGGATGAGGTTGGCGGGCTCGCCAGCCTCGAGGGGGCGGCCTTGGTCCGCCAGCCGGCCGATCTGTGCTGCGGCCGTGGAGGTCACCCGGGCGAAGTCGGCCCAGGTCATCAGTCCGGTTTCGATCATGGTGTGCTGGACCACGGACAGCGCGGTTTCCAGCCCGGTCATGCCCATCGCGGCCTGCGCCCACTCGCACTCCTTGTGCTCGCTGGGGTGGGGGGCGTGGTCGGTGCCCACGACGTCGATGGTGCCATCGGCGAGGCCGGCGCGCAGTGCCTGTACGTCCGCGTCGGTCCGCAGCGGCGGGTTGACCTTGTAGACGGGGTTATAGCTGCGGACGAGGTCGTCAGTGAGCAGGAGGTGGTGCGGGGTGACCTCGGCGGTGACGTTGATGCCGCGCTCCTTGGCCCAGCGGATGATCTCCACAGAACCGGCGGTGGATACGTGGCAGACGTGGAGGCGCGAGTTCACGTGCTGGGCGAGCAGGACGTCGCGTGCAATGATGCTCTCCTCGGCGACCGCCGGCCAGCCGGTAAGTCCGAGGACGGCGGAAACTTCGCCCTCGTTCATCTGGGCACCGGCGGTGAGGCGCGGCTCCTGCGCATGCTGGGCCACGACGCCGTCGAACGCCTTGACGTATTCGAGGGCCCTGCGCATCAGGACAGGATCGTGGACGCAGATGCCGTCGTCGGAGAACATGCGGACGCGGGCGCGGGAGTCGGCCATGGCACCGAGCTCGGCCAACTGCTCCCCAGCAAGCCCGACAGTGACTGCGCCGACCGGACGGACATCCACCCAGCCGGCGGCGCGGCCCAGGCTGTAGACCTGCTCCACTACTCCGGCGGTATCCGCCACGGGGGTGCTGTTGGCCATGGCGTGCACGGCGGTGTAGCCGCCAAGGGCGGCCGCGCGGGTACCCGTTTCGACGGTCTCGGCGTCCTCGCGGCCGGGTTCGCGCAGGTGCGTGTGGACGTCCACCATGCCGGGCAGCGCCACCAGGCCCGCTGCCTCAATGACGGTGGCATCGTCGGCGTCGGCGTGCGTGGCTGCGCCGGTTCCCCGGGCTGCGATGACGCCGTCGCGGATAAGGAGGTCCTCGGCGCCGGCGCCCAGTACCGCTGCGCCACGTATCAGGTAGGTTCCGTTATTCTCTGCCATCAGTTGCTCTCCTTAGTGGGGGTGGCGGCTGGTTCGCGGGTATCCCCGGAGAGCAGCAGGTACAGGGCGGCCATCCGGACGGAGACGCCGTTCTTCACCTGCGACAGCACGGTGGAGCGGGGCGAATCCGCGGCGGCTGCGGAAATTTCCAGGCCCCGGTTCATGGGGCCGGGGTGCATGATGATCGTGTCTTTGAGCCCCAGGCTGTCCAGGGCACGGAGCCGGTTGTCGTCGAAACCCCAGCGGCGGGAGTATTCGCGGGTGGAGGGGAAGAACGAGGCGTTCATCCGCTCGCCCTGCACGCGCAGCATCATGACGGCGTCCACTCCCTGTTCAAGGGTTTCATCCATGTTGTAGCTGACCTTGCACGGCCACTGTTCGACGCCGATGGGCAGCAGGGTGGGCGGGGCAACGAGCGTGACTTCCGCGCCGAGCGTGCGGAGCAGCCAGACGTTGGAGCGGGCTACGCGGGAGTGCAGGACGTCTCCGGCAATGGCGACGCGCATGCCCGACAGGTCCGCGCCGATGGATCCGGTACCGGCGAGCTTCGCCCAGTGCCGGCGCATGGTGAAGGCATCCAGGAGTGCCTGGGTGGGGTGTTCGTGGGTGCCGTCCCCGGCGTTGATGACCGCGGCATCGATCCAGTCGGTGGCGGCCAGGCGGTGGGGCGCACCGGAAGCCCAGTGGCGGATTACTACGGCGTCCGCTCCCATGGCTGCCAGTGTCTGGGCTGTGTCCTTGAGGGACTCACCCTTGGAGACTGAAGACCCCTTCGCCGCGAAGTTGATGACGTCGGCGGACAACCGCTTGGCGGCCGCTTCGAAGGAGATCCTGGTGCGGGTGGAGTCTTCGAAGAAGAGGTTCACTACGGTGCGGCCACGCAGGGCCGGGAGCTTCTTGACCTCACGGTCCCCCACGGCGGCCATTTCTTCGGCGGTGTCGAGGATGCGGATGGCGTTGGACAGGCTCAGGTCTTCGGTTGAGAGCAGGTGTTTCACGCGCCGCCCTCGATAACCACTTCGTTGACCGTGGACCCGTCGGGGGAAGTATCGGTTTCCTCAAGGCGGACCCGGACCTTCTCGGCGGAGGACGTGGGCAGGTTCTTTCCCACGTGGTCCGCCCTGATGGGAAGCTCGCGGTGGCCACGGTCGATCAGCACGGCGAGCCGGACGATCCGTGGACGGCCGAGGTCGATAATGGCGTCCAAGGCGGCACGGATGGTGCGGCCGGAGTACAACACGTCATCGATGAGCACCACGACCTTGTTGTCGATCCCCGTGCGCGGGAGTTGGGTGGGATAGGGAGGCCTGGTGGGCTGGTGGGAGAGGTCGTCGCGGAACATGGTGACGTCCAATTGTCCGACGATCGCGGCGGCGTCAACGGTGGGGTCAGCGGCAGCAATCTTGCGGGCCAGCCTGAGTGCCAGCGGATAGCCGCGCCGCGGAATGCCCAGCAGCACCAGGTCCTTGGAGCCTTTGTTGGCCTCGAGGATCTCATGGGCGATACGAGTGAGGGCGCGGTCAATGTCTGCCTGGTTGAGGACAACCCTGGCTGGAACCGGTGCGCTTGTGACAGAAGTCAACGCTCGTCTCCCCTTTCCCCGCCTCACAGGACGGAATTAAAAGAAGGATTATTTGCGTTCCAAAATTACCACACGGCGCGGTGCCGTCCCTTGCCGGAGGAGCGCGTTAATGGTCACATCCGGGCCCCTCCCCTGCGTTGCGCCTTGCCACACCGCAAGCTGAGCCTTTTGAGCCATGATGGACGCACCATAGGCTTTCCTTATGTCGATGCACCCCCATCACCGTCCCGGCCAGCCAGGACCCTCCGGACCGCAGGGACCTCTTCCCAGCCAGGCGAACCCCAGTTGGATGGGCCACGTCCAGCCGGAGTACTACCGGCCGGTGCCGGGCAATGCAGGCGGCCCGGTCCATTCCCTGGTCCAGCCGGTCGCCCAGGGCCGGCAGGGCCCGGTCGCTCCCCCGAGCCGTGCGGGCCTGCTGGTACTGATGATCGGCGGCGGTGCCCTGGCATTCCTCAGCCTGTTCCTGGTGGTTCCGTTCCTCCTGGCCAACACGGGAACCGCCGGGTTCATGGTGGGTTTCATCGCCTCGCTGCTCCCGCTGTCCGCGGTGCTCCTGACAGTCCACGTGATCGACCGGTGGGAGCCGGAACCAAAAAGACTCCTGTTCTTTGCGTTCACCTGGGGCGCCGCAGTATCGATCGCCGTCACGCTGCTCGTCCAGCCGTTCTTTGCGCTCACCTACCAGTTTTCCGACGAACCCGACATCCAGACGTACATGGCCACTGTCCAGGCACCGGTCGTTGAGGAATTCGCCAAGTCCCTCGGGCTGCTGTTGCTGCTCCTGATGGCGCGCAGGCACTTCGACGGACCGGTTGACGGGGTGGTCTTCGCGTTCACGATTGCCGGAGGATTCGCGTTCACGGAGAACATCCTGTACTTCGGCCGGGCCATCGCAGAGTCTGCCAGCCCCGCCACCGACCTGGCCCAGATCTTCCTCCTGCGCGGGGTCATGTCACCGTTCGCCCACGCCATCTTCACCGGAACAACCGGCCTCATCATGGGGTTTGCAGCCCGGCGTTGGCACACGGGCGCGTCGGTTGCGGCGTTTGTGGTGGGCCTGCTTCCAGCGATGTTCCTGCACAACCGGTGGAACAGCATGGGCCAGGGCTTCCTCGCGGACTACATCCTCATCCAGGTGCCCATCTTTGTGCTGTTCATTGGCGTGGTCATCCTGCTGCGCGTCGCCGAAAACCGCCTCACCCGGCAGCGGTTGCTGGAGTATGCCGCGGCAGGTTGGTTCACGCCTGCCGAAGTCGACCTCCTCGCCACGCCAGGCGGCAGGCGCACTGCACTCAGTTGGGCTGCCGGCTACAACCGGCGGCCGCAGATGAAGGCCTTCGTGAAGGCAGCCACGCAGCTCGCCTTCACCCGGCAGCGCATCCTGAGCGGCCGCGATGTGGCGCTGCACCAGGCTGAAGAACGCGATCAGCTGCACCGGATCCTGGCCCTGCGGGCCGCCGTCGCCGGCTGACGGCACCAGCTGGCAGCAAAGCGCGTGCGCTGCCAGCCGGGAAAACGCGCAAGGGGCCGGCGTCCGCCAGATGGCGGACGCCGGCCCCTTGGGGATGGACGTGCGGACTAAGCCAGCAGCGAAGGCTTCAGCTGCTGCAGGCGTCCAAGGAGTCCGTTAATGAACGACGGCGACTCGTCGGTTGACAGCGTCTTGGCCAGCGCCACGGCCTCACTGACAGCCACGCCGTCGGGGACGTCGTCGTTGTACAGCAGTTCCCAGGTGCCGATGCGCAAGATGATGCGGTCCACCGAGGGCATGCGCTCCAGGGTCCAGCCCTGTGAGTAGGTCTCCAGGAACTCGTCGATGGCGGTCTGCTGTGAGACCACGCCTTCAACTATTTCCAGGGTGTACGGGTTGACGATCTGGTCCGTGTTTTCCCGCCGGGCCCGGAGGACATCAAAAGCGGAGACCGAGCGTTGCTCAGCTTCGAAAAGAACGTCCAGCGCCCTGTTACGGGCTTTACCGCGTGCGCTCACTACTCGCTGACCCGGCCGAGGTAGCTGCCGTCGCGGGTGTCGACTTTGACCTTCGTGTTGTTCTCGACGAAGAGCGGAACCTGGATCTCGTAGCCGGTTTCGAGCGTGGCGGGCTTGGTGCCCGCGGAGGAGCGGTCGCCCTGCAGGCCCGGCTCGGTGTAGGTGATTTCCAGGACAACGCTGGGGGGAAGTTCAATGTAGAGCGGGGTGCCCTCGTGGATGGCGATGTTGACCATCTGGTTTTCCAGCATGAAGTTGGTGGCGTCGCCTACCGTTGCTCCGGAAACGGTGATTTGGTCGAAGTCGGAGGTGTCCATGAACACGAAGTCCGCGCCGTCCTGGTACAGGTACTGGTAATCGCGGCGGTCAACCGTGGCGGTCTCGATCTTGAGGCCGGCGTTGAAGGTCTTGTCCACAACCTTGCCGGACATCACGTTGCGCATCTTGGTCCGAACGAACGCACCACCCTTGCCAGGCTTGACGTGCTGGAATTCGATGATGTTCCAGAGCTGGCCCTCAAGCTTGAGGACCGTTCCGTTCTTGATGTCGTTAGTGGTTGCCACTGATTTCCTCTGGTTTCTATCTGCCTGGGCGGTCAGACGTATCTATGCCGGCCAGCATGCCAATCGGCCCGCCAGCGCGTGTTTGTCAAAAATCCAAGAACCATTCTACCGGTAAATCCGGCGCGGCTTCGGTCAGGGACGTCCGGGCCGCTGGCGGGCTACTCTCAGCAGGCCAGTTCGAGTACGTCGCGGGCCCGCTGGAGTGCCACGGTGGAAGAGTAGATCAGGGCGGCGTCGGCCGACTGGGCAACCCGCAGGTCCAGTGCCCGGGCGAATGACTCAACAGCGGCGGAGGTCTGGCCGGCCGTGTACTGCGTTTTGCCGAGGAACTGCAGGACCAAAGCCTCACGGGGCGTTCCCTGGACCTCGGCGAGCAGCTGCCGGAACAGCTCCACGGCCCGGTCCAGGCGGTTGGAAACCCGCAGGACCTCGGCTTCGAAAGCCCTCAACCTGAACGATTCGGGATCCCTGAAGCGGGCTTCAGCCAACAGTTCGGCCGCTTCCGGGCCATGGCCTTCCACCAGCAGCACAAAAATGTGGTCGGCGGGGTCGGTGGACACTGCCAAGGCATCCCGGCAGACGTCCTCGTTCACGATCTCCGGCAGCAGGGATTCCGGGTTGATGCGAATCCCGGGGAAGCCGGCCTCCGGCCAGTCGCTGGTGCCTTCAAGGTCGCCCTGCATCAGGAAGCAATTTCCTGGTAGGCGGCGAACAGCAGAGAGGTGTCCGGGACATCGAGGATGCCAGGCTTGGCCACGCCGTCAAGGACAACGAAGCGCAGGAGGTCTCCGCGGGACTTCTTGTCCCTGCGCATGCCATCCAGGAGGCCCTGCCACCGGTCCCGGCGGTAGGTGACGGGCAGGCCGAGTGTCTCGAGGATGCTGCGGTGGCGGTCGGCGTCGGCGTCGCTGAGGCGACCTACGCTGCGGGCCAGCTCAGCGGCGAACATCATGCCGACCGACACTGCCGCGCCGTGGCGCCACGAGTAACGCTCCACGAGTTCGATGGCGTGGCCCAGGGTGTGGCCGTAGTTGAGGATTTCGCGCAGCCCGGATTCCTTAAGGTCCTCCGAAACAACCTTTGCCTTGACAGCGATGGCCCGCTCAATAAGTTCCCGCAGTACGGCGGACTGCGGATCCACCACCGCTTCAGGATCTTTCTCCACGAGGTCCAGGATGGCCGGATCGGCGATGAAACCGCATTTGACCACCTCCGCCATGCCGGAAACCAGCTCGTTTCGCGGCAGCGTGTTCAGGGTGTCCAGATCCACCAGCACCCCTGCGGGCGGATGGAAGGCGCCCACCAGGTTTTTGCCCTCTGCCGTGTTGATGCCGGTTTTACCCCCTACGGAGGCGTCCACCATTCCCAGCAGGCTGGTGGGCATGTGGATGACTTTGACGCCCCTGAGCCACGTGGCGGCCACAAAGCCGGCGAGGTCAGTCACGGCGCCTCCGCCCACGGCGACGATGGCATCAGAGCGGGTGAAGTCGTTCTGGCCCAGTACCTGCCAGCAGAAAGCCGCCACCTGGATGTGCTTGCCTTCCTCGGCATCCGGGATCTCTGCGGTCAGCGAGGTGAACCCGGCGGCGGCGAGTTCGTCCCGCACGGTGTCACCCGTGAGCCGCAGCGCCCGGGGGTGGATGACCAACACACGCCGGACCCGCTCACCCAGGAGTTCCGGAAGGCTGCCGAGCAGGCCCCGGCCGACCACGACGTCGTAGTTCTGGGCAGCCGATTCTCCGGTGACCTTGATAACTGTTGATTCGACGCTCACTTTTCAACTTCCTGTTTGGCAGCTGCGAATTCCCGCAGCGCAACTTCGAGCCGGCGCCCGATTTCGGCGATGGAGCCCTCACGGACGTCCAGAACCACGTCTGCCAGCCGTTCGTAGACCGGCTTCCTGGCGGCGAACATCGAGATCCACTTTCCCATGGCATCGCCGGCGAGCAAGGGACGGCCGGAATTGCGGGCAATGCGGCTGGCCACGGTCTCCGCGTCACATTCCAGGTAGACCACGGTGCAGCTTTCCAGCAGCTGCTGGGTTCCGGAATCCAGGACGGCCCCGCCCCCCAGCGAGATCACTGTTGCGGTGCCGGAGGCCTGTTCCACGACGCTGGCCACGGTCCGGGCTTCGATTTCCCGGAAGGCACGCTCGCCCCGTCCGGCAAAGATGTCAGCGATGGACCCATGGTTGCCCACGATCACGACGTCGGTATCCACAAACGGCGCCCCCAGCTGTTGCGCCAGTTGGTAGCCGATGGCGGACTTTCCGACAGCCATGGGGCCGATCAGGACAATGGGCCTGGCGTCCGCCGCATGTGGTTTGCTGCGGTGGGGCACTAGTGGCCGATCGAGTCCAGGGACGCCGGAATGTTGTCCAGGTAACCCTTGATGTTGCGCTTCGTTTCGGCCACGGAATCGCCGCCAAACTTTTCGGTGACGGCCTCGGCAAGGACCAGTGCCACCATGGCTTCGGCCACAACGCCAGCGGCGGGCACGGCACAGACGTCCGAGCGCTGGTGGTGTGCCTTGGCAGCCTCGCCGGTGCTGACGTCGATGGTCTTCAGGGCACGGGGAACCGTGGCAATGGGCTTCATCGCCGCACGGACGCGCAGCACGTCGCCGATGCTCATGCCGCCTTCGATGCCGCCAGCACGGTTGGATGTGCGGATGATCTTGCCGTCTGCGTCCTTGACGATCTCGTCATGGGCAGCGGAGCCTCGGCGTGCTGCCGTGAGGAAACCGTCGCCGACTTCCACGCCTTTGATGGCCTGGATACCCATGAGGGCAGCGGCCAGCCGGGAGTCGAGCCGACGGTCCCAGTGGACGTAGCTGCCGAGCCCCGGCGGCAGGCCGTAGGCGAGTACCTCAACCACGCCGCCGAGGGTTTCGCCTTCCTTGTGCGCCGCATCGACTTCGGCAACCATGGCGTCTGAGGTCTCGCGGTCGAAGCAGCGCAGCGGGTCAGCGTCCAGGGCGATGACGTTGGCGGGTACGGGCAGCGGCCGGCCTTCGGGCACGGTCACACTGGCGATGGAAACGGTGTGGCTAACGAGCTCGATGCCGAGGTGCTTGAGGAACTGGGCAGCGACCGTGCCCATGGCAACGCGCGTGGCCGTTTCACGGGCGCTGGCACGTTCAAGCACGGGCCGCGCCTCGTCGAATCCGTACTTCTGCATGCCGGTGAAGTCGGCATGTCCGGGACGCGGGCGGGTAAGCGGCGCGTTGCGTGCCTGGTCGGCGAGTACATCCGGGTCTACGGGATCAGCGGACATGATCTGCTCCCATTTGGGCCATTCCGTGTTCCCCACCTGGATGGCGACCGGTCCGCCCTGGGTCAAGCCGTGCCGGACGCCGCCGAGGATGGTTACAACGTCCTGTTCAAACTTCATGCGTGCGCCACGGCCATAGCCGAGGCGGCGGCGAGCCAATGAATCAGCGATCTGCCCGCTGGTGAGTTCCACACCGGCGGGGACGCCTTCAATAATTCCCATCAGAGCCGGACCATGGGATTCACCGGCTGTCAACCAACGCAACATAATTTCCATCCTGCCATGTATGGCGCTCAGAACGCCCGTCGGGGGAGTCCGACTGCGTCACACATCACATCTATGACAGCTGCGTTAACTTCGTCCCCGAGCCGGGAAAAAAGCCGCACCTGTTCCACTGCCTGGTAGAGCAGCATCTCGAGCCCGGGGACTACCGAACCGCCGCCGGCCTGCCACGCCGAGGCAATCAGGCTTGGCCACGGATCGTAGGCCACGTCCAGCAGGACGCCGGTGGTCCGTGCACCGCTGGCGGCCAGTTCGCCGGCAAGTCCATCCGCCGCGCGGGGCGGCAATGTTGAAATAACGACGTCGGCAGCAGCCGCAGGTCCCGCGGCATCCGATAGGAGCCGCACGGCGAGGTCCATGCCGACGCCGGCTGCCGCAGCACGTGCCTCCTGCACCCTGGAGGCGTCACGGACGAACAGCTGCACCGAGCCGGAGCCCAGTTGCTTCAGGGCTGCCACGGCGGCGGCCGCGGTGCCGCCTCCGCCGAGGATCACCGCGGAGGGTGCCGGCTGGGCACCCGCATTTCGGACGGCGTTAACAATTCCGGCGACATCCGTGTTGTAGGCGACACGGCGGACGCTGCCACCTGCCTCTTCGAACGCAACGGTGTTGACCACCCCCAGGATTTTCCCGATGCCGCGGACTTCGTCAACTTCCTGCAGCATTGCCGTCTTCAACGGCATGGTCACGGAAAGTCCGCGCCACCCCTCCTGCGACCTGATCTCCTGCATGAAGCCAGGCAGCGTGCGCTCTGTGAGGTCCACGGCCGTGTAGCTGATGTCGATGCCCAGCTTTGCGTATGCCGCGGTGTGCAGGGCCGGTGACTTCGAGTGGCTGATCGGGTGACCCAGGACGGCAGCCCGCAGGCTCATGCGCAGCGGCCTACGTGGGCTTCACACCAGGTGTTGTACTGGTCCACGTACACGTTGTGCTCCGCCAGGGTCTTGGAGAACTTGGTCTCCTTGGTGTCCAGGTTGATGGTCACCCAGTACAGGTAGTCATTGGCCTTGGGCTTCGCAGCCGCATCAATGGCCGTCTTGCCGGGCGAGCCGATGGGTCCCGGCGGCAGACCGGGGTTGGCGTAGGTGTTGTACGGGTTGGACTTGTCCTGGCGTTCTTCATCCGTGAAGTTGAAGCTCTTCGTGCCCAAGCCGTAGGTCACGGCCGAGTCGACCTGGAGGTACCCGTTGGTCTGGTCGTTGGGCTTGAGCCGGTTGTAGATGGCACCTGCGACGTCCCTGTACTCGGCCTGGCCGCCCTCCGCCTGAACGATGCTGGCGACGATCACGGCCTCGTATTGCTTGGCGGGATCTGTAATGCCCTGCGCCACGAGTTCGTCCACCGTGGTCTTTACCAGGGACTGCAGGATGTCCTTGACCGGCGTGCCCAGCGGGAAGCGATACTCACCGGGAGCGAGGAAGCCCTCAAGGTTCTTGGCGTTGGCCGGCAGGCCGAACTCCGCCGGTTTGTTGCTCAGGGCGGTCAGCTGTTCCAAGGGGACGCCGGATCCCTCAGAGATGGCCTGCAGCGATTCGCCGATCCTCAGACCGGCGCTCAAGGCAAAGTAGATGACCTTGCTCTTGTCCTGGCCCAACAGGACATTGACGGCGTCTGCGTTTTTCATCTCCATTTTGAAGGTGTAGTCGCCCGGGGACAGGGTTCCGCCCGAGGCCATGAAGGCCTGAAGGAAGGTGTCCGCGTTGGCCACCACCTTTTCGCTTTCCAGCTTGCTGGCCATGGACCGGGTACCTTCTCCGGGTTCCACGGACACCACAACCTCGCCAGTGCCGGGACCGGGGAAATCGCTGGGCTTGTCGGTTCCGAGCAGCGGCTTGAGGAACTGGGCCCCCACCGCCACCGCGGTCACAAACACAGCCAGCGTCAGGAACAGCGCGAGGAGGCGGCGCCGGCGCCGCACTTTCTTGGAAGGACGGGGCACTACTGCAACTGCCGAAGCGCCGCCGAGCAGGCCGGCGTCGTGATGGTCATCCGGATGGTAATGCCCGTCGTGGTGAGTCTCGTCGTGGTGAGCGTTCTCATAATGCGCGTCCTCATAGTGCGCGTCCTCATAGTGCACAGCCTCATGATGGCCGTCGTCGTAGTGGTCGGTGTGGTCAGCGCCGACGTAGCTGTGGTCTGTGTGGTGCTGGCCATCCACGTGGTGGGCGGCACCAACGTAGTGCTCTTGGGCGACGTGAAGCCCATGATGGGCGTCCGCGGACGGGATCTCTTCATGCAGTTCCCCTGCCGGCGTCGGCTCCCCCTGCTGGATAGCCGGCGGGGTGTCGGGCGCGGCCGGAACGAGGGGTGTGCCCTCGGGTTCGGCTGGAATGATTGGCGCCGCTTTTGTCTCGGGCGCTGCAGCAGGCACGGAACTGGAAGCCGGCGGGACGTCCGGCACGGCCGGGACCGCTGGAGGGGCTGCAGGTTCGGGCGGGACCGGGGCGGCGTTGTGGCCGTTGCCCCCGTCAAGGTAGTCGAACCCGGTTTCGTAGGCCTGCTCCGGAACAACATTGTTGCTTTCCGTGTGCAGGGACTTCTCCAGCGCGCGGAGTTCCTTGCGGGTCAGCTGCCTGGCCGCACCGTCGCTGGTGGTGCCGGGGGTGTCATCAATGTTGGCCGGGCTCACAGTAGCCTTCCGTTTTCTGAAGATCGAGTCTTGTCCTCCGGGACCGCAGGCGCAGGCGTACTCGCTGCCCCGTCCCCGGATAGCCCCGGACGGGCTGCCGCATTCACGCGGCTGCCGACGTCCGTCCCCCTGGCTTTTTGCATGTCGATGGCGTGCTGGAGAATTCCGGCCGCCGCAACCTGATCCACCACTTTACGGTGGTTGCGGCTGCTCATGCCAGCTTCGTGCAGGTTGCGGTGGGCCGTCACGCTGCTCAGGCGTTCGTCCACGAGGCACACGGGGACGTCCAGACCCCGGCTTTCCAGCTCACCGGCCAGCAGCTCCGCGTAGTCCGTCGCCATCCGCGCGGAGGCGTGCTCCTCCCCCTTCATGGTGCGGGGAAGCCCCACAATGACCTGGACAGCCCCGAGTTCCTCAACGAGCGCCGCAATGACGCGGACATCCGAGTTCTTCTTCGGGTTACGGTCCAACGTCTTGTAGGGCGTTGCCAGGATGCCGTCGCGGTCACAGAGAGCCACGCCGACGCGGACGGTGCCCACGTCCACCCCCAGTTTGATGCCCTGGGGGTAGGCGCGGGATTCTGCAGGACTGGTCATGGAGTGCTTATCGCCGGGAAATCGCGTCCACAACGGCCGCAAGTGCCGGTGCAACCTGGCTTGCGTCCGTGCCGCCGCCCTGGGCCACATCGTCTTTGCCGCCGCCGCCACCACCCAGGATCCCGGCAGCAAGACGCACCAGGGCGCCCGCCTTGACCCCTGCCTCGCGGGCTGCTTCATTGGTGGCCACCAGGATCATGGGCCGGCCGTTGGTGACACCGGCAACAGCCACCGTGGACGCGGCGGAGCCGAGGCGGTTCCGCAGGTCCAGGGCCAGGCCGCGGAGGTCGTCCGCGCCGCTGACCTCGCCGGCGTCGTGGGCGATGACGCTGACGCCGGCGGCATCCTTCGCGGTTCCGGCAATCTGGCCGGCGGCGGCCGCGAGCTGTTCCTTGCGGAGCCGTTCCAGTTCCTTTTCGGCATTCTTGAGCTTCGCCAGGGTCACCGCGATCCGGTCTGCCAGCTGGCCGGACGGGACTTTCAGCATCTCGGTCAATTCCGTCACCAGCGCGCGCTCGGCGGCCAAGTGACGGAAGGCGTCCATGCCCACAAAAGCTTCGACGCGGCGGTTTCCTGAACCGACTGACTGCTCGCCCAGCAACGACAGGCTGCCGATCAGGGACGTGTTGGAGACGTGCGTGCCGCCGCAGAGTTCACGGGACCACGCGCCGTCGATCTCCACCACGCGGACTTCGCTGCCGTAATTCTCGCCAAACAGTGCCATGGCGCCCAGCGCCTTGGCCTCTGCGAGCCCCATGACCTTGGTCTCTACCCGGAAGTTGTTGCGGATGGCCAGGTTTGAGACTTCCTCGATTTCCGAGCGCGTGGCGGTGCTGAGGCCCTCGCCCCAGGCGAAGTCAAAGCGCAGGTAGCCGGCCTTGTTGTAGGAACCGCGCTGGGTGGCTTCCGGGCCCAGGATCTGGTGCAGTGCAGCGTGGACAATGTGGGTGCCGGTGTGGGCCTGTTCCGCGGCGTGGCGCCGTTCCCGGTCGACGGCGGCGCGCACCAGGGCGTCGGAGGGGATCTCGCCTTCGCGGACGATCGCCTTATGGACGCTGAGTCCCTTCAGCGGACGCTGGACATCCAAGACCTCGACGACGAACCCGTCACCGGTGATCAGGCCCGTATCGGCGGCCTGGCCGCCAGCCTCGGCGTAGAACGGGGTCTCGGCGAGGACAAGCTCGATCTCATCCCCGGTAGAGGCCTGTGCCACTGCCCGGCCGCCGCTGAGGATGCCGCGTACGCGGGACTCGCCGTCGAGGTCGGTGTAGCCGGTGAAGACGGTCTCACCCTGGGCCAGGAGTTCCTGGAAGGCGCTGAGGTCGGCGTGACCGCCTTTCTTGCCCTTGGCGTCGGCCTGGGCGCGCTGACGCTGTTCCAGCATCAGCCTGCGGAATTCAGGCTCATCAACCCGGAGTCCAGCCTCTTCAGCCATTTCCAAGGTGAGGTCGATGGGGAAGCCATAGGTGTCGTGGAGCGCGAAGGCATCGGCACCGGACAGCGGCTTGCCGGCGGCCTTCGAGACGGTCACGGCGTCCTCGAGCCGGGCGGTGCCCGATGCGATGGTGCGGAGGAAGGCTTTCTCCTCGGCGTAGGCGATCCTGCTGATCCGGGCGAAGTCCGTTTCCACCACGGGGTAGACGCCCTTCATGGCGTCGCGTGAGGCGGGCAGGAGGTCCGGCAGGCAGGCCTTTTCGACGCCGAGCAGGCGCATGGACCGGACGGCACGGCGGATGAGGCGGCGCAGCACGTAGCCGCGGCCTTCATTCGATGGCGTCACGCCGTCGGCGATCAGCATCAGGGCTGAGCGGATGTGGTCACCCACAACGCGCATCCGGACGTCATCGGTGTGGTGCGGATCGTCGTCGGACTCGGCGGAAGTGTATTCCCGCCCGGAAAGCTCCGCTGCCTTGTCGATGACCGGACGGACCTGGTCGGTCTCGTACATGTTCTCGACGCCCTGCAGGATCATGGCAAGGCGTTCCATGCCCAGGCCGGTGTCGATGTTCTTCTTGGGCAGTTCACCCACGATGTCGAAGTCGTCCTTCGAACGGACGTTGTCGATCTGGTACTGCATAAATACCAGGTTCCAGATTTCGACGTAGCGGTTCTCGTCGGCGATCGGTCCGCCATCGACGCCGTAGGCGGGGCCACGGTCGTAGTAGATCTCGGAGCAGGGGCCTGCGGGGCCGGGCTGCCCGGTGTGCCAGTAGTTGTCAGCCTTGCCCATGCGCTGGATGCGGTCAGCGGGGACGCCGGTGTTCTTGAGCCACAGGTCCTTGGCTTCGTCGTCCTCTTCGTAGACGGTCACCCACAGCAGTTCGGGCGGGAGGCCGTAGCCGCCGTCGGCCACGCTGGTGGTGAGCAGCTCCCAGGCGAACTTGATGGCGTCTTCCTTGAAGTAGTCGCCGAAGGAGAAGTTGCCGCACATCTGGAAGAAGGTGCCATGGCGTGCGGTTTTTCCCACTTCCTCGATGTCACCGGTGCGGATGCACTTCTGCACGCTCGTGGCACGGGCGTAGGGCGCTTCCTCCCGGGCCGTCAGGTACGGGATGAACGGGACCATGCCGGCCACCGTGAACAGCAGGGAGGGGTCGCTGGAGACCAGGGAGGCCGAAGGCACGGCGGTGTGGCCTTTGCTGACGAAAAAGTCGATCCAGCGCTTGGTGATCTCCTGCGACTTCATGAGCTGTCTACATACCCTTCTTGGTTCACGCGTTCTAAAGCGTGACAGTTTTGATTCAGTGGGCAGCCCGGCATACGGGACTGCTGATTAAATTCTCCGCCGGTTCCGGAGCGTCAGCGCCGGACCAGTTCCTGGGACTCGACGCCGAGCGCGGATCGGAGGTCGGTCTCACGCTCGCGCATTCCGGCCCTCACGGCGTCCGCGAAATCGTAGACGCCGTCGGCCAGCCGGCCCACGGCGCGGTTCAGGCCAACCGGGCCCAGGGTGGCCTGGGCCTCGGTGACTTTGCGGAAGGCGATGACTCCGATAGCTACGCCGATTCCCATCCAGACAAGTCTTTTCATCAGTTTCTCCGGTGGCTTAGCGGCTGCGACGGCCGGCAGCGGGCTTCTTGCGGTTGGCAAAGGCGGAGCGCACACCGTAGCTGAATGCGGCCACCTTGATCAGCGGCGAACCGACGGTTGCCGCCATCAGGGACGACAGCGCGGAGAGGTTGGCGGAGGCGTCGGAAACGTTGGAGGCAATGCCATCCACCTTCTTCAGCTGCTGGTTGGTGGTGGACACCGTGGCCGTCACTTCGTCCATCAGCGGAGTGGCGCCGTCACTGATAGCACGAATGGATGTGCGCACTTCGTCAAAAACCCGCCCCAGCTTCAGGATGGGCACCGCGAGCAGCAGCACCAGGAGTGCGAACACCCCGGCAGCGATCAGGCCGGCAATATCGCCACCAGACATAGACGTTCATCTCCTCAAAAGCTGTGTGGATCTTCTCCATCTGCCCGCGCACTTGCCGTGCGATCCGCAGATGTCCCCCAAGTACCTTACATACAAAGAAGCCCGCGGCGCTTGCCACGGGCTTCTTTGGATACGCTGCTGGGATTTAGCGTGCGTAGAATTCGACGACGAGCTGCTCTTCGCAGGTCACGGGGACCTCGGAGCGCTTCGGGCGGCGGACCAGGCGTGCCTGCAGGGCGTCAAGCTTGACGTCCAGGTAGGCCGGAACCTGGGGCAGGACGTCGCGGTGTGCGCCGGCTGCTGCAACCTGGAGCGGAACCATGGTTTCGCTGCGGCTGTGGACGTGGACCAGCTGGCCTTCGCCAACGCGGAACGACGGACGGTCAACGCGGACGCCGTCAACCATGATGTGGCGGTGCACAACGAGCTGGCGGGCCTGGGCGATGGTGCGGGCGAAGCCTGCACGCAGCACGAGGGCGTCAAGACGCATTTCGAGCAGTTCGATCAGGTTTTCACCGGTCAGGCCCTTGGTGCGGCGGGCTTCTTCGAAGGCGCGGGTCATCTGGGCTTCGCGGATGCCGTACTGGGCGCGCAGGCGCTGCTTTTCGCGCAGACGTACGGCGTAGTCGGAGTCCTGCTTCTTGCGGGCACGGCCATGCTCACCGGGGCCGTAAGGGCGGCGCTCCATGTACTTGGCGGCCTTGGGGGTCAGAGCGATGCCGAGTGCACGCGAAAGGCGTGCGGTACGGCGAGCACGAGTGTTGTTAGCCACTTGTGTCCTTCCAATATCTGCGGTGTGTCAGTGTTACTGGCCTCCACGATGGAGAGCATCGGCCAACCGCTGCCTTTTGCTACTGGGCACAGGGCTACCCCAACAAATCAGCATAAACACTGAAATTAGCGGGGATGTGCGTCCGTGCCTTGCCAGACAACGATCAATCTTACCAGCATTCGCTATCTTTGCCCTACTTTCCCCACCTGTCCCGATCAAACGCGGCAGTCAGCTGCCCCGGATGATCTTGCGCAGCCGCTCGAGCCTGATCGCGATGTCACGTTCAGCGCCGTTGGCCGTGGGCAGGTAGTAATCCCTCCCCACGAGGTCGTCCGGCGGGTACTGCTGGGTTGCTACCGAGTGCGGGGCGTCGTGGGCGTACTTGTACCCCAGTCCGTGGCCCAGTTGTTTCGAGCCCGGATAGTGGGCGTCGCGCAGGTGCGCCGGAATCCCGTTTCCCAGCCCGGCACGCACATCGGCCACCGCCTTGTTCAGGCCCATATAGGCCGCGTTGGACTTCGGAGCCGTTGCCAGGTGCACCACGGCTTCGGCCAGCACGATCCTGCCTTCCGGCATGCCGATCAGCTGCACCGCCTGGGCCGCAGCCACGGCGGTTTGCAAGGCGGTGGGATCCGCCATGCCGACGTCTTCGGCAGCCGATATCACGATCCGCCGGGCCACGAACCGGGGGTCCTCCCCCGCTTCCAGCATCCGCGCCAGGTAGTGCAGGGCTGCGTCCACGTCGGAACCCCGAACGGACTTGATAAAGGCACTGGCGACGTCGTAGTGCTGATCGCCGGCGCGGTCGTAGCGCACCGCTGCCACGTCCAGTGCCCGTTCTGTGTGCTTCAGCTCAACGGTCACGGGACCGTCGCCGGTGTCGTCGGCATCGCCAAACGCCACGCCTGCGGCGGCCTCAAGGGCGGTCAGGGCGCGCCGGGCATCGCCGCCGGAGAGCCGGACCAGGTGGGCCAGTGCCTCATCGCTGAGTTCGACCTTCGCGTTCAGTCCGCGGGCGTCGGTGACAGCGCGCTGGATCAGTCCTTCGATGTCGTCGTCGGTGAGCGGTTTCAGGGTCAGCAGCAAAGACCTGGACAGGAGCGGTGAAACAACTGAGAAGGAGGGATTTTCCGTGGTGGCCGCCACCAGGACCACCCAGCGGTTTTCCACGCCGGGAAGCAGCGCATCCTGTTGCGCCTTGTTGAACCGGTGGATCTCATCCAGGAACAGCACGGTGGTGGTTTTGTACAGGTCGCGGGCGGTCAGGGCCTCATCCATCACGCGCCTGACGTCCCTGACCCCCGCCGTGATGGCGGACAGCTCCACGAACTTCCGCCCGCGCCCCTTGGCGATCACGTGGGCAAGCGTGGTCTTTCCCGTCCCAGGAGGTCCCCAGAGGATGACCGACGCCGGCCCGGCAGGCCCGCCCGCGTCTGCGCCGGCGGCCAACTGGCGCAGGGGCGAGCCCTGTCCCAGCAGGTGCTGCTGGCCCACCACGTCGTCCAGGGTCCGTGGGCGCATCCTGACTGCCAGCGGGCTGCGGGGCCGGCCGCTGTTGTCCGTGCCGGTGCCGGCGGCGGCTGGCGCACCATTGCCGCCGTCGTCGTCGTTGCCTGGCCCTTGGGCGAAGAGATCATCCACATAGATAGGCTACTCATAGTTCAACGCACCGTTCCCCCAGTTCTTCGTCCGCCCAAATTCGCCAGCCCAAAGGGGTCCCATGAGTGCACACGCCGACAGCGCCGGCCGGGCCGGTTCGGTCCGGACGGCCTTTGTGCCCGGCGCCCGCCTCTCAGGTTGGCTGGAGCGCTTCAGCGCCGCCCACGGCGGCTTCCGGCCCAGTGATGACGACGACGGCGTGCGGCTTCTTACGGCGGACGGCACCACGGCGCTGCTGCAGCCGCCCTGGCCCGCGGACGGCCGGCCGGGGCGGGGCGCCGATGCGTTGGAGCGGCTGGCCTCCATCGCCTCCCAGCCGCGTCGACTGGGTCTTCTCCTGGTCCGGCGGGGAGGCTACGGCGTCGCTGTGGCCAGCGAAGGAGTCATTGTGGCGTCCAAAGCGGGCACGAGGTACGTGCAGTCCCGGACGGCGGCGGGCGGCCAGTCGCAGCAGAGGTTTGCACGACGCCGTTCCAACCAGGCGGACGAACTGGTCCAGGCTGTTGCGGGGCAGGCCCGGCAGGTGTTCAGCGGGCAATCGTTCGAATACGTCGTTCCCGGGGGTGACCGCACCCTGGTTGACCTGGTGCTGGAAGAGCCGGTCCTGAAGGACTACGCCAAGCTGCCCCGGCTGGCCTACCTCGACGTGCCCGACCCCCGTGCCGCCGTCCTGAAAAAGGCGGCGGCGGATGCCTGTGCAGTCCGGATCCAGGTCACCGACCCGGCGTCGTAGCACCCACTCCCCTTCGAATTCAGCAGCCGGTCAAGTGCCGTTTGGGCCGTTCCTGCCGGTAGTTGTAGCGGCCGGCCTCCCGGAACCCGGCTTTCGCGTAAAGTTCCTGCGCCCCGCGGTTCGCGGCGGTGACCAGCAGCCAGTAGCCGTTCAGCCCTTGTGACGCTCCGTATCCGGCTAAGGCTTGGAGAACCCGGGTGCCATAGCCGCGGCGCCGCACATCGGACCGGGTGGCCATGCAGTACAGGCCGCCCCAGTCGCCCGGCCCGCCTTCTGGGCACGGAGGAACGGCAAGCCGTCCGACGGCGGCGGGGACCCCGGCGTCGTCCCGCACCAGTGCGTACAGGGCCGGGCAGCCCTCAAGAATGGCACGGGCGGTGGCAAGGGCCTCATCGCCGCCCCTGCCGTCAACACTCCACCAGAGCCGCAGCCATTCCGCGGAAGGCTCCGCCGTTATTTCGACGCCGGCATCGGGCCCTGGCTCATTCCCGCCGGCATCCCGCACCATGATCACGGTTTCAGACTGCCGTGTGAAGCCTTCCGCATCGAGGAAGGCATTCAGTGCCTCGTTGCGCGTGGTATCGACGATTTGGAAGATTACCGGCAGCCGCCGGCCACGGTACCAAGCCCGTGCCTGCCGGAGCAGGGCAGGGTTGTCGTGCGGGCTTCCGTCCGGCGCGCGGCGGGGCCAAATTGAGTTGGCGCGCTGGGTCACGCCAGCTGCGGCGCGCAGAACCCACCCGCCAGCCTCTCCCCGGTCGGGCGCCAGCCAGGCTGCGTCCATGACACGTTCAAGGTCCGGCAGGGCAGTATCGGCCACGGTACTCCTTCGTCAACGGCAGGAGGCTCCCCGGTTGTCCGGAGAGCCTCCTGTTCAGATGCGAGCTTTAGCCTACTTGGCGTCCGGTTCAGCCTTCTTGGCTTCCGGCTTGAAGTCGACGCCGGCTTCCTTGCGCTGCTGCGGCGTGATCGGCGCGGGCGCCTGGGTCAGCGGGTCGTAGCCGTTGCCGGTCTTCGGGAAGGCAATGACGTCGCGGATGGACTCAACACCTGCCAGCAGTGCCACTACGCGGTCCCAGCCGAAGGCGATGCCGCCGTGCGGAGGGGCACCGAACTTGAAGCCCTCAAGCAGGAACCCGAACTTGGTCTGGGCGTCTGCCTTGTCCAGGCCCATCAGCTCGAAGACGCGCTCCTGGACATCGCGCTCGTGGATACGGATGGAGCCGCCGCCAATTTCGTTGCCGTTGCACACGATGTCGTAGGCGTAGGAGAGTGCGGATTCCGGGTCCTGGTCGAACGTTTCCAGGAACTCTGGCTTGGGCGAGGTGAAGGCATGGTGGACAGCCGTCCACTTGCCGGCACCAACGGCCACGTCCCCGGAAGCCACGGCTGCGGCGGCCGGTTCGAACATCGGCGCGTCAACCACCCAGCAGAAGGCCCAGGCGTTGGGGTCGATCAGGCCGGTGCGGTGGCCGATCTCCACGCGGGCAGCACCCAGGAGGGCGCGGGCCGCTGATTTCTCGCCAGCGGCGAAGAAGATGCAGTCGCCGGGCTTGGCGCCCACTGCATCGGCCAAGCCAGCACGCTCGGTGTCGGTCAGGTTCTTGGCGACCGGGCCGGCCAGTTCGCCGTCTTCCTTGAAGAGCACGTAAGCCAGGCCCTTGTGTCCGCGTTGCTTGGCGAATTCCTGCCAGCCGTCCAGGGTGCGGCGCGGCTGCGAGGCACCGCCGGGCATCACCACGGCGCCGACGTACGGAGCCTTGAAGACACCGAAGTTGGTGTCCTTGAAGAATTCGGTGAGCTCCGTCAGCTCCACGCCGAAGCGGAGATCGGGCTTATCCGAGCCGTAGCGCGCCATCGCGTCCGCATAGGTGATGCGCTGGATGGGGGTGGGGATCTCGACGTCGATCAGCTTCCACAGTGCCTTGACGATGTTTTCGCCCAGGGCGATGATGTCGTCCTGGTCCACGAAGCTGGCCTCGATGTCCAGCTGAGTGAATTCCGGCTGGCGGTCCGCACGGAAGTCCTCGTCGCGGTAGCAGCGAGCGATCTGGTAGTACTTCTCGAAGCCGCCCACCTGCAGGAGCTGCTTGAAAAGCTGCGGGGACTGCGGCAGGGCGTACCAGGAACCCGGTGCCAGTCGTGCGGGAACCACAAAGTCACGGGCGCCTTCCGGCGTCGAGCGTGTCAGCGTGGGTGTTTCGATCTCGACGTAACCGTCCTGGTGGAGCAGTTCCCGGGCTACCCGGTTCGCTTCGGACCGCAGCCGCAGGTTGCGTGCGGGGCCGGGGCGGCGAAGGTCAAGGTAGCGGTGCTTCAGGCGGGCTTCCTCACCCACCTCAACGTGCTCATCAATCTGGAACGGCAACGGATCTGACGTGTTAAGGATGACTACCTTGTCCGCCATGACCTCGATCTCGCCGGTAGCCAGCGCCGGGTTCTCATTGCCCTCGGGCCGCTTGGAGACGGTGCCGGTGATCTGAAGGACGTACTCGTTGCGCAGACCGTGGAAGACCTCTTCCTCACGGACCACAACCTGCGCCACACCGGAGGCATCGCGCAGGTCCACGAATGCGACACCACCGTGGTCACGACGGCGGCCCACCCAGCCAGCCAGGGTTACGGTTTGTCCAATGTGCTCGGAGCGAAGGGATCCGAGGTCATGTGTGCGCAGCACAGCACGCCTTTCTGAAAGAGACAGCAGGAACTTTAAGGAAGTTGCATAGGATCGTTCCGGGAACAATCCCGTTCGAGTTTACCCGTTGGAAAGGCTTCGCCTCCCCCATGACCAGGCACCAGCAACTTCAGCGGAGGCTTGGCGTGTTCGACGCCACCTCTATCGGCCTCGGCTCCATGCTGGGCGCGGGCGTCTTTGTGGCCTTCGCCCCTGCCGCCGGACTCGCCGGACGCTTCCTGCTGATCTCTGTCCTCCTTGCGGGTGCCGTGGCGTACTGCAACGCGGTCGCCTCGGCAGAACTCGCAGCCAGGTACCCGGCAAGTGGCGGAACCTACGTCTACGGCCGAAAGCGGCTGGGCGCGTGGCCGGGCTTTGTGGCGGGCTGGGGTTTCGTCACCGGAAAGACCGCGTCGTGCGCGGCCATGGCACTGACATTCGGGAACTATGTTGCGCCACAGTACGCCGTTCCGGTCGCGGTTGCCGCGGTAGTGGCGCTGACAGGCGTCAACCTGCTGGGCATTACCCGCACTGCCCTCCTGACCAGGATCCTCTTGGCCGTTGTCCTGGCCACGCTGGTATTTGTCGCCGCTGCCAGCATCGTTGGCCCCCACCCGGGCGTTCAGGCGGCCGACGGCGGTGCTGCCGCCGGCGTCGGGGGCATTCTGCCCGCAGCAGGCCTGATGTTTTTCGCCTTCGCGGGGTACGCGCGCATCGCCACCTTGGGTGAAGAGGTCAAGGATCCCGCGAGGACGATTCCCCGCGCCATCCTGGCCGCCCTCGCTGCCGCCTTCGGCATCTACTTTGTCCTGGCGCTGCTGCTGCTCAACCACTTGTCCCCCGCCGGCCTTGCCGCAACGGCCACGCCGCTGCTGGAGGCGGTACGGAATTCGGCTCTGGGCGCCGGCGCACCGGTCGTGCAGGCCGGCGCGGCCGCCGCCTGCCTCGGCGCACTCCTGGCGCTGATCACCGGAGTGGGCCGGACCGCGTTGGCGATGGCCAGGGAACGTGACCTGCCCGGCGCCCTGGCGCACGTCGGCGGGAAACATACGGTGCCGTTCGTGGCCGAACTGGCAGTGGCCGCCGTCGTCATTGTCCTGCTGCTCACCACGGACGTCATGACGGTAGTGGGATTCTCCAGCTTTGGCGTCCTGATCTATTACGCGGTCACCAATGCGGCCGCCTACACGCTGCCCGAACACCCTGCACACGGCCCCCGGTGGCTTAATGTCACTGGGTTCCTCGGCTGCCTGCTCCTGGCGTTCACACTTCCGGCCGCCTCGGTGCTGGGCATGGTTGGCGTCCTGGCCGCCGGAGCAGCAGGGCGGTTCCTGGTGCTCCGGCTGCGACGTTAGCGCCGAAGCGGCATGTAAGTTCCGCCGTCGTGGGGCACTTCTCACCCCGGACACAGGCTCGGCGAGTCCGTGTCGAAGTGCCCACGAAGGGTCGCGATTGGGCCCGGGAGGAGCCTGGGGTCAAGCCGGCTGGGCGGATGCCTGGAGGGCAGTGGTGACCTGGACGGAGAGGTCTTCGTCGGACGGTGACCAGCTGGCGGGATCGGCGTCCACCTGCACACCGGTTCGGATGTCCTTAACCTGGTGCTTACCGTGCTCGTCGGTGAACCATACAAACGGAATGCCGCGGCGGTCTGCGAACTTGATCTGCTTGCCGAACTTTTCGGCCTTCGCCGCCACCTCGGTGGCGACGCCCCGGCCGCGGAGCTGTGCCGCGACGTCCTGGGCAGCGCCCCAGCTGTCGTCGTCAGTCAGCGCAACGAGCACGGCTGTAGGAACAGAGCGGGAAGCCTTCGCCAAGTCCTGGCTGAGGATGCGCGAGACCAGACGGGTTACCCCGATGGAAAGGCCGACGCCGGGGAACTTGCGGTTGCCTTTGGACGCCAGTGCATCGTAACGGCCGCCGGAGCAGATGGAACCAAGCTGCTCATGGCCCACCAGGACGGTCTCCACGACAGTGCCGGTGTAATAATCCAGGCCGCGGGCGATGCTGAGGTCCGCAATCACCTTGCCCGGGGCGCGCTGCACCGCTGCCTCGATGACCTGCTCCAGCTCGTTCAGGCCTTCCTCCAGGAGTTCGTTGCTGACGCCGAGGGCGCGGACCCGTGCCGCGAACGATGTGTCTTCCGTGCGGATCGCGGCGAGCTGGAGGGCAGCCTGCGCCTGCTCCTCCGAGGCTCCGAGTTCGGTCTTGAGCAGTTCCGCAACCTTGGCCGGGCCGATCTTTTCCAACTTGTCGATGCTGCGCAGGACCCCTGCAGTGTCATCCAGGCCAATGCCGCGGTAGAAGCCTTCGGCCAGTTTGCGGTTGTTGATACGCAGGCGGAAATCCGGGATGGGCAAGGCGCTGAGGGCCTCGGCGATCACCAGGGCGATCTCCACGTCATAGCGGAACGGCAGTTCGCCGTCGCCCACCACGTCGATGTCAGCCTGCGTGAATTCGCGGGCGCGGCCCTCCTGCGGACGCTCTCCGCGCCACACTTTCTGAATCTGGTAGCGGCGGAACGGGAAGGCAAGGTAGCCCGCGTTCTCTACGACGTAGCGGGCAAAGGGCACCGTCAGGTCGAAGTGCAGGGCGAGGGCGTGCGGATCGTGCCTGCCGGCCTTGGACTCCTCGCCCTCGTCATCCTGGAGGCGGCTAAGCCCATACACCTCTTTATCGATCTCGCCCTTGCGCAGCAGCTGGCCAACCGTTTCGACGGCACGGGTCTCGATGGAGGCGAACCCGTGCAGCTCAAAAACCTTGCGGAGGGTGTCCAGCACATGCAGCTCCACCAGCCGCTCCTCGGGAAGCCACTCTGGGAATCCGGACAGGGAGGCGGTGCGTGCCATGGTGGAATATCTCCTCTGGATGAAGGGCGCCTGGGACTTTGCCGGCATTCCACCCGAAACGGGGCGCGAACGGCGGTTGTCCGGCAACTCATGCATAAACTATGTGCGGCAGTCAGTTTATGCGTCATCCGCCTGCATCTCTAATGTGCGGGTGAGGGCAGTAAATGCTGTCAAAGAACTGCAGGCGCACCGGAACCACCAGGCACGCCGCAGCGGCGACTATCAGGAGGACCATTGGCGGCCAGTTCACGCAGCGCCCGCGAGGCCAAACGGCGCATCCAGCAGATGGAAGCCAAGCGCGAGCTGCGGCGCGAGCAGGAGCAAAGGCGCAAACGGGACAATATTATTGCCGCCGGTGCGGGTGCAGCCGCCGTCATCCTCGCCGTCGTGCTCCAACTCACGGTCTTTGCCGGAAACCCCACGGAAGAGGAATATGCTGCGGCCGAGGCCGGGCTCACCAGTCCGTCCGCCTCCCCCACGCCGTCGGCACAGCCCACTAACGGTCCCAACATTCCGGCGGCGGACACCGCTGCCGGCAAAGTTTTTACCGGGGAAATGACGCTCAACGGGAACGTGCTCGGCATCGAAATCGACGGTACCAAGGCGCCCCAGGCTGCCGCCGTCTTCAAAACGCTCACGGACGAGGGTTTTTACAACGGCAGCGCCTGCCACCGCCTGACCACCGCTGACTCGTTCGGCCTCCTGCAGTGCGGCGGCGCCTCCGCCTCGGCCGACCCGGACTACACCTGGGGTCCCCTCGAAAACACTCCGCCGGACAACACCTACCCCGCCGGAACCATCGCTGTGGCCCGCTCCGGCGACAACGCGTACGGAAACGGCAAGCAGTTCTTCGTGGTCTACAAAGACACGGTGATTCCCGCCGACTCTGCCGGGGGCTATACGGTGGTGGGGAAGGTGACCTCCGGAATGGAAGCAGTGAACGCCATTGCCGCCGCGGGAATCACTCCCGGTTCCAGCGCCACAGACGGCGCACCTGTGCAACCAGTCACGATAGACTCGGTTTCTCTGAAGTAGGAAGCCAGGCCTTCACGGCCACGGTGCAGTACGTGAGTATTTCCCTCCAAGCGAAAGACTTTTAGCGGTGACAGACAGTCAGAAATCCGACGAAACAGCAGCAGACCTGACCGAGGAAACGGCCCCCGTGGCTGAACCGGCAGCGGCTGACGAAGCACCGGCCGAGGAGTCCGCGGTCCTGGAGCCCGGCAACGGGACGGCATCGGTTGAAGATACACCGACCGAGGATGCCGTTTCGGAAGGTGCGCCGTCCGAACCTGCGCCCTCCGATGGTGCACAGTCCGGCGACGCCGTCGCAGAGGAGGCCCCCGCAGCTGCTGAGGAATCTTCTGAAACCGATGCCCCGGCCGGTTCCGCTGAGGAGGCAGCCTCCGAGGCTGTTGCGCCCGCCGCTGCTGCCGAGGCCGCAACCCCGGCCGATTCCGCTCCTGGGGTATCACCTCGGCCATCCGCCGCACCGCGTCCGGCGCCGTCACCGGCCGCTTTCGCGTCCCGTCCTAAGCCGGCAGCTGCAGCTCCTGCCGCGGCACCCGCGCCGGTAGTACCCGCGACGTCTCTGGCCGAGGCTTCGCGCTGGGGCCGCGTCGAAGGCGACGGCCACGTTTTCCTGACCATCGACGGCGAGGAGCACGCAGTCGGACAGTACCCCGGTGTCAGCGACGACGAAGCCCTGGCGTACTTCGCCCGCAAGTTCGATGACATCCTGGCCCAGATCGTGCTGCTGGAACAGCGGGTAAGTTCCAAAGCCCCGAGTACCGACATGCAAAAGACGGTCACGCACCTGCGCGAACAGCTGGCCGAGCGGAACATGGTGGGCGACATCCGTGCCGCTGAGACCCGCCTCGACAATCTTTCGGAACAGGTCAAGGAGCTTGAGAAGACCGAGAAGGCCGAGCACGACGCCGTCCGCACCGCGGAGCTGGCCGCCCGCGAAGCGATCGTTGCCGAAGCCGAAAGCATCTCCGGCCAGGACCCTTCCCAGATCCAGTGGAAGACCTCCAGCGCCCGGATGAACGAGCTGTTCGAAAGCTGGAAGACAGCCCAAAAGAGCGGCGTACGCTTGGGCCGCAGCAACGAGGACGCCCTCTGGAAGCGCTTCCGCGCGGCGCGCACCGTCTTCGACCGCCACCGCCGGGCCTACTTCTCCCAACTGGACAGCAACAACTCGGCGGCAAAGACGGCCAAGGAGAAGCTGATTGCAGAGGCCGAGGCCTTGTCCACCTCCACCGACTGGGGCTATGCGGCGGGTGAATACCGCCGGCTGATGGACGAGTGGAAAGCCTCGCCGCGCGCCAGCCGAAAGGATGACGACGCCCTGTGGGCACGCTTCCGCGCGGCCCAGGACGTCTTCTTCACGAACCGGCAGGCCGCCAACGAAGAGATCGATCAGGAATACGCGGCCAACCTCACCGTGAAGGAAGCACTCCTCGTTGAGGCCAATGCCATCCTTCCGGTGAAGGACCTGGCCGCCGCCAAGAAGGCACTCCAGTCCGTCCGCGACCGGTGGGAAGAGGCCGGTAAGGTTCCGCGCGCCGACATGGGCCGCATTGAAGCCGGCCTCCGCAAGGTGGAGGACGCCGTCCGCCACGCGGAAGAGGAAAACTGGCAGCGGTCCAACCCCGAGACCAAAGCGCGCACCAACAGCGCGCTGTCACAGCTGGAAGCCGCCATCGCGGGTCTGCAGGATGACCTCGCCAAGGCTGAGAAGGCCGGCGACCAGCGTAAGATCAAGGCCGCCAAGGAAGCCCTTGACGCACGGCAGGCATGGCTGGACCAGATCCAGCGCTCGGCCAGCGAACTCTCCTAGGCGGCGGCCCTTCAAGGGCGTGACGGCTGGACACGCAGGTCCGGTTCCGGTTATCCACATAACCGGAGCCGGGCCTGTACTCGTTTGCGGGCAACCCGGCAGGATGGCTGAATGGCCACTCCGTCCCCTTCGCCCGCCGTTGCGGCAACTGTGCCTGTACCTGCCCTCCCCCGGTTCCCCGAACTGTACTCACCGGGGATGCCCTTCACGTGGCCGGAACTTCAGGCGATGGCCGGTGATGGGGTACTCAGCCAGTTCCATCAGCATGGCTATGCCCTCCCAGGCGTTGCTCCATCGCCGCAGATGAGGGCACGGGCGGCGGCCAACAGCGTGCCTGCAGCCATCAGACAACGTGTGGTCGCCGGGCGGATGACCGCAGCCTGGATCTATGGGTGCGCCGGCGAACCTGACCGGTTGGCCCTGCTCGTGGATGCCAAGCGTCGCATCTCCAGCCTGCGAAACACCCGAGGGTGCACGCTGCACGAAGTCAGGCTGGGGCCATGCGATGTGGTCAGCCTGGGTGGCCTGATGATCTCCAGTCCGCTCCGCACAGCGCTGGATATCGCCTTGCACGTGGACGCCCAGCGCGCACTTCCAGTGTTGGATGCGCTGCTGTCCCGGCCACAGAACGACGTCCGGCTACGCCTGCTGGTCCTGGCCATCGAGTCCACGCCGCGCGTGCCCCACAAGCGCTCTGCCCTGGAGAAACTCGCCCGCTTAGCTCCGGCGCTTGTTGCCGGTAGTCCGGTAGACGTCAAAAACGCCGTCGATCCGCCGGACAGCACTGAGGACGTGGCTAAGGTACTTGGGATCGCCCATCTCGAAGGCGAACCGTGAGATGGCTACCCGATCCGTGGAGGTGTGTACGCTCGCGGCCAGAATGTTCACGTGGTTCTCTGAAAGGACCCGGGTGACATCAGACAGCAGCGATTTGCGGTCCAGCGCTTCGACCTGGATCTCCACCAGGAACACACTCGACTGCGTGGGTGCCCAGTCGACGTCCACGATCCTGTCTGGCTGGTCCTTCAGGTCCGAGATGTTGGTGCAGTCGGTGCGGTGTACGGACACGCCGGAGCCGCGCGTGACGAATCCGAGGATCGGGTCCGGGGGTACGGGAGTGCAGCAGCGCGCCAACTTCACCCAGACGTCGCCAACGCCGCGCACTACCACGCCGGAATCAGAGAAACGGGTCTTGGCAACCTGGGTGGGGATGCTTACTTCGGTGATGTCGTCGTCGGTGCTTTCGCTTCCGCCGAGGCTCTCCACGAGCTTTTCCATCACCGATTGCGCTGACGTGTGACCGTCTCCAACGCCGGCATAGAGGCCGGAGATGTCCACGTACTTGAAATCTTCCGCCACCGCGGCCAGCGCCTCGTGCGTCATCAGGCGCTGCAGCGGCAGGTTTTGCTTGCGCATAGCGCGGGTCAGTAGTTCCTTGCCGCGGTCGATCGCCTCTTCGCGGCGTTCCTTGCTGAACCACTGGCGGATCTTGTTCCGTGCACGGGCGCTCTTGACGAAATGCTGCCAGTCCTGGCTGGGGCCGGCTCCTTCGGCCTTCGAGGTGAAGATCTCCACCCAGTCGCCGTGGTTCAGTTCACTGTTGAGCGGGACCAGCTTGCCGTTGACGCGGGCACCGATGGTCCGGTGTCCCACCTCGGTGTGGACCGCGTAGGCAAAGTCAACCGGAGTGGATCCGGCGGGCAGGGCCATCACCTCACCCTTGGGCGTGAAAACAAACACTTCACGGGCGTTGATCTCGAACCGGAGCGAATCCAGGAACTCCCCGGGATCGGACGTCTCCTGCTGCCAGTCCACCAGCGACCGCAGCCAGCCCATGTCACCGTCGCGAGGGCTGCCCGGGCCGGTGGCCGTGCGGTTGGGCTGGTCCTTGTACTTCCAGTGTGCGGCCACGCCGTATTCTGCGCGGCGGTGCATCTCGTGGGTCCGGATCTGGATTTCCACCGGCTTGCCGCCAGGCCCAATCACCGTAGTGTGCAGGGACTGGTACATATTGAACTTCGGCATCGCTATGTAGTCCTTGAACCGCCCCGGCAACGGGTTCCAGCGCGCATGCATGGTCCCCAGCGCCGCATAACAGTCCCGCACGGAGTCCACCAGCACGCGGACACCCATCAGGTCATTGATGTCATCGAAGTCTTTGTCCCGGACCACCATCTTTTGGTAGATCGAGTAATAATGCTTCGGCCGGCCGGTAATCGTGGCCTTGATCCTGGCGGCCCGGAGGTCCTCGGTGATCTGGTCGCGAATGACGCCCAGGCTCTTCTCGCGCTCCGGGGTGCGGTCGCCCACCATCCGGACGATTTCCTCATAAACCTTCGGGTAGAGGGCCGCGAAGGACAGGTCCTCCAGTTCCCATTTGATGGTGTTCATGCCCAGGCGGTGGGCAAGGGGTGCGAAGATCTCCAGGGTTTCGCGCGCTTTCCGCGCGGAGGATTCAGCGGAGACGAATCGCCACGTGCGGGCGTTGTGAAGCCTGTCCGCCAGTTTGATCATCAGGACGCGGATGTCCTTGGCCATGGCCACAACCATTTTGCGAACGGTCTCGGACTGGGCTGCTTCACCGAAGCTGACCTTGTCCAGCTTGGTGACGCCGTCAACGAGCATGGCAACCTCGGGCCCGAAGTCCCTCTTCAGGTCCGCCAGCGTGTAGGGAGTGTCTTCCACGGTGTCGTGGAGCAGCGCAGCTGCCAGCGTGGTTCCACTAAGGCCCAGTTCGGCCAGAATAGTGGCCACGGCAACCGGGTGGGTGATATACGGGTCACCGCTTTTGCGTTTCTGCCCGCGGTGGCTTCGCTCGGCGACGTCGAAGGCCCGCTGGATGAGGTCGAAGTCCTCTTTCGGGTTATTGGCCCGGACGGTCCTGAGCAACGGTTCGAGGATGGGTGAATAGGTGGCCCCGCCGCGACCGGTGAGCCGTGCCAGGCGCGAACGCGTGCGTTCGCGCCTTCCAGGGAACGTGGGCCGGGCCCCCGAGTTGTCGACGGGGACGGCCTGTCCTGGGCGTGCGGCAGGGACCAGCCCGGTTTGCGGTCCGCGGCCCGGACCGTTATCTCCGTCTGCCGTTGGCGCCGACGCCGAACGTTCTTCCAATGAAGCACCCCTCACGACCCGTTTAATTACCCCAGTCTATTCCCCGATCAGCACACATATGTAACCGGCGATTAAATGCGAAGGGGCCGGCCGGCATCAGTCTCCTGATGCCGCCGGCCCCTGTGCTTCGGGTGTTAGGCCTGGGCGGGTTCGGCTGGAGCGGCGGCCTTGGACGCCGCCTCGTTCCGCCGGTGCTCCACGCGCTTGGCCTGCTTCACAAGGTCAGGTTCATTCTGGCGCAGCCAGGCATACATGGGGGCTGCCACGAAGATCGTTGCCGCCGTCCCAATAAGGATTCCGACGAACAAGGCCAGCGACAGGTCTCTGAGCGTACCCGCACCCAGCAGGCCCGCACCGATGAACAGGATGGCGCCCACGGGGAGGATTGCGACCATCATGGTGTTGATGGAACGCACCAGGGTCTGGTTCACCGCGAGATTGACCTCCTCGCCAAAAGTCCGGCGGGTGGACGCATCAAGATCGGCGGTGTTTTCGCGGATCTTGTCGAAGACCACCACGGTGTCATACAGGGAGTAGCTGAGTACGGTCAGGAACCCGATGATGGCCGAAGGTGTCACCTCAAAGTCGCTCAGGGCATATACCCCGGCGGTGATGAACATCGTCACCGCCATCCCGGCGATGGCTGAAAGGGACATCTTCCAGGTCCGGAAGTAGAGCGCCATGAGGAGCGCGGCGAGTACCACGAAGATGACCAGGCCGATCAGTGCCTGCTTGGTGACGTCGGCGCCCCAGGTGGGACCCACAAAGGTGGACGTCACCTCGTTGTCAGTGACCCCGTAGGCAGCCGTCAGCCCCTCCTTGATCTTGAGGGTCTCGTCGTCAGTGAGCTTGTCCGTCTGGATACGCATGGTGGTGCCGGCGACGTTGGCCACGCGCGGAATGCTTCCCTCGACGACATCCTGAACGGCCTTTTCGCCCACGGCAGCATCGGTGGTCTTGACGTTCGACACAGTGAATTCAGATCCGCCGCGGAACTCGATGCCCAGGTTGAACCCGCCCTTGGCCACCGGGATAAGGATGGACAGGGCAACGGCCACGGCCGCAATGAGGAACCAGATCTTCTTGGCGCCGACAAAGTCGTACGAGCGCTTGCCTGTGTAGAGCTCGTTACCGAAAGTGGCAAAGCTGGACATTTACTTGTTCTCCTTGGATGCGCTCTTGGAGGAGCCGGTAAGCTGCTCCTGCTTCTCCGCGAGGCGGCGTTCCGCGATGGTCATCCTGCGCTCTGCCTCAGCGGCAGCACCGGCGTTCTTGGCCCGGACCGCAGCAGGCTTCGATTCAGGGGTGCGGAGGCGTCCGGCTCCGCGATACAGCGGCACTGCCCCGAGTTGCTTCGGATCAAGGCCGGAGAACCGGTGGCCCTCGCCGAAGAACCTGGTGCGTGCAAGCATCTGCAGCGTCGGGTGCGTGAACATAAAGACGACAATGAGGTCGGCGATGGCTGTCAGGCCGAGCGTGAACGCAAAGCCGCGGACATTGCCCACTGCCACAAAGTACAGCACGAGGGCAGCCAGCAGGTTGACTGCCTTGGAGGCCAGGACCGTCCGCTTGGCGCGCTTCCACCCGTTCTCGACGGCGGAGACCAGGCCGCGGCCTTCGCGCAACTCGTCACGGATGCGTTCGAAGTAGACGATGAACGAGTCCGCTGTCTGCCCGATTGCCACGATAAGGCCGGCAACGCCGGCAAGTGAGAGCCGGTAGTTTTCGGTCCAGCCCAGGATGGCGATGGCGAGGTATGTCAGTGCACCGGCCACCACCAGCGAGGCGATCGTGACGAAGCCCAGGGCACGGTATTGGAAGAGCGAATAAACCACCACGAGCAGCAGGCCGATCACGCCGGCCAGGAGGCCCATGCGGAGCTGTTCGCCACCCAGTGTCGCGGAAATCTGCTGCTCACTCTGGATCTCGAAGCTGATAGGCAGCGCACCGAACCGAAGCTGGTCTGAGAGCGCCTTCGCCGTCTGCTCGGTGAAGCCGCCGGTGATCTGCGGGCGCCCGTCGGTGATGACAGCAAGGGAGCGCGGCGCGGAGATGACCTGGTCGTCGAGCACGATAGCGAACTGTGCCTTGGGGTCGGTGCCGGTTTCGCCGCCGGCTGCCACATAGAACTGGTTCAGGCGTTCGGTGACCTCTTTGAACTTGGCGGTACCTTCGTCGTCGAACTGGATGTTGACGGCCCACTCGTTGGTCACGGCACCTTGCGCGCCCTGCTGAAGCTGGAAGGAGGAGGTGACAATGTTGCTGCCCTTGACCTCCACCGGTCCCAGGATGTACTTGATCGCCGGAGTGGTGGCCGTTGCGGGCTCACAGGTCACGAGCGGCTTGGCAGGGTCGGAGCGCTCCTGCTTGTCCTGGGACGGGTTGTCGCAGTCGAGGGTCTCGAACTGGCGGTAGACCTCGGGCGTGATCCAGTTGGTGTCGCTGCTGTTGGCGGGTTCCGCCGTCGGCTTCGGCAGCTGGTCCTCAGGCGTGAGCGACTCCGTGGGGACCGCCGCGCCTGCTCCGTTGAGGAGAACAGGGCGGAAGTTCATGTCGGCGGAAGCCTGTATCAGGGCCCTCGTCTGAGTAGAGGGCGTGCCCGGAAGGCTGACCACAACGTTCCGGCCTGACTGGGTGCTGATCTCCGCTTCGGCAACGCCGGAGCCGTCCACGCGTTGGCGGATGATGGCCACCGCCTGGTTAAGCTGCTCCTCGTTAATGTCCGAACCGCCCTCAACCTTGGGCGCCAGGATCATCTGGGTGCCGCCTTCGAGGTCCAACGCCAGCTTGGGTGCCCAGCTGGCCTGTCCGGCGATGGTGCCGCCAGCAAGGACAGCCGTCAGCACAGCGAGGACTACGCCAAGCCAGACGAGTACCCTGAGGCCTGATTTTTTGGGGCCAGTTCGTGCCATTGTCGATCTTTCTCTTATTCATGCCAGGAACCGCCGGTGCGAGCAATTGCTCCCACCGGCGGCAACCTGCTGCCGTAGAGGTGCAGAAATGCGTGAGCGAGGACTAGTTGTCCTTCTTGCCCTCGTCGTTGAGGCGCTTCAGGGTCTCGTCCGGGGTCTCGGGGGCAGCGGCGGCGGTTCCGGCAGTTCCGGCGTCCTGCGTGGTCAGCGAGGAGGCGTCGTCAGGGACAACCGTGGGCTCCTCTTCTGCAACAGCAGCCGGCTCCACGATTTTGGTGACAGCCTGGCGGTGAACTGTAGCGAGGTTGCCGGGAGAGAGCTCGAGCACTACCTTGTTCTCTTCATCGTCCATGGAGACAATCCGGCCAAAAAGACCGAAGCTCGTCATGACCTCAACCCCAGGGGCGAACTGGGACTGCAGCGTTGCTTGCTGCTCCTTGGTCTTCTTGTTGCGGCGGAACATCATAAAGATAAAAATTCCGAGCATGGCGAACAAGACGATGTTCATGGGATCCACAGGGATGCTTCCGATCTGTACTGGCGTATTGGTTTAAGGCGCCGTCCTCTTTGAACCGGGTGGCCGGGCGGCGAACCACCTGGCATCCACCGGTAGCTGCTGGAGCCACCTGCGGGAACAAAGACGCGAACGTGCCGGGCGTCATACCCAGTCTAAAGGGAAAAGCTGAAAGGTCGGCGCTATGGGGTGTTGGGCGCCCAGTTGACGCCGTCTTCATCGCCGTCGCTGTCTGGTTCGAACAGGTCCAGCGGTTCCTGGCTGAACACTCCGGACGGGATGGCGTAGCCGAGGTGGGTCCAGGCCGGGGCCATGGCGATGCGGCCCCGCGGTGTCCGGCCCAACAGGCCTTCGCGGACCAGGAACGGCTCCGCGACCGTTTCCACCGTCTCGGTCTCTTCTCCCACCGCTATGGCGAGGGTGGACAGGCCCACGGGCCCGCCGCCGAACTTGGTGATGAGCGCCTCCAGGACGGCACGGTCGAGCCTGTCCAGGCCCCTTTTATCCACTTCATACATATCCAGCGCGGCGGAGGCTGCGCGGGCATCGATTTGCTCGATTCCATGGACCAGCGCCCAGTCACGCACACGGCGGAGCAGGCGGTTGGCGATACGCGGTGTCCCCCGCGACCGTCCGGCGATTTCGCTGAATCCGGCGGAGTTGACCTTCAGGTCCAGCAGGCCGGCGGACCGCCTAAGAACCAACTCAAGTTCCGGAACGGAATAGAACTCAAGATGGCCGGTAAAGCCGAACCTGTCGCGCAACGGACCAGGAAGCAACCCCGCACGCGTGGTGGCACCCACCAGCGTGAAGGGAGGCAGGTCGAGCGGAATCGCAGTGGCACCGGCGCCTTTCCCCACCACAATGTCCACGCGGAAGTCCTCCATGGCCATGTACAGCATTTCCTCGGCCGGGCGGGACATCCGGTGGATCTCGTCCAGGAAGAGGACCTCCCCTTCGGAGAGGGAGGAGAGGATGGCTGCGAGGTCGCCGGCGTGCTGGATGGCCGGACCGCTGCTGATCCGCAGGGGTGCGTTCATTTCAGCTGCCACGATCATGGCGAGCGTGGTTTTGCCGAGGCCGGGAGGCCCAGAGAACAGCACGTGGTCTGCGCTCCGGCCGCGCATCCGCGACGCCTGCAGGACCAGCGACAGCTGTTTCCGGACACGGTGCTGGCCCACAAAATCGTCCAGGTTCTTGGGCCGGAGGGCAGCTTCGATGGCCCGGTCTTCGGGCTCTTCCACGGCCGCCACCACGGACGGGTCAGCCACGGCTGCCTACGCGGTTGCCGGCCCGCGCGCCGTCCTGGCCAAGCCAGCGGAGCGTGGTCCGAAGGATTTCCGCGACATTGCCACGGAAAGAGACCTCGGGGTCGTCGGCCAATGCCTTCTCGATGCTGGAGGTGGCGTCCTTTTCCGACCAACCGAGGCTGGTCATGGCGGCCACCACCTGGGGCTTCCAGGCGGCCTCGGCCGGGGTGGCTACACTGGCAGCTCCAACCGTTCCGTGCGGCACCAGCTTGCCAGCGAGTTCCAACACGATCCGGCCAGCCACTTTAGGGCCGATGCCGGGCACTTTCGTGAACGTTTTACTGTCGCCGGTGTGGGCTGCAACCCGGATGGCTTCCGGTTCATGCACGGCAAGGACTGCCAGCGCCAGGCGTGGACCCACACCGCTGACGCTCAGCAGGACATCGAAGACTTCGCGTTCGTCGTCAGAAGCAAATCCGAACAGGGTCAGCGAATCCTCCCGGACGATCAGGGAAGTGAAGAGCTTGCCTTCTTCGCCGACGCGGAGGCGGCTGAGCGTCTGGGGCGTGGCGTTGACGCTCATGCCCGCGCCGTTGAGGTCGATCACGGCAGTGGAAAGGCCAACGTGCGCTACGGTTCCGCGAAGGAAACTGATCAAAGCCGGGCTCCTGGTGTACCGCCGGGCTCTTTGGAGCAGAACCGGCTATCCGAACATATCTACGAATACCCTAGCAAGCGCTGCGGCCATTCACCGCGCGCGGCGCGCCTTCGCCTCGGCTTCAGCCCAGGCCCGCTGGGCGGGCGTCAGCGACAGGCTGCCAGGGCCGGTGGTGGCTACTGCGGCGCCGCTGCCAGCACGCCAGGCATGCGTGATGGCCAGCGCCAGGGCATCTGCGGCGTCGGCCGGGCGTGGCGGCGCGTCAAGCCGGAGGATCTTGGTGACCAGTTTGGTCACGGCCTCCTTGTTGGAGTTGCCGCTGCCGGTGACGGCCGCTTTGACTTCCGACGGCGTGTGCAGCGCCACCGGGATGCCGCGCCGGGCCGCGGCGGCGATCACCACGCCGGAGGCCTGCGCCACACCCATCACCGTGCTGACGTTCAACTGGGAGAAAACGCGTTCGACGGCGAGGACGTGGGGTTCGTAGCGGTCCAGCCAATCGTCGATGGCCAGGGCGATGACCAGGAGCCGTTGGTCCAGGGTTTCGTCCGGGGAGGTACCCACCACTCCGACGCCCACCATGGTGGCCCGCCGGTTCCGCTCGACGTCGACGACGCCAATGCCGCAGCGGGTGAGGCCAGGGTCAACGCCCAGTACTCGCAGCGTCACGCTCCGCCATCCGCCCTAGGCCACAAGGAGGAAGGTCACTCTGATTCCAGGGCGGCCTGGACTTCGTCGCTGAGGTCGGCATTGCTGTAGACGTTCTGGACGTCGTCGAGGTCTTCCAGGGCGTCTACGAGCTTCATGAACTTCTTGGCGGCGTCCAGGTCCAGGGGAACCTCCATGGACGGAACGAATTCGGCTTCGTCGGTGTCGTATTCGATCCCGGCTTCATTCAGGGCGTCGCGGATGGCCTGAAGGTCCTTGGGGTCCGAGTGGATCTCGAAGGTGTCGCCGTTGTCCTTGACTTCCTCAGCACCGGCGTCGAGGACGGCCATGAGGACATCGTCCTCGGTGAGCTCCTTCTTGGGCAGGGACACCACGCCCTTGCGGCTGAAGAGGTAGCTGACTGAACCGGGGTCCGCGATAGTGCCGCCGTTGCGGGAAATGGCAAGGCGGACTTCGGACGCCGCACGGTTCTTGTTGTCCGTGAGGCACTCGATGAGCAGGGCCGAGCCCTGCGGGCCGCGGCATTCGTACATGATCTCGGTGTAGTCGACCACTTCACCGGTCAGGCCCGCCCCTCGCTTGATGGCGCGGTCGATGTTGTCGGCGGGAACCGAGGTCTTCTTTGCCTTGGTGACAGCGAGTTCCAGGCTCGGGTTGCCGGCGAGGTCCGGACCACCCATGCGGGCAGCGACTTCGATGTTCTTGATCAGCTTGGCGAACGATTTTGCGCGGCGGCTATCGAGGATGGCCTTCTTGTGCTTGGTCGTTGCCCATTTGGAGTGGCCTGACATGCTTTACGCTTCTCCTCTGATCATGCGGATAAAAAGTTCGTGTACGCGTTTCTCCCCAGTCACTTCCGGGTGGAAGGAGGTGGCCAGCAGTTGGCCTGAACGCACTGCAACAATTCTAGCCGTCCCCGGCAGGGTTGCCGCGTGGGACGCATGTTCCGGGTCGGCCGGCTCCACCTGGGCAAGGACCTCCACGCCGGCGCCGGCGCGTTCCACCCAGGGGCCCCGGATGAAGACGGCGTGCACCGGGGCAACACCGGAATCTGTGGCACTGAAATCCAGGCCCTTGAAATCCAGGTCCGTTTCGAACGATTCTCGCTGGCGCCCGAAGGCGTTGCGGCGGACTGTGATGTCCAGGCCGCCGAAGGTCTGCTGCGGGTTGCCGGCGAGGTCGGTGGCGGGGTCGGCAATCTCGTTGGCCAAAAGGATCATGCCGGCGCAGGAGCCGTAGACGGGGAGGCCTTCGCTGATGCGTTCCTTCAACGGCCCGGCCAGGTCAAAGGCGCGGGCGAGTTTGTCGATGGCCGTGGATTCACCGCCCGGAATGATGAGGCCGTCCAGGCCGTCCAGTTCCTTGGGCCTGCGGATTCCTTCACCGGTTGCGCCGGCGGCCTCCACGGCCCGGAGGTGCTCGCGGAAATCGCCCTGGAGCGCCAGGACGCCGATCCGCAGGCCCGAGCCCACGCGTGCAGAAGCGGCCGAAACGGGGTTTGTCATCCATTCAGCATAATGCGCGAACAGCCGCAGCCAGCGCCGGCCGGCCTGACCGGGCAGGGTTCTATGCCGTTGCTGGGATATATTACAGAGCATGCTTTACATCAGTGTTCCGCTCGGCAAGCTCGTCCGCCGGGTGTCCCGGCTCAGGGGCGGCGGGTCCGCCCTGCCCGGGCTGGTGGTCGAGAAAATCGACCCCGGCTTTATGCAGCGGACGCTCGCTACCCTCCCCCACGGCGTGGCGGTGGTCAGCGGAACCAACGGCAAAACCACCACCACCAAGATGGTGGTCGAACTCCTGGAAAGCCAGGGCCTGAAGGTTTTTACCAACCGGACCGGCAGCAACTTCACCCGGGGTGTAGCTGCTTCCCTGCTGGGCGAGGTGGACTGGCGCGGAAGGCTGAGCGCCGACGTCGCCGTCCTGGAGCTGGACGAAGCCCATGCCGTGCACTTCGTAAACCGTGTGCCGCCCCGCTACAGCCTCCTGCTGAACGTGCTGCGCGACCAGCTGGACAGGTTCGGCGAGATCGACAAAACGGCGCAGCTGCTGCAGCACATCGCCGCAAAAACCACAGGCACAGTGGTCCTCAACCGTGAAGATCCCCGTGTGGCCCGCATCGCAGAGACCCTCACCGGCCAGGACGTGCAGTACTTCGGCCTGGACGACTCCCTTCTCAGCACGTTCCCCAACGATGACGACATGCGGGCTGCCCCCGGCAGCCCCGTGCCCGCCGCCCTCCCCGCAAAGCCGGCTGCCGACGTCGTGCTCCGCAAGGTGGGGCCGGACACCGCCGACTTTGAGTACGACGGCCTCACGGTCACCACCGCGATGAAGCTCCGCGGCGTCTACAACATCTTTAATGCCGCGGCCGCGCTGGCCCTCGCTCGGAGCATCCTCGGAAGCGGCGCCGCGACGGCTGACCACAGCACGCTGCTCACGGCCCTGTCCAAGGTGGAGCCGGCCTTCGGCCGGGGTGAAAGCCTGACAGTCGACGGCCAGCCCCTGGACCTGGTGCTGGTCAAGAACCCCAGCGGTTTCCGGCTGGGACTGAAGTCCTTTCCCGCGGGCGGCTACGCCACCATGATCGCCATCAACGACAACTACGCCGACGGCCGGGACATGTCCTGGCTCTGGGACGTGGAGTTCGATTCGCTCCGCAACGGGGGCGTGGACCAGTTGACGGGCTCCCGGGCTTATGACATGGCGCTCCGGCTGCAGTACGACGACGTCCCTGTCGGGGCGGTCCAGACCGAGATCGCGCCGGCACTGTCGGCGTTCATCCGCGAAGCCAAGGGCAAACCGAAACGGATTTTCTGCACTTACACAGCCATGATGGCCATCCGCCGCGAGCTGTCCAAAATCACCACGGTAGAGGTGGTCTCATGAGCCCGGATACGCAGGACCCACAGGACAGCAAGGGCACCCTCCGTGTCATGCAGCTTTATCCGCGGGACATGAACATCTATGGTGACTGGGGCAACGCGCTGGTCCTCAAGCAACGGATCAAGTGGCATGGCTACACTCCTGAACTGCTCGAGTACAACGTGGGCGACGACTTCCCTGACGAAGTCGACGTGATCCTTGGCGGCGGCGGGCAGGACAGCGGCCAGCTGATTATCCAGGACGACCTTCAATCACGCGCCGGCGTCCTGACCGACCTCGCAGAAGATGGCGCACCGATGCTGCTCATCTGTGGGCTCTACCAGCTGTTCGGGCGTTTCTTCAAAACACGCTCGGGCTCGGTCATTCCGGGCATAGGCGTGCTGGACGTGGAAACTCACGGTACTGACGAGCGCCTCATCGGCAACGTCAAGGTGGCCACTGCCGAGTTCGGCGACGTCCTCGGGTACGAAAACCACAGCGGCCAGACCACACTGGGCAGCGGCGTCCGCCCGCTGGGAACGGTGGCGAAGGGAACGGGCAACAACAGCCGGGACGGCCATGAGGGCGCGCGCTACAAGAATGTGGTGGCCAGCTACTTGCACGGATCGCTTCTGCCCAAGAACCCTGCCATTGCAGACTTCCTCATCCGAACCGCCGCCGAACGCAAGTTCGGGACTTTTGTTCCCGGTGGGCCTGACGACCACTTCGCCGTGCTGGCCAGGGAGCACGCCGCCCGGCGCCCGCGCTGAGGGGCTCTACGGTTCCTTGGTGATCAGGAGTTCGTGCGCTCCTGCCGTGGCTGCTCCCATGGACTCCACAACGGTGGCGGTCCTTAGCCTGGTGGCGGCGTCCGCCTCGGGCGTGGCACACACACCCTGGGGTGCATCGGATGCCACGGAGCACCAGCGGTACGGATCACGGACGATGACCGACGGTGCCCAGGCGAGGTCGGAGGCGGTCCATCTGCCCGACGCGTCCTGGCTGAACTGGGCCCGCACCAACAGGCCCTCATTGTTGACGACATACCAGGGCGACAGTTCGGTGACGCCGTTACCCAGCCCGTAGACAATCCACGTGCCTTTGTAGTTCTCGATGGGCAGCACGGAGTGGGTGTGGTGGCCGTAGATCATGGTGAACTGCCCGCTGTCCACCAACGCGTGTGCCACCTCCTGCTGTTGGGCGTTGGCTTCGCTGGCGTACTCGTCCCCGGCGTGCATGGCACCGAGGACGATGTCTGCGCCAAGAGCCCGCGCCTTAATTGCCTTGGCGATCATGGTGGGTGCGGCGAGCATGTCCACTTGCCACGGGTATTCCGGGTAGAGCCCGTTGAGGCCGTAGGTTCCCTGGATGATGGCGATCTTGGCGGCCGGAGTCTGCAGGATAAGGATGCCCTGCGACTCAGCTTCCGTCCGGTAGGAACCGGTGTGCTTCAGCCCGGCGGCGTCCAGGGCATCCAGCGTCCGCAACAGGCCGTCCGTGCTCCGGTCGATGGTGTGGTTGCTGGCGGTGGTGCAAGCTTGGTACCCCACTGCCTTGGAGGCGCTGATGATCTGCGGCGGGACATTGAACGAAGGGTACGCCGAGAAAGGACCTTCAGGTCCTGCCACCGGTGTTTCCTGGTGGCAGATTGCAAGGTCGCTGGCTTGGATGTACCGGCGCTGGCCTTCAAGGAGCGGCGTGAAGTCCAGCCCGGGTTTGCCCGCCGCGGCTGCGTCCTGCTGGGCCTGCCGCCAGAGCTGGGTATGGACCAGCATGTCGCCGGTGACCAGTACGGACGTGCAACGCAGTGTTGGACACGCCGGTCCGGCGCCCGGGGTGGGAGTTGGCGTGGGAGTTGGGGCCGGCGTCGGAGTGGCACTGGGCTGGCCGGTGCCGGCACTGGTGCCGGTACTTGCCGATGGCTGGGTCTGTTCGGCTATCAGACCGCAGCCTGCCATGGCCCCGGCAAAGATGACCGCGGACAAGGCCGCGCCGGCACGCGCGGCAGTGGCGCCAATTCTGTTCCCCATAAGTGCAATTCTAAGTTTGGAAACAGGCAGAACCGCGCATTTGGCTCATTGAGATGCACGGCCACATATGAAAGCTTTACTTCATGACGAATCCGCTCCTCAGCCCCAGCCCGTTGCCATTCCAGTTGCCGCCCTTTGCCGGGATCTCCGAAGAGCACTACGCCGAGGCGGTGCACGCAGGGCTGGCCGGGCACCTCGCCGAAATCCAGGCCATCGTGGACAATCCAGAGCCCGCGACGTTTGCGAACACCGCCGTGGCCATGGAGCAGGCGGGCCGGTTGCTGGAACGGGCGGCCGCGTCCTTTTTCACCCTGGTGTCAGCAGACGCCTCCGACACGATCCGCGGCCTGGAAACAGCGCTGACGCCGCTGCTCACCGCACACCAGGACGACGTGTACCTGAACCGCGCCCTTTTCGACCGTTTTGCAGCCATTGACACCACTGGCCTGGAGCCGGAAGGAGTGCGCCTTGTTGAGGAGTACCTGAAGGAGTTCCGGCAGTCGGGGATCCAACTGGACGCCACGGACCAGGAACGGCTGAAGGCCGTGAACGCGGAGCTCTCCAGGCTCGGCACAGAGTTTGGGCAACGGGTGAAGGAAGCCATGAAGTCCGCGGCCCTCTTGCTGGACAGTGCTGAGGACCTGGCCGGCATGCCGGCCGACGACATTGCCGGCGCCGCCGAAGCCGCCCGCGCCGCGGGGCACGAAGGCAAGTTCCTCCTGACGCTGATCCAGCCGAGCAACCAGCCCGCCATGGCCGTCCTCGAAAACCGGGATGTCCGCCGTCGGCTGTTCGAATCCTCTATCGGCAGGGGCAGTGACGGGGGCAGCCTGGACGTCCTGGAACTCGTGCGGTCCATGGCCGGACTCCGCGCCGAGAAGGCCAGGCTGCTGGGCTTTGCCAACTACGCCGAACTCGTGGTGGACCGGCAAACTGCCCCGGATTTCGAAGCTGTGCAAGCCATGCTGAACAGGCTGGCCCCCGCCGCCGTCCGGAACGCCGACGCCGAGGCCGCGGCATTGGCTGACCTTGCCGGGCACCCCTTGGAGGCCTGGGACTGGGCCTTCTACTCGGCCAAGGTCCGGCGCGAGAAATACGCTGTTGATGAGCAGGCCCTCCGACCCTACTTCGAGCTGGACCGGGTGCTCAAGGACGGGGTCTTCCATGCGGCCACATCCCTGTTTGGCATCACCTTCCACGAACGGGCAGAGCTGGAAGGCTACCACCCGGACGTCCGCGTCTGGGAAGTCCGGAACGAAGACGGCAGCCCGCTGGGACTGTTCCTGGGCGACTACTACGCCCGGGAGTCCAAGCGTGGAGGTGCCTGGATGAACTCGCTGGTGGAACAATCCGGCCTGCTGGGGACCCAGGCGGTGGTCATCAATAACCTGAACATCTCCAAACCGCCGGCCGGGGAACCCACCCTCCTGACGCTGGATGAGCTGCGCACTACCTTCCACGAATTCGGGCACGCGCTTCATGGGCTCTTCTCCAACGTGACGTACCCGCGCTTTTCCGGAACAGGTGTCCCCCGGGACTTTGTGGAGTACCCGTCGCAGGTCAACGAGATGTGGATCCTGTGGCCGGAGGTGCTGGCAAACTACGCGCGGCACCACGCTACCGGCGAGCCGCTCCCGCAGGAGGTCGTTGACAGGCTGAACGAGTCACGGCTGTGGGGCGAGGGATTCGCCACCACCGAGTACCTGGGCGCCGCGTTGCTCGACCTTGCCTGGCATGTGCTGGACGAAACCGGGATCCCGGACGATGTCCTGGCATTTGAGGCCAAATCCCTCGCCGCGGCCGGAGTGGCCCATGCCCTTATTCCGCCTCGCTACCGCACCGGATATTTCCAGCACATCTTCGCCGGGGCAGGTTACGCGGCCGGCTATTACTCGTACATCTGGAGTGAAGTCCTGGACGCGGAAACCGTGGACTGGTTCACCGAAAACGGTGGCATGACCCGCGCCAACGGCGAACGCTTTCGCCAGGAACTGCTTTCACGCGGGAACAGCCGGGACCCGCTGGAATCATTTCGCACGCTCCGGGGACGCGACGCCCAACTGGAACCCCTCCTGAAACGCCGCGGCCTCGAGTAGCCCCTCATCGATTGCTCCGGAAGGGCCCTTTTGGAGGTTCATAAGGGCCCTTACGGAGCAATCGTTGGAAGAACGACGGCGGGTAACTCTCCGGCGTCGTTGGCTGCCTGCCGGAGTCAACGCCGAAGCGATAAGCTTCACGTATCGGCGCCGTCCGCACCGAACAACGGCAGTGGAGAAGCAATGGCGGCAGACCCTCTCCGTCTGGGCCGGGAGGCTTTCAGGCGACAGGAATGGGCGACTGCACACGCCCTCCTGACGGATGCTGACCGCCAGTCGTTGCTCGAACCTGACGATCTTGAGCTTGTGGCCAATGCGGCCTACCTCGTCGGCCACGACGACGAAGGATCAAGGCTACTGGCCCGTGAGTATCGGGCACGCCTGGCACACACGGACAGTTCGGGGGCGGCGCGAAACGCTATCTGGCTTGCCCTGCACTTTATCCTCAGCGGCGAAGAAACGTTGGCGAATGCGTGGCTGCAACGGGCACGGCGTGCCCTTCCTGACGACCTGGACTGTGTGGAGCAGGGACTGCTACTTGTGCCGGCCGGCCTTGAAAGCGCCGCCCAGGGCGATGCCGCGACAGCTACCGCAAGTTTCGCGACCGCGCTGGAAATCAGCCACCGCTTCGGACACCAGGACCTTGCAGCCCTCGCAAGGACGGGCCTTAGCGAATCGCTGATCGCAACGGGTGATACACGGCAGGCAATGCCACTGTTGGACGAAGTCTTTGTGAGCGTGACCGCCAGTGAACTTTCCCCGGTCACCGCCGGGATTGTGTATTGCGCGGTCATCGAAGCGTGCATGGACGCCTTCGACCTGCCTCGGGCACAGCAGTGGACGGCCGCATTCACCCGGTGGTGCGCCGCCCAGCCGGACCTGGTCCCCTATCAAGGCAATTGCCAGATCCACAGGGCACGGATCATGCAATTTCAGGGAGCGTGGCCCGATGCATTCGATGCTGCACAGGATGCCTACCGCCGGCTCGCCGGACCGCTTACCCGGCCGGGAATCGGTGCTGCGCTATACCAGCTTGCCGAGCTGCATCGTCTGAGAGGCCGGTTCACCGAAGCCAGGGACACATATCTGCAGGCCAGCCGCTGGGTAAGGGATCCGCAGCCCGGTGTCGCGCTGTTGCTGCTTGCGCAAGGCCGGACAGAGGCGGCCGTGGCCGCGATCCGCCGGTCCCTTGCGGAAACAGCGTCTCCGCCGGAGCGTTCCCGGCTCCTCGGTGCTGCCATTGAGATCATGCTGGTGTCGGCTGACCTCTCCGGCGCTCGGGCCGCCGCCGAAGAACTGCGGGCGAGGGCCGGGGCCTTGGGCAGTCTGTGGCTAAATGCGGAGACTGCCCAGTGGGAGGGAGCCCTACTTCTCGCGGAGCAAGAATACGCGGCGGCTTTGGGAGTGGCACGTCAGGCATGGTCAGCATGGCAGCAGCTCGACGCGCCCTATGAGTCTGCACGCACCAGGGTGCTTATGGGGCGGGCCTATCGCGGGCTGGGCGACGCGCACTCGGCCGAGCTGGAGTTTGATGCCGCCAGATGGGCTTTCCTCCATCTTGGCGCTGGGCCGGATGCAGCGAACATAGCCATATATTCGAACCGGCAACAGGCCGTTAGGGCGAACCCGCTGACTGTCAGGGAGACCCAGGTGCTGCTCCTGATTGCCAGTGGAAGGTCAAACCGGGAGATTGCAGTTGAACTGTTTCTCAGCGAAAAGACGGTTGCCCATCACGCCAGTAACATCTTCACGAAGTTGGATCTGACGTCACGTACCGCCGCTACCGCCTATGCCTACGAGCACGGGCTTATCAACCGAACCTGACCCAGACTGGGCAGAATTACCCATCTTCCCATCACCGGCAACCCTGCCGATGCGGCGGCAGGCTGCGGAACATAGCATCCTCATTATGGAGTCTGAAAGGCCAATGGAGGTGCCGTGATGAAAAGGGAATCGCGAAATGCTGCCGAGGCGGGCCGGCGCATCACCGATATGGAAGTAGGTGGGCTCGATGGCTTCCCGGTGATCCTGACGTCCGTGGATCTTGAGACACTCGAATCCCTGGTGGCCGAGCCACTGTTACGCCCAGGCGACTCCGGCTGGGGTTCGGCCGTCCTGCTCTGGAACGGTCTGGTGACGAAGAAACCGGCACTGGTGGTCCAGCCGACATCGGCGCGGGAGGCCTCGGCCGTTGTCATGTTCGCCGCGGAACACAGGCTGCAGATCAGCACCAAGGGCGGCGGCCACAACATCGCCGGTACCGCAATCGCCGACGGCGGCCTCATGTTGGATATGTCGAGGATTAACTCAGTCGAGGTGGATCCGGTGGCCAGGCTGGCCCAGGTTGGCCCGGGCTGTCTGCTGCAGGACGTCGACCGAGCCACGCAGGAACACGGATTGGCCACTGTCCTCGGATTCATCTCCGAAGTGGGCGTGGCGGGCCTGACTCTCGGGGGTGGGCTCGGCTATCTGAGCCGCAGGTTCGGGTGGACCGTGGACAACCTTGAGGAGGTTGAGATTGTTACGGCCGACGGGTTGGTCCGCACCGCCAGCCGTCACGAGAACCCGGATCTGTTCTGGGGTGTCCGCGGGGCGGGGGCCAATCTTGGCGTGGTCACGCGCTTCACCTTTCGGCTGCACGAGGTGGGGCCGACCGTCTACGGCGGTCTCATTGCCTGGCCATTCGAGCGCACGGACGAAATCCTCCGGCGGTATCGGACGCTCACACACCGCGCGCCCCGCGAGCTTGCCGTGTGGCTGATCCTCATGACTGCCCCGGCGGAACCTTTCATTCCTGAACAGTGGCAAGGCAAGAAGATCTGCGCCATGGCAGTTTGCTACAGCGGCGAACTCCGAAACGTCCCGGAAGTTATGGCGTCCATCCGCGAAATTGGTGACCCCGCTGTGGATCTCCTGTCGGAGCAGCCGTACGCACAGGTCCAGTCCTATCTGGACGACAGTGAGCCGAAGGGCCTCCATTACTACTGGAAGACGGAGTACGCCGACGAGCTGAGCGACGATCTGCTCTCCACCATCCGCGAGCTTTTCGATGGCTGCCCCATAGAGGGGGCGGAGCTCGGTGTCCTTCACCTCGCCGGCGCCATCAATGAGCACGCCGAAGATGACGGTGCAGTGGGCAACCGAAACGCCCGGTACGTCATTGGATCCAATGGCATGTGGGATCCCGGCGATCCGGCCGCGGACTCGTACCGGGCGTGGATCCGCGAGTCGTGGGAGCGGCAACGTCCATTCACCGCAGGCCGCAGTTACATCAACTTCCAGACGGCGGACGAGGGACAACAGCAGGTCCGGGCAGCCTATGGCACCAACTATGAACGCTTGGTCCAGGTGAAGACGAAGTATGATCCCGACAACTTGTTCAGAAGCAACCGCAACATTGCCCCCTCCGTTCCATCCATGGAATCCACAGGCAGCTGAAGGAGCCAACGGACGACGGCGGGTGGCCACCTTGGAAAAGGTGACCACCCGCCGTCGTACTGCTTTGGAGCTGTTACCAGCCGCGCTCTGCGAGGCGGTGGGGCTGCGGGATCTCGTCCACGTTGATGCCCACCATGGCTTCGCCGAGGCCGCGGGAGGCCTTGGCGATGACGTCGGGGTCATCGAAGAAGGTGGTGGCCTTCACGACGGCGGCGGCGCGCTGGGCCGGGTTGCCGGACTTGAAGATGCCGGAGCCGACGAACACGCCGTCGGCGCCGAGCTGCATCATCATCGCCGCGTCCGCCGGGGTGGCGATGCCGCCGGCGGTGAAGAGCACCACGGGAAGCTTGCCGGTGGTCGCGATTTCCTTGACGAGTTCGTACGGGGCCTGCAGTTCCTTGGCCGCGACGTAGAGCTCGTCCTCGGGCAGGGCCGCGAGCTTGAGGATTTCGGCGCGGATCTGGCGCATGTGCCCGGTGGCGTTGGAGACATCTCCGGTGCCGGCCTCGCCCTTGGACCGGATCATTGCCGCGCCCTCGTTGATGCGGCGCAGCGCCTCACCCAGGTTCGTGGCGCCACAGACGAAGGGAACGGTGAAGTTCCACTTGTCGATGTGGTTGATGTAGTCGGCCGGGGTCAGGACCTCGGACTCGTCAATGTAGTCCACTCCGAGGGACTGCAGGATCTGGGCTTCGACGAAGTGGCCGATCCGGGCCTTGGCCATGACCGGCACGGACACGGCGTCGATGATCTTGTCGATCATGTCGGGATCGGACATGCGGGACACGCCGCCCTGGGCACGGATATCGGCCGGAACGCGTTCCAGCGCCATCACTGCCACGGCACCGGCGTCTTCGGCGATGCGGGCCTGTTCGACGTTGACGACGTCCATGATGACGCCGCCCTTGAGCATCTCAGCCATGCCGCGCTTCACACGGCTGCTGCCCGTGACGCTGTTCGCGGACGAACCGGCTTCGCTGCTTACATCAGGTGTAGACACAAAAACCCCTATGGGTAGATAGATGACCTTCGCCGGGCGTGAGGGCGGCACAAAGCCGAAATGAACACGCACCGGATTGCCGGATCCATTGACCGGGCAGTCCTAATACTAGTCCCACTGCGGGCGGCGGGCTTAATCAGGCTTCATCCGTTGTTGCCGCTCCGGCCAGGGATTGGCGCCGGACCGAAACGATGCGTTGGATCACCGTAACGAGGCTGGCAACGGCAAGCACTGCGAGGGTTGCCTGCAGGACAATAAGAGGCAGGCCCAGACCGGTGAATCCTGTAACGACCAGTACCGAAACAAGCCGTTCGGCCCGTTCGGCGATCCCCACGTTTGCGGTAAAGCCCAATGATTCGGCCTTGGCACGCGCGTAGGAGACCACCATCCCCAGGACAAGGCAGACCATCGCTCCAATACCGATCACCAGGTCCGCGCCACCGGTGAAGAACCAGATGGCGAGGCCTGCAAACAGTGCACCGTCGGCGATCCTGTCAAGCGTGGAGTCCAGGAAATTCCCCCACCGCCCGCCGGTGTCCCGCATCCTGGCCATGATGCCGTCCAGCACATCGGAGAAGATAAAGGCTGTAATGAACAGCGTTCCCCACCACAGCTGGCCGAGCGGGTAGAAAACCAGGGCGCCGGACACCACGCCAACCGTACCTACCACCGTGACGGCGTCGGGGGAAACACCAATTTTCAGGAGCCAGCGGGCAAGCGGTGTAAACAGCGCGGTGAAGAAACCGCGCGCGTGCCTATTCAGCATCCGTCTCCCCGGGCCAGGCCTCGGCCACCTGCCGGCGCACCTCATCGAGGGTTTGGGTGATGGCTTTAGTCTGGGCGATGATCGGGAAGAAATTACCGTCCCCTCCCCACCGGGGAACGATGTGCTGGTGCAGGTGCGCCGCGATCCCTGCGCCGCCCACGACACCTTGGTTCATGCCCAGGTTGAAGCCGCCAGGGTTCGACACCTTTCGCAGCACTTTCATCGCGGTCTGCGTCAGCTCGGCGAACTCGGCGGTCTCCTCCAACGTGAGGTCTGTGTAGTCCGGCACATGCCGGTAGGGGCAAACCAGGAGGTGGCCGGGGTTGTACGGGAACAGGTTCAGCACCACATAGCAGGTCTTCCCCCGGTAGACGATGAGGGCTTCCTCATCGCTCCGGCCGGGGCCCACGCAGAACGGGCAGTCATTTTCATTCTTGAACTGGTGCTGGCCGCCCTTGATGTACGCCATCCGGTGCGGAGTCCACAGGCGCTGGAAGGCATCCGGGACACCGGCGAGGTCAAAGTCGTCGGTCACGCCGGAATCGCCTGGATGCCCTGCGCCTGTGTTCTCCTGCACCGTATTCTTATCCGTTTCCGCTAGCTGGTCCGGTTACGGACGGCTTCTGTGATCCGCTTGACGGCCTCGGCCACCGGCACACCGTTGTCCTGGCTTCCGTCACGGAAGCGGAAGGACACTGCGCCTGCCTCGGCGTCGTCGCCCCCGGCGATCAGGACGAACGGGATCTTGTCCTTGCTGGCAGTGCGGATCTTCTTCGGGAACCGGTCCGACGACGTATCCACCTCGGCGCGGATGCCGACCGCCTTGAGCTGGTCAACGACGTCAAACATGTATTCGTTGAACGTTTCGGCTACCGGGATGCCCACTACCTGGACAGGGGAAAGCCACGCGGGGAACGCGCCGGCGTAGTGCTCGGTGAGGACACCCATAAACCGTTCGATGGAACCGAACAGCGCACGGTGGATCATCACCGGACGCTGGCGGGTGCCGTCGGCTGCCTGGAATTCCAGCTCGAAGCGTTCGGGCAGGTTGAAGTCCAGCTGGATAGTGGACATCTGCCACGTACGGCCCAACGCGTCCTTGGCCTGGACGGAAATCTTCGGTCCGTAGAAGGCTGCTCCGCCGGGATCCGCTACCAACTCCAGGCCGGATTCCTCTGCCACTTCGGCGAGGGTCCGGGTGGCTTCCTCCCAGGCTGCGTCCTCACCGACGTACTTCTCCGGGTCCTTGGTGGAGAGCTCCAGGTAGAAGTCGTTCAGGCCGTAATCCTTGAGCAGGTCCAGCACGAACGTCAGGGTCTTGGTGAGTTCGTCCTTCATTTGCTCGCGGGTGCAGTAGATGTGGGCGTCGTCCTGGGTCATGCCCCGGACGCGGGTCAGGCCGTGCACCACGCCGGACTTTTCGTAGCGGTACACGGAACCGAATTCGAAGAGCCGCAGCGGCAATTCGCGGTAGGAACGTCCACGGGAGCGGAAGATCAGGTTGTGCATAGGGCAGTTCATCGGCTTCAGGTAGTAGTCCTGGGCAGGCTTGCGGATAGTACCGTCAGCGTTGAGTTCCTCATCCACGCGCATGGCCGGGAACATGCCCTCCTTGTACCAGTCCAGGTGGCCCGAGACTTCGTACAGATGGCCCTTGGTGATGTGCGGGGTGTAGACGAACTCGTAACCGGCGTCGACGTGGCGCTGCCGCGAGTAGTCCTCCATCTCCTTGCGGATGATGCCGCCCTTGGGGTGGAACACCGGCAGGCCGGAGCCCAGCTCGTCCGGGAAGGAGAAGAGGTCAAGTTCGACGCCGAGCTTGCGGTGGTCACGCCGCTCTGCCTCCGCGATGCGCTCCTGGTAGGCCTTCAGCGCGTCCTTGGTGGGCCAGGCGGTGCCGTAGATGCGCTGCAGCTGCTGGTTCTTCTGGTTGCCCAGCCAGTACGCGGAGGAGGACCGGGTGAGCGCGAAGGCGTTGGAGATGAGCTTGGTGTTGGGCAGGTGCGGGCCGCGGCAGAGGTCGCACCAGACAGTGGTTCCCTCTTTGCGCTCGACGTTGTCGTAGATGGTGATGTCGCCGGCGCCAACCTCGACGTTGACGCCCTCGCCCGCCTCGGCAGCCTGGTTCTTCTTGCCCAGAAGTTCGAGCTTGTAGGGCTCATTCTTCATTGATTCGCGGGCCTCGTCCTCGGAGACCACGCGGCGGACGAACTTCTGGTTTTGGTTGATGATCTTGAGCATCATCTTTTCGAGGGTCTTGAGGTCCTCGGGGGTGAACGGTTCTGCGACGTCGAAGTCGAAGTAGAAGCCGTCGGTGATGTAGGGACCGATACCCAGTTTGGCTTCAGGGCGCAGCTGCTGCACGGCCTGGGCCATGACATGGGCGGTGGAATGGCGCAGGACGTTCAGGCCGTCAGGGGAATCGATGGTAACGCCCTCGATGTCGGCGCCTTCGGGCAGCTCCTGGTCCAGGTCCTTCAGCTCGCCGTTGACGCGGGCTACAACAACGTCGCGGCGCTCAAAGAAGAGTTCCGCACCGGTTGTCCCGGTAGTCACCTTGGTCTCTTCGCCATCGACGATGAGGGTGATCTGCTGGGCATCTGACACGGGTGTCTCCTATTCAAAGTTAAGGCTTCATAGCTTGTGGCGTACGGGGACCACAGCCAGCCATCGTCAATGCTATCGGTTTCCCAAGGGGCCGACCAACGGGACCCGCAGTCCCCGGGGGCCTCGTTTGGCTGGGGTGGAGCGGCTCAGCCACCCATCCCGGTGATGGCCAGGTTGCGGTTGATTCCGTCCAGGGGATGGGGTACATCGGTTGCCTCGGGGCTGGAGGCCGGGAACGGGAGGGTCTCCACCCGGCTCAGGTCCCAGGCCATGTTGGCGCTGAGGCTGATTCCCCGGGGCCCTGTCCGCCTGGTGGTGCCGCGGATAAGCAGCAGCCTGGTGCCGAACAGCAGCAGTCCTGCCTGTTCCTGCGCTTCGTGGAAGAAGACCGAGTCGATGCAGCCGGTGCCGTCGTCGATACTGATGAAAACCACGCGGCGCCCACCACGCATGGGCGGGGTCTGAGTGGCGATGCGCACCCCCGCAACCAGCACTTCAGTGCCGTTGCGCAGGCCCAGGAGCTTGTCCGAGGTGGTGACGCCGAGCCTGTCCAGCATGGGACGGTGGCTGTCCATCAGGTGCCCGCTGGCATCAATGGCCATCAGATCCAGCTCAGCCCGGACGTTATCCACGAGTGTTGGCGCAGGAAGGCCGGGCTTGACGTTTCGAAGTTCCACGTCACCCAGTGGCAAGGACAGTTGTCCCTCAATAACTTCGATGCCCTTCCGTGCACTTCCCGCTGACTGCATTCTTTGCAGGTGCTGGACGAGGTCTGCACGGTTGGCCGCGCCACCAGATTCACGGTGCAGGGAATCAAAGGCACCAAGCTGCGCCAGCCTCTTGATGCTGGGTTTGCTCAGCCGGGACCGCGCCCGCAGGTCAGCCAGCGAGTCATACGGCTGCCCTGCCACGATACGTTTGAGCTCGGCCCCGGAGAGCCCGTAAATGCCCTTCAGGCTCAGCCTGATGCCAAGTTTGCCGCGGTCCTGCCCCTGCCCCACGCGTTCCACCCGGTATTCGGCCTGGCTCCGGTTGATGTCAAGAGGCAGGATGGGGATGCCCAGCCTGCGGGCTTCGGCCACCAGGAGCCGCTTGGGATACATCCCGGGATCGTGCTCCCACAGCCCGGCGAGGAAAGCCTCCGGATGGTGCGCCTTCAGCCAGGCGGACTGGTAAGTGGGTACGGCAAAGGCTGCTCCATGCGCCTTGCAGAAGCCGAAGCTTCCAAAGGCCTTCAAAGTGCCCCACACCTTGTCCACGACATCCGGTGAATAGCCTTTTGCCCGGGCTTCCTTCCGGAAGAATTCCTCCACCTTCGGTTCGAGTGCCTCGTTGCCCAGGGCCCGCCGGAATTCGTCCGCCCGGGCAAGTCCGCACCTCGTCATGACGTCGAAGGTCTTCAGGATCTGTTCGTGGAAGACGGTGACGCCATGGGTTTCCTGCAGAACCGGTTTCAGGTCCGGGTGGGGGTACACCTCCGGTGCAAAACCGTGGCGGTGTTCGAGGAACGGGCGCACCATGTCCGATTTCATGGGTCCCGGGCGGAACAACGAAATGTCGATGATGAGGTCGTTAAATTCGCGCGGCGCCATCTTGCCAATGAGCTCCCGCTGCCCCGGCGACTCGATCTGGAAGCATCCCAGGGTGTGGGTGCTGCGGATCAGTTCATAGGTTGGTTCGTCGTCCAGTGGCACGGCGTTGAGGTTGATAAGGCCATTGTGGGCGATATAGTCCGGGCCAGTTCCCTCCGGACCCGTTGGGTGTGCCCCCGCAGCAACCACTTCGGCTTTGGAGGGATGAAGCCGGATGACCTCACGGACAGCGAAGGCCATGGCACTTTGCATCCTGACCCCCAAAACGTCCAGCTTGAGCATCCCCATGGGGTCCATGTCATGTTTGTCGAACTGGCTCATGGGCAATCCCAGTCCGCTGGGCTGCACGGGGGTACGGTCCAGGAGCGTGGCGTCACCAAGAATCACCCCGCACGGGTGCATGGAAATATGCCTGGGAAGCCGGTCCAGCCGTTCCGTGAGGTCCACCAGCAGGTCAAGCTGCTGGTTTTCGGCGAACTCCCGTTGCTCCACCCTGCCGGCGAACTCGCGCAGTTCAGGTTTCTCCACCAGCGCTTCGCGGAACTTGCGGGCCGAAAAACGCCACAGCTGCTTGGCGATCTCCCCCACATCGCCCTCGTCCATGCCCAGGGCCATGCCGGCATCCCGGACAGCGCCGCGGGCACGGTAGCCGTTCTGCATGCTCATCAGCGTGACGCGCTCGGCACCGAAGCGGTCAAAGATCCTCCGGTATACGTTGTGCCGCTCAGCGCTTTCAACATCGATGTCGATGTCCGGCAAGGTGGCCCGGTCTTGGGACAGGAACCGTTCGAAGATCAGGTCATGCTGCAGGGGGTTCACTTGGCTGACGTCGATGAGGTAGTTGACCAGGCTGGAAGCTCCTGAACCCCGGGCTGCGGCGCGGACTCCCATGTCAATGATCATCCGGGAAACCTCAGCAACAGTCAGGAAGTAGGAGGAGAACCCAAGGTTCCGGATGATCCCCAGTTCGTGCTCCAGCCGCGAGCGCATTTCCTTTTCGGCGGTACCGGATACGCCGGGAAACCTCTTGCCGATACCGGCCTCGCAGCGCTGGACCAGCTCAAGGTGCGGGTCCTGGCTGATACCGATGACCGAGGCTTCAGGGACTACGGGCTGCTTCCAGCCCATGTCTGTTACGGGGTCAATCCGGCAGAGGTCGGCGAGCGCTTCTGTCTGCGCCATGAGCTGTTTGAGGTCCGCCGCACCGTATCCTGCGGCGCCGATGATTTCCTTGCCCAGCTGGAGCATTTGGACGGACGACTTCAGCCAGGCTTGCCCGTTGGGCTGAAGGAGGGGTTCTGCGGCCAGTTCAGGCAGTGACTTCAGTGTGCGGGCCGAGTCCAGGACGTCAGCCGTTGCGGCGCCGTCCTCGGCGCAGTACCGGACGGCATTGGTGAGCACGGCCGGGACCTGGTGCTCCTCCGCGAGTTTGAGCATCCGCACTGCGTGGGCTGTGCTCAGTGGTGAGCCAGGCGAGCTCAGCTGGGAAACCACTTCGGCGACTATGGTTCCTCGGGGCATGGCATCAAGCCAGCGTTTGAAGAGGGTGCGGGGACGCAGGTACCGCCGCCCGCCCATGGCACGTCCGACGTCGGAATCCGGGCCGATCAGGACAGTCAGGACCGGCTTCAGGGTTTTCGGGTCAAGCGTCCGGGAGGCAAGTTCCGCGCGGGTGACGGCTACCGGCACTGCTCCCCCGGCTTTGCCGGAGGTCCGGGCATGGGCGTCGGACACGAGCCGGCACAGCGCACGATAGCCCGCACCGCTGTTGTGGCCGCGGGCGAGGACCACCACCCGTCCGGCGAGCTGGGTTCGGTGGTCGCCGTCGTCGTCGAACACCGCAAGGTCAACACCCACGATGGGGTCAATCCCTGCTGCCATGCAGGCCTTGAGGTGTTTGACGGTGCCGTACAGGCCGTCCCGGTCAGTGCAGGCGAGCGCTGTGGCGGCGTCGGAGGCAGCAACCTGGGCGAGTTCGTCCGGCCAGGACACCCCGTAGTGGGCGCTGAAGGCTGTGGAAACGTGGAGGTGTGTGAAGGTCATGCTGTTCTGGGGTGGATTGCGTCATGGATCCGGAGCAGCCGCCAGCGGCCGCTTCCGAGGTGGCGGCTCAGGTCCAGGGTGAGGGTTTCTTGCTTCAGGTGGCCGGTTTCAGCTGGTTCTGCCCGCACCTGGACCCGCCAGATTTCGTGGTCCACCAGCCCTGGCCCGCTTCCCAGGGGTGCGCGGCTTTCCTCGGCCCACCACTGCCTGCGTTCGAACCACCGGACAGGTTCGGCGCAGACTATGTAGTGCCGCCCTGCCCACTGGAGGGACACCGGCTGTCCGGATGCGCTGCAAAGGACGTCAACTGATTCGCTGAACATGCCCATGGGCGCCTCCCGGAACTGAATGAACCGTTGCCCCGGGGACGGGTCATCCCGGGGTTTCGAACACGGCTGTTCGAATACATATTCGAATAAATCCAGTCTACGCCGGTGCCCCGGCAAAACCTAGACAGGGGTGGACGGACGGGACGGCAGGTAGCAGGATGGTGGCATGAGCACCAATGACGCACTCCTGAAGCAGGTAAGCATCAAAGCCCAGGACTCCACGCTCCTGGCCACTTTTGATATTGAAGGCAACATCCCGGGCTCGGGTGCGTACGTGGTGGGGCTTATGGCTGCCAGCCCTGACTACTCGTCGCAAAGACGGCTGGGCATTGAATTCATGAACGGGGAGGCGATCGCCTTCTACTCGTTCAGCCATGAACAGGGAACCGAGGAGAACTACGACCTCAGCGGAGTCACGCATTCGGGCAGCACCATTACCGGAGTCTTCCCTATGGATGCTATCCACGGGCTGGGCAAGGGACACATCATGTCGGCGTTCAGTGAGGCCGATGGCCGGGAATTCCAGTCCGGCATCGCCGTCGAGGAATCACTCTAACCCGGGAAAAAGAGCAGGCGCCCTGCCGGAACAAATCCGGTGGCAGGGCGCCTTGGAATTACTGGGAACAGCTCGGGACTGCTGGGGACAGTGTCAGCTGTTTTCTTTGTGGACCTTCAGCTCGAGTTCGATGAATCCCGAGATCATGGCCCGGTACGTTGACTCCACGATGTCCGGATCGATGTCCTTCTTTTCCGCGGCGGACCGGACGTGTTCGATGATCCGCTCCACCCGGCCAGGGGCCCGGACTTCGGCGTCGTCCCCCTTGAGGGTTCCGGCAATCCTGATCAGCCGTTCGCGCCGGGCAATGAGGGTGACGATCTGGTCATCCACCTCGTCGACTGCAATCCGCACGGCGGCGAGCTGTTCCTTGTCGGCCAGCGCGTCCCTATCGTTTCCTTGAATTGTCGCCATCTTCTGACAGTATCGAAGCATGCAGCCCAGAGTCGACTTCATCTCACTAGGTGTGCGCAGCGTAGCCGCCTCCCGCCGCTTCTATGCCGAAGGCCTTGGCTGGCCCGTGCACAAGGAATTCCCTGATGACGTGTTATTCATCCAGGTCAACCACGGACTCATCCTCTCCCTGTGGAACGCCGGCCAAATGCAGGCCGAGGCCGGAGTTGATGCGCCAGGGCCGGTCCCCTGCATCACGCTCAGCCACAACCTGGCCAGCACGGAGGAAGTGGACCGGGTCATGGCCGAAGCCGCTGCTGCCGGGGCGAGGATCGTTGCGGAGCCGGTCACTCAGCCGTGGGGCGGGTACAGCGGCTACTTCGCGGACCCGGACGGCTTCCGCTGGGAAATTGCCTACAACCCCACGTGGGCAGTGGACGACGCCGGCCAGGTCACCGTCTAGGAGTCAGGAACCCCCGCCGCCCCGGGTCAGGGGAGGGGTCAACGAACGAACGGCTTGGCTTAGAAAAGCGCCTCGACGGGACGGATGAGTTCCGGGGAATTGTTGCGGACGTTTCCCACTTCCCGGCCAACGGAATCCACGCGCCAGTCCCCTGCCACATCCTTCACATGGGCGCGGACCAGGTCCACCAGGAAGGCTGCATCGTCAATCTGCGGGTCGATCCACGACTCCATGGTGGCCCGGTCCATGGGCAGCGGCACCCGGTCGTGCAGGGCGGTGAGCTTGCCGAAGACAGTTGACTCCGATCCCGGCGGCGGTGTGTCAGCGGTCAGGATGGAGGTGGAGAGCAGCCACCGCCCCGGCTCGCCCTCGGCCTTGGACGGATCCTTCCACCATTCGTACAGGCCGGCGAACACCAGCCCGCTGCCTTCGCCCGGGTGCACGTAGTAGGGCTGCTTCGCCTTACCTGTGCCTTGTTTCCACTCGTAGTAGCCATCCGCCGGGACAGCGCAGCGGCGTGACTGGACGGCTTTGCGGAACGCGGGCTTCTCCAGGACCGTTTCGGAGCGGGCATTGATCATTTTGGACCCGATGCCGGGGTCTTTGGCCCAGGACGGCACCAGGCCCCAGCGGGCCACGTGCAACTGGCGGACGGTGGAGTCGTCAATCAGGCGCTCCAGGACTATGGGAACGTCATCGGTTGGTGCCACATTCCACGACGGCGGCAACTCGACGTCCTCCTCGAGCTGGGCATCGAATTCAGCCAGCAGGTCCCCCACGGCACGTGCCATCACATAGCGTCCACACATGGCACCAGCATGCCATTACTGCTATTCACTGTCATCCGGGGCCATCGGCTCCGGGGAATAGTGGGCCGCGGGTTACCGTTGATGGGAACGAACCCCCTTACTGATTTAGGAGAGCTCCGTGGACTTTACCCCCGAGAACGGCACCATCACCATGTTTTCCACCACCTGGTGCGGCTACTGCAACCGGCTCAAGAAGCAGCTGGACGCGCAGGGCATCGGCTACACGGAAATCAACATCGAGGAAGTTGATGGCACGGCCGAACTTGTGGAGCAGCTCAACGGCGGCAACCGGACCGTCCCCACCGTGCTTTTCCCGGACGGCACTGCTGCCACCAACCCCTCAGCCGCTGAGGTCAAGAGCCGCCTGGCTGCCTAGTGCCGGACCGGACACCCCCGAACCTGGCGTGATAGACAGAACGGGACCAACATTCACTGTTGGTCCCGTTCTGTCTATCTGCATTAGGGAGCCTTCCATGGTCCATAAAGTCAAAGGTGTCGTAGCCCGTTCCAAGGGGGCCCCGGTCACGCTGGAAACCATCCTGGTCCCGGATCCCGGACCCGGTGAGGCCCTGGTGGACATCATCACTTCCGGCGTCTGCCACACTGACCTGCACTACAAGCTCGGCGGCATCAGCGACGACTTCCCCTTCCTGCTGGGCCACGAGGCCACCGGAATTGTCTCAGCAGTGGGCCCGGACGTCACGGACGTGGCCGCCGGCGATCGCGTGGTGCTGAACTGGCGCGCCGTCTGCGGCAACTGCCGCGCGTGCAACCGCGGCGAGGCGCAGTACTGCTTCAACACGCACAACGCGACCCAGAAAATGACCCTGGAGGACGGCACTGAACTGTCCGCTGCCCTGGGCATTGGCGCCTTCACCGAAAAGACCCTGGTGGCCGCCGGGCAGTGCACCAAGGTGGACCCCGACGCCGACGCTGCCGCCGTCGGACTGCTCGGTTGCGGCGTCATGGCTGGGATTGGCGCCGCCATCAACACCGGCGGCGTCAAACGCGGCGACTCAGTGGCCGTCATCGGCTGCGGCGGCGTGGGTGTGGCCGCCATCGCCGGCGCCGCACTCGCCGGCGCCAGCACGATCATTGCCGTCGACATTGACGCGAAGTAGCTGGAGCGGGCCCGGGAACTCGGCGCCACCCACACCGTTGATTCTTCGGACACCGATCCGGTGGAAAAGATCCGCGAGCTCACCGGGGGCTTCGGCGCAGACGTGGTGATTGACGCCGTCGGACGTCCCGAAACCTACAAACAGGCGTTCTACGCCCGCGACCTCGCCGGAACTGTGGTGCTGGTTGGCGTCCCTACGCCAGAGATGAGGCTGGAACTCCCGCTGCTGGACCTTTTCGGCCGGGGCGGGTCGCTGAAGTCGTCCTGGTACGGCGATTGTCTCCCGTCGCGGGACTTCCCGATGCTCATCAGCCTCTACAGGCAGGGGAAGCTGGACCTCGACGCCTTCGTCACCGAACGGATCACCATCGACCAGGTGGAGGAAGCCTTCGACAAGATGGACTCCGGTTCCGTGCTGCGTTCGGTGGTGGAGCTGTGAGCCTTCGGATCGACCGTCTGGTGACGTCCGGGACGTTTTCGCTCGACGGCGGCACCTGGGACGTGGAGAACAACGTCTGGATTGTGGGCGATGACCAGGAGTGCATCGTCATCGACCCTGCGCACGACGCCAAGGCCGTCGCCGCTGCAGTGGGTGGACGGACGCTGAAGGCCATCCTGCTCACGCACGGCCATGATGACCACATCGGGTCTGTTGGCGACTTCTGGGACCTCGTGCAGGCGCCCATCCATCTCCACCAGGGTGACTGGATGCTCTGGCGGAGCGTCTACCCGGAGGTGGATCCCGACCGCGACATCAGCCACGGCGACATCTTCGAGGTAGGCGGGGCGAAGCTCAGGGCCCTCCACACGCCTGGGCACTCGCCCGGATCCGTATCCTTCCACCTGCAGGAGGGGCCCGACGCCGGTGGCACCGTGTTCACCGGTGACACGCTGTTCCAGGGTGGGCCCGGCGCCACGGGCAGGTCCTACAGCGACTTCCCCACGATCATCGACTCCATCCGGTCGTGGCTGCTGCCGCTCCCCCCGGAGACGGTGGTGCGGACGGGCCACGGCGACAGCACCACTATCGGTGCCGAGGCTCCCCACCTGGATGAGTGGATCGCCCGGGGCCACTGACAGCCCCCGGGCCGCTGACAAGCCGGGAGGCAGGCGGCCGTGCGGGCTACGCTGTCCCGCTGTCCAATCCGGCGTAGCTGCTGAAATCGGCAAACCGGAGGGAGGCGTAGCCCGCATAGGTGGACAGCAGGGCATCCTCGACGGCCTGGACGTCGAGCCCGGGCACCAGATCGTTGGCCGCGCCGGCGGTTGCCGGGTCCCAGTCCAGGCCCAGCGCCGCGTAACTGTCGGTCAGCACCCCGCGGATAGGAGCGGAGTCCTCCACAACGATCACGGAACTGAAGAGCCAACCGCCTGCCACCACACGCTGGGCGGTGCCTACAAGCTTGACCTGGTGCGCCGGGTCGGCCGGGTCCGTGCCGTGGACACTGAACTCCCCCGGGCAGTACTCCCCCGGGATTTCGCCCACGGCTGCCTGCACGCCCGCGCTCCGCAGGGCCTGCGCCAGCAGTTCACCGAAGAACCCGAACCGGGTCTTGGAGCCGGCGATCGCATCAGCGTGGGGTTCGATATGGTCCACTACCAGGGTGCCTTGGTGGTAGGCCGCTGCCCGCCCGCCCGCCTTGCGCACGAGGGGCTCGAAGCCGCGGTTGCGGCAGGCCTGGGCGGCGGCCTCAAAACCCGGAAGCCTGGTGTCCCGCTGGCCGAACGCAACCGTGGGGGCGGGACGGTACAGGCGGAGGGTGGAGCCGATCCGGCCGGTCTTTGCCTGGCCCAGCAGGTCCAGTGCAAGGTCAAGATCCTCCGCCGCGCCCAGCGACCGTTCCTGCCGCACCACGGTGAGGTGTGGCCCTCCGGTTCCGGCATCCTGCATGTTGCTAAGCTCCCTTATGGTCATATTGCAATTCCTCGTTGTCGCCGCCGCGTTTGCGGCTATTGACGCCGTGTGGCTGAAGCTGATGAACCCGTTCTACCGGAGCCACATCGGCGAGTTGCTGGCGGACAAACCACACCTAGGTTACGCCGTGGCCTTCTATGTCATTTACATCGCAGGCATTGTCTTCTTTGCGCTGCGGCCAGCGCTCGACGGCGGCAGCTGGCTGACCGCCGTCGGCTACGGCGCCGCGCTGGGCGCCTTCGCTTATGCCACCTATGACCTGACCAACGCTGCGACCCTCAAAACCTGGCCATTGCAGCTCATCGTGGTGGACATGCTTTGGGGAGCCGTGCTGACCGGGCTCTCCACGCTGGTGGGCTGGCTCGTGTTCCGGACGAACTGACTACCGCTCCCATGCACAGCAACTGGATCAGCAAGGCGGTTCCTGCCATCGACGTGGCACGGAACTACCAGCGCTCCTGGTTGAAACCGGACCTGGTCGCCGGAGCGGCATTGAGTGCGGCCCTCGTTCCGGCCGGGATGGCCTATGCCGAGGCAAGCGGGCTGCCGGCCGTGACAGGCCTGTATGCCTCTGTGGTGCCGATGATCTTCTACGCCATCTTTGGGCCCTCACGGGTGGTCATCGTCGGCCCGGACTCAGCACTGGCACCCATGATCGCGGCGGCAATCCTTCCGCTGGCCGGCCGCAACCCTGATGAGGCCGTTGCCATGGCCGGTGTGCTCGCCATCCTGATCGGAGTGTTCCTGATCGCCGGGCGGATTTTCAAACTGGGGTTCGTGACAGGACTGCTGTCCAGGCCAATCCGCATCGGCTACCTCAACGGCATCGCGCTCGCCGTCATCGTGAGCCAGCTTCCGCGGTTGCTGGGTATCTCAATTGAGGGGGACAACCTGCTGGCGCGCCTCATGTCCCTGGCCGACGTCGTCGGCCGGGAGGGAATCAACCCTGTTGCCCTTGCCGTGGGCGCAGGGAGCCTCGCCGTCATCGTGGCGGGCCGGTTTCTTCCCTGGCGCGTTCCCAGCGTCCTGCTTGCCGTGGCCGGCTCCATCGCCGCCGTCGCAGCGCTGCAGCTCAGCGGGCAGCTGCCGGTGGTCGGCGCCCTGCCTCCGGGCCTCCCCGCGCCCGCCCTCGGTGGGATCGGCATAAACGACATCCTGGCGCTCGCAGGCCCGGCCGCCGGCATCGCTCTGATTGCCTTCGCGGACACCTCTACGTTGTCAAAAAGCCTTGCTGGACGCCGCGGGGCGAGGGTCAACGGCAATGAGGAAATGGGCGCCCTCGGCATCGCCAACGTGGCTACCGGGTTTCTGGGCGGCTTTCCCGTGTGCGGAAGTTCGTCGCGCACTCCGATCGTGATCGACGCCGGCGCGAAAACGCAGCTGAGCGGTGTGGTGGCAGCCTTGCTGGTGCTGCTTTTTATGATCGCCGCCCCGGGGGCCACAGCCCTGCTGCCCACGGCCACGCTCGCCGCAGTGGTGATTGTGGCTGCCGCTTCGCTGGTTGATGTGAAGGCACTGATCCGGCTCTTCAGCATGAGCCGGATGGAGTCCGTCCTCCTGATCGTCACGTTCCTCGGGGTCGCCTTCGTGGGCGTCCTGGAGGGCATAGTCGTTGCCATTGGATTGTCCCTGATCGCCTTCGTCCAGCGCGCCTGGGATCCTTACCGCACCGAACTGGCGAACCTGGAGAATGTGCCCGGCTTTCACGACCTCGAGCGGCATCCCGAAGGCAGGCGAATAAAGGGCCTGGTCATCGCACGCTTCGACGCGCCGCTGTTTTTTGCAAATGGCGAAGTCTTTGCCGACCACATCCGCGGCCTCGTGGACGCTGCACCCTGGCCCGTGAAGTGTGTCATTGTGGCGGCCGAACCCATTACGGGCCTGGACACCACGGCGCTGGACGAACTGGCCCACCTCGATGACGAACTGGCGCAGGACGGAATCGATTTGGTCTTTGCCGAGCTGAAGGGGCCCATCAAGGACCGGCTGGTCCGGTTCGGCGCGTCGGCAAGGTTTACCGCGGATCACTTCTTTCCGACCATCGACACTGCTGTCCGGTCCTATAGCCAGGCCGAGGGAACCGGCTAACTGGCCAGCGGGCGGCCGGGAAGGACCCGGGGCCCGCCTCAGGTCTTGCGCAGCGTCAGGATCTGTTCGGCACGGCCGAACGGCCCGGAGATGTCGTGCAGAACCGTGGAGGTGAGGCCAATTCCGTCCGTCCCGAACGACACCGCGTTCTCCAGCCCCAGCCACTCACCTTGTGGACGCCGGTACATGTGGATCTGCAGGTCAAGGTTGGGAAACGCGTAGCTGTCCTTTCCCGGCGGGACGCGTGCTGCGATCCCGTTGGCCGTGTCCACCAGGCCCATCAGCCGGGCGAGGTCTCCGGTGTCGGCGGCGTCGGTCAGCGGGTGGGCGGTCCGAAGCCAGACCGTGCCGGCCCCGGGCCGGTGCCCCTCTGCGACGCGCATTTCCAGGGACCGGATATACCCACCCGGCCAGACGCTGGCGCCGTCGTACGGCTTGCATTCATCCGGCGTGGCAATGGTGGAGTCCTCGACGGCGGCCACAGCACTTGTGTCGCTGGTGACCAGGCGCCAGGCGGTGGCACGGATGGCCACCCGGCCGTTGGCGATGAGCTCGGCCTGAAGCAGCTCGATGGTCCTGCCCGGCCGGAGCGTGGAGGTCTCGATGTGGAATTCGCCGCCGGGGATCAGCCCCAGGATCTCGTAGCTGAGACGGGCCATCCTCATGTCCTCGCGGGGATGGTGCCGCTCAAGGCTGTCTGCCATCAGGCCGGAGGCCGGGGCCATATGCTGCTCGTGCTCGTTCCAGGCCCCTTGGGCGTGGATAGTGGAGCGGAACCGGCCGCCGCCCAACGCCTGGTAGTAGAAGTTGCCGTCGGCAAGTTCGGGCAGATCTCTGGTCAACGTTGGCCCTTCCCGTGGTTCTGGGTGAATCGCCACTAACTCTATCGGTTCGCTCAGGACGCTTTGCCCGGACGCGGCGAAATGTTGGCACCTGCAGAGTGCGTTCAAAGTAGACTCATGAACTGGTCCTGTCAGCAACCCTCGAGAAGAGGTGTCCGATGCGCGTCATTAGCTACAACCTCCGGAAGCACAAGGCGAGCGGAGAACTCCTGGCCCTCGCCCGGAACTTTGAGATCGATGCGCTGTGCCTGCAGGAAGTCGATTCCGCCGACCTGCCCGAAACCCTCGGCCCCCTGCACCTGGCCGACACCACCAAGGGCAACCGGCTGGGGCTGGCCATCTACTACCGGGCGAGCCGCTTTACGGCCGTCAACACGCAGTCTTTCGCGCTGAAGAAGTCCATGCACGACCGCGTGCTGGCGCCCGCCCACGAACGGCTCATCGGAACCCGTGTGGTGGACAATGAAACCCAGCACGAACTGGTCATCGGTTCCTTCCACGCCGCTCCGCTCACCGCCTCCAACTCCCTGCGGCGGCACCAGATCCATGCTGCCCACGCTGAACTGCTGAGCATGGGCAGCGGACTCATGACGCTGATGGTGGGTGACTTCAACTACCCGTTCTTCACTAAGAACCTTCATGCCCACATGAAGGACTCCGGCTACGCGCTGTCCCTCAGCGATCGGCGGACCTACACCCGTTACAAGGTCTTCAAGGGCCACTTCGACTTCGCCACGTCCCTGGGCCTGGACATCGAAAGCGTGGAGACGCTGCCCCGCGGCAAGTCCGATCACCTGCCCATCCTGGTTACCGCGGAGTACGGCCAGGACACCTGACGGCCAAGTAGCCTGGGGGTGCCCCTAAAGGCGGGCGTCCGTCAATGAGAGCATGCGCGTCCGCAACCCAGGCCAGGCGGCGGCGAAGCCTGGGTGCAGTTCCCTGGCGTCGACCTCGGCCAGCGGAACCCAGAGCAGTTCGATGCTTTCGGGGTCGCTGATGACGGGCTCAAAGGGATCCGTGACGAACAGGACCACCGTGGTGTAGGACCAGTAGCCGACGTCCAGCACGGACGTGAACAGGACGCTGACGTTCTCCCCGGGCACGGCGGCTTCTTCGTGGGCCTCCCGCAGCGCGCCTGCAACTGCATCCTCGCCCTGGTGCAGCGCTCCGCCGGGAAGCCCCCACGTTCCGCCGTTGTGGCTCCACTGGGCGCGGTGCTGCAGGAGCACGCCCCGGTCCGGATCGTAGGCGAGCACCCCGGCTGCACCGAACCTGCCCCAGAAACGCCCGCGGTCCCCTTCCACCCAGGCATCGCCGGGATCACGGGGACCCGTCCTGGCAGGAGGTTGCTGAAGGTGCGGATTATGGGCGTCGGTGCCGGACGGGGGTGCGGTCACGGAATGATCCATGGCTCCAGTCTGACATGTACCTTCCGGCGGCACGCAGAATCAGACGGCCCTATTCCCCGTGCGGCTTGTCGACGGCGAAGTCCCCGCCGGGATACATAACGGTCTCGTGGCCGTCGTCAAAGCGGACCAGGTAAGGCGGATGGCCTTCCTGTCCTTTGACTTCAAGGATGACACCGTGCCGGTCGGTCGACCCGACGGTCCTTCCCCTGACGATGATCCTGTCACCCTGAGCTGCCTCCATGGCAATCACCTCCCAGCCCCAGAGTACGACTCAACAGCAGGCCGTAACAGGGTGTATTTCGGGCCTCAGGTTTCGGTGAGCCGGTACACCGAGACGTGGCTGCGGGAATCCGCGGTGAATTCGCTGCCGTCCCAGTCCGCCCACCTGGATTCCAGCCTAAATCCTGCCAACTGCGCCATCAGGTCGAGTTCGCTGGGCCAGATGTAGCGGTGGGGTGTCCGCCCGATGCGTGCCTGACGCCCATCGACAAGTTCCGGGCCGAACCGCACGTGGTGTGAGACGACGAACTGGTTGAGCACGTCATACGTGTCGACCAGAAGGTAGCCGGGCTCGCTCACCTCAACGGTCCCGCCGTGTCCGGGCGGCAAGGAACGCAGTTGCGGTACCCAGAGCTCGACGACGAATCGCCCACCAGGTGCAAGATGACGGGCGGCATTCTGGAAACACCGGACCTGGTCGTCCTGGGTCAGGAGGTTCGCGATGGTGTTGAACACCAGGAACGCCAGCGCAAAGTTCTCGCCCGCGACAGCCTCGGTCATGTCACCTTGAACGACGGGAATACTTTCCTCATCGACCTTCTCCCTGAGACGGGAGATCATCGCGTGGGAAAGTTCTATGCCGCTGACCTGGATCCCCGCCTCGAAGAGGGGGATGGCGACACGACCCGTCCCAATGGCGAACTCCACGGCCGGACCGTCGCCCGCGAGCCTGGACAGGACGTCGACGGTCGGTCCCAGGACGTCTGGGGAGAACATCCCCTCTCCCGGCGTGTCGTACTGCTGCGCGGTGGCGTCGTCCCAGAGTTGTTGCTGGTTGATCATCCCGCCACTATTGCACCGGGTGCCGCATGGAATCCAGGGGCCAGCAGAGGCCGGCGGTCAGGGCCGCCAAAAGGATCCACGAACCCCACCGGCGCCGGCAACGTGGCAGGATTCAGTCATGACGCTGCGCCTCGTACTCGTCTCCGACACCCATGTTCCCCACCGCGCCCGGGACCTGCCCGCGCAGGTCTGGGCCGCCGTCGAAAGCGCCGACGTGGTGCTCCATGCCGGAGACTGGGTAACAGCGGAACTGCTGGACCAATTTGAGCGGCGAAGCCGGCGCCTCATAGGGGTGTACGGCAACAACGACGGGCCGGAACTCCGCCGGCGGCTTTCGGAAACGGTGGCCGTCACACTGGAAGGCGTGCAGTTTGCCATGGTGCATGAGACCGGCCCGGCCAGGGGGCGTAGCGAACGCGCGGAGTCGCATTATCCGGACGCCGACGTACTGGTGTTCGGGCACAGCCACATACCGTGGGATACCACTACCCCGCGCGGATTGCGCCTGCTCAATCCCGGCTCGCCTACGGACCGCCGGCGCCAGCCGGTCTGCACGTACATGACTGCGGTGGTTGACGGCGGCCTCGTGCAGCAGGTGGAACTCGTGGAGGTGCGGAAGGACTGACCCGCAGGTCGGGAGCGTCCGTCCGCCCGGTCAGTCCCTGTCAGCCGCCAGAAGGGAGTCCGTGGCGGGGTCCGGTTGGCCGTCGAAGAAGTCGGCCAGCACGGTCTTGAAGATGGTCTCCCCGGGCGCGGCACGCAGGAACAGTGTCATCGAAGAGTGCAGCTTCCTGGCGTCGATGCCGCCGAGGATGTCCGTGGCCGAGCGGCCGGCGTGCGTGTCGATGGCGGCTGCGGACTCCAGCAGGCGCGGGCCCAGGACATCATGCTTCAAGTACGCCTGCGCTTCTTCCAGCGAATTGATGGCGTACCTGACCGACGTGGGGCTGCTTCCGAGCCCGGCAATCTGCGGGAAGATGAACCACATCCAGTGGCCCGTCTTCCTGCCCAGCTGCAATTCGGCCAAGGCCCGGCTGTAGGTGCCGCCGTGGTCCTGGGCCTCGACAAAACGCTCCAGGTCGTAGGGATCGCTCATTTCCGTCTCCTTCTCTCAGGTGTTTCAGGCTACGCCTGCGGTCAGGGATGCTGCGTGGCGGATCCAGCCATCGGGGTCCTGGCTCCAGCGGGTGATCACGACGTCGGCGCGTTGCCGGCCAGGTCCGTCCAGCACCTTCAGGAGCGGGACTACAACGTCGTTGATCAGCGGGATTACCAGCTCACCGCTGTGCGCGGATCTGATAAAGCCCTCGAGCCTGGTCAGGTCCGTGTGCCGCAGCATGGCCACCCGGGACTGCAGCAGCACCACAGCGGCGAGGCGACGCTCATAGACGGGCTTCCTGCCGGGACCTGGTTGGCCCCAGAGCAGTGAGGCCAAGGCCACCACGTCATCGTGGCCCAGGTCCTTGAACTTCCGTCCGGCGTCGCGGACGGTTCCCCGGACCGCCCCCACCGACGCACCATAGGAGCCCAGGGCACCGCCCATCCGGGACTCCACCTCGTCCGCCCGGTACCAGGCGCCTTCGTTCTGCAGGGTGGCATCAATGAAGTCCGCGGCATCCAGGACTGTCTGGTTCACGGCTACCGTCCGCGGCGCCCGGTGGAGGCATGCTCCAGGCAATAGGGGGTCCAGGGCCTGGCCTCCAGGCGGCCCTCGGCGATAGGCGCGCCACACACCGCGCACACGCCGTAGGTGCCATCGGCCAGTCGCTGCAGGGCAGCTTCCACCTGGGCCAGGCCGGAGCTGCTCTGTTGCAGCAAGGCCGAGGCCTGGGACAGCTCGAAGGCGATGGTGGCACCCTCGGGGTCGTGCTCGTCGTCGACGTTGGAGTCCTGGCGTGCAGCATTGGTTGAGGAAATGTCGGCGCGCAGCGCCGGAAGCAGGGCAAGCTTTCGCGTACGCTCTTCCTCCAGCAGGATCCGGAACCGCTCAAAGTCAGCCATGGGAAAAGCCTAGCGCCGCGGCACCTTCGCAGGACTCGACAAGTGGCACTCAACGGAGCATGCTGTCACTCGTAAGCGCTTCAGATGCCGCCTGGTAATCCGTTTGAACCACGGGCTTGATGCAGCCTGACCAGCGTCATGCCAGGTGAACCACGTCGGATATTGCGTGTCCGGGGCACTCACGGTCGAAACAATGGATGGGCGGCGGACCAGTATCGCCGCTGGTGATTCCTACACCATTCCACCGGGGCATGACTCCTGGGTCGACGGCGACCCAGGCCTTCGTCGGCATTGAATTCGTCAGCGCCGCCGAATTTGCGAAACCTGCACCGGACTCCGCCTAGCCTTCGCGTCCGCGCCGGCCGGGTCAGTACCAGTTGTATTGGATGGAGTGGTTCCAGGCCCCGCACGGAGACGTGTAGCGGTCCCGGATGTACCCGAGGCCCCACTCGACCTGCGTCCGGTAATTGGTGAGCCAGTCGCTACCGGCGCTGGCGTACTTCCCAGCGGGCAGCGCCTGGGCGATCCCGTAAGCGCCGGAGTAGGGGTTGGTGGCCGTGGTCAGCCAGTTGGATTCCTTGGTCCAGAGCTGCGCCAGGCACAGGAACTGGTCCTGGCCCCAGCCATAGGCGGACAGCCGGCCCGAAGCGTAACTCTTGGCTCCGGCGGGGTCGTTGACGGCACCGCCAGGAACGGAAGGGACGACGACGGGCGGCGGGCTGGGCGTCGGACCTGGGACAGGAGCCGGCGCCGGTGCAGCTGGGGCGGCCGGTGCGGCGGGCCCTGGGTTTACCGGCTTCTGGGCGGCGGCCAGGGCCGCGGCCTTGGCCGCCGCCTCGGCCTGTTGGCGGGCCTGCTCCTGCGCTGCGGCGCGCTTAGCTGCCTGCGCGGTCTCGTAGGCAGCCAAAGCCGCCTGGCCCTGCCGGAACTCCCCCTCGACGGCGGCAGTGGTGCCCTTGAGGGATGCCAGCTGCGCGGTCAGTTCCTGGCTGTGCTCCTGCTGCTCCGCAACCTGCCGCGACATGGCCTGCTGGGCCGCCTGGGCGGCGTCGAGCTTGCTCTTGGCTTCCCCTGACAGCCGTTCGCGTTCAATCCTCGCCGCCTTTTCCTGATCGGCGAGGGCGCTGGCGACGCGTTCGGCAGCCGCGGATTTGTTCACCAGGGCCGCGGTCTTGTCGCTGACGATCTGGACGATATTCAGACCCTGGATGCTGTTGGTCTGGACGGCGTCGAGGGCTACGAAGAATCCCATATTGGTGCCGCCGGTCTTGTACGACTGGGCTGCCAGGGCACCGATTTCCTTTTTGTACTGCCCGAGTTCCGCCGTGGCGCGTTCAGTCTGTGCGGTGAGGACGTCGACCCTTGAGCTGGCAGCCTGGAGCGCTGCGTCCGCCGCGGCGTATTCGGCAGCGGACGTCACGGCAGCGCCACCCAGTGCCTCAGCCTGCGTCTGCAGCCCACTCAACAGTTCGTTGATCCTGGTGACCTCCGCAGCCTTACCGGCCTCGCTTTGCTTGGCGTTTTGCACGTCCTGCCAGGAGGGGTAACCGCCTGGCGGAGTATCGTCGTCGGCATGCGAAGGCGCCATGGCGAGCGGGGCCGCCAAAACAACCGCCAGCAGGCCTGCAACGGCAGGCAGCCTCATTCTTTGAGCAAACCGGGACATAGTTGGTGAGCTTACCGGGCAAAACTCTTGCCTTGTGGATCCTGGTCCAACATTGTTATCCAGCAGAGATCCCTCCCTCAGCAGCCCCAAGGCAGGCCTCAAATACCACGCATCAGGCCTCAATCTGAGGATCAAAACGCAAGACGACCTCTTTTGTTACGTGATTTCAATCACGCGGCACCAGCTTTCGCAGCATATACCGCTATCGGGACCTGACCTGCAACGTCATTCCACACAGGGAAGAACCCCACCCGAAGATGAGGCGGCTTTTTGGCCTACATTCCGTTACCGGAATGTGACATTCCAAAAGAGCAGAGGTTATGGTCGAGCGGTGTCCTGGCTCAAGCCGGGGCATTCCCGTCAGTATGCCGAACCCTGCCGCTGAACCGGGACCCCAGTTACTTTCACTGGCAGGGACGGGGGAACCACGTTTCCACGGCTTCGTTCCGAAGCCTTGGGGTTAAGTCGATATTGCTCCGTCCCGTACGGAGCCGTAACCGGCCGGGTGTCTCCGACCCGAACCCGACAGCTCACCCCGCAGGCATGGGAGAGGCGATTACCCGTGTCAAAAAACTCCACTGCCGCACGCCATCGTGCGACTTCTGTCCGCCCCACCGTCCTGGTTGGCCTGTCTTCCTCGGCCAAAGCCCGCGCACTGACGTTCGGCCGGCCCGCACTTGCCGCAGTTGCCGCGTCCGGGCTGCTCTTTAGCATTGGCACCCCGGCGCAGGCCGGGGTCCACGGCCCGGACTCGTCCGGCACCGTCAATGTGCAGGGCCAGAACAGCGCACCGGCAGCTGCACCGGCCGCCGTTGCACCGGCCGCGGCTGCCGCTCCGGCCGCCGCAGCCACCGTCCACACGGTCGTCTCAGGCGACACCCTGGGCGCAATTTCCGCCACCTACGGCGTGGCCCTGAACGACGTCCTGGCTGTGAACGGCCTGTCGCTGACCACCATCATCTACCCCGGTGACCAGATCCAGATCCCGGGTGCCGGCTACACTGCTCCGGCTCCGGCTCCGGTGGCGAAGGCAGCCGCAGCGCCCACTGCCCCGGCCAACACCGGCGTCCAGCTGGCTTCCACCGCCGCCCCGGCGGCGCAGGCACCGTCCGGCTCGCTCGGCGCTGCCATCCTGGCTTCCGCCTATTCGCAGCTCGGCGTTCAGCAGGACTGCACCGCCATGGTGGAGAAGGCACTCCGCTCGGTGGGCAAGAGCGTAGGAGACCTTGCACCCACGCAATTCTTCGCATACGGCACCGTGGTGGGCACCCCTGCGGCCGGTGACCTGGTCATCACCGCCGGCCACGTGGGCGTCTACGCCGGCAATGGCCAGGTTGTTAGCGGCGGCGTGGACGGTTACAAGACCGAAGTCCACTCCATCAGCTGGTTGTCGGGAGCGTCCTTCGTTCGCGTAGCGTGAGTCCGGCCGGTTCGACGGCGGCGGGCGGCAACCAGCCGCCTGTCGCCGTCGTCCCCCGTTTTTGTTCGCTCAGGTTCCGCAGAACGTCCGGTAGCTGCCGAAGTCAACAGGCGCGGGACCGGCGTAGCGTTCCAGGCCGGGGCGCTCAGTGTACGGCTGCGTCAGGACGCCCACCAGGCGGTGGAACGGGTCCAGGTCGCCTGCGGTAGCGGCGCCCAGGGCTTCTTCCACCAAGTGGTTCCTGGGGATGTAGACAGGGTTCACCCGGTCCATCATGTCTGCGTCCGGTGCCAGGGCGAGCCACTTCTTGGCCCAGGCGTCAAATGCTCCTGGGTCCGTGAACATGGTTCGGGCTGCATCGGGTGTACCGCGGGCTGCGGACCCGAGGCCCCGGAGGAACGAGGTGTAATCAACCTGCCCCTCTTCAAGCATGGCGAGCAGGTCATTCACCAGAGGCCCCGCTTCGTCGTCCCTTGCCTCCGCGCCGAGTCCCAGCTTGGATTTCATCCCGGTGGACCAGGCCGTGCTGTACAGCTTCCGGAACGCGCCCAGTGACTCCACAGCGAGCGCAACGGCCTGCTCCTGGTCCTCGTGGAGCAGGGGCAGAAGCGCCTCGGCCAGCCGGGTGAGGTTCCATTCAGCGATGACTGGCTGGTTGGCGTAGGCATAACGTCCGCCGGCGTCGATGGAGCTGTAGACCGCACCGGGGTTGAAGGCATCCATAAACGCGCACGGTCCATAGTCGATGGTCTCGCCCGAGATGGTCATGTTGTCCGTGTTCATTACCCCGTGGACAAATCCCACGAGCATCCACTGGGCCACCAGGGACGCCTGGGCGGCGATGACCGCATCGAACAGCGCGAGATAGGGCTGGTCCGCCTTCGCGGCGTCCGGATGATGGCGGCTGATCGCGTGGTCGGCCAGTCGACGGAGGAGCTCGGCGTCGCCGTTGACCCGGGCGAACTGGAAGCTGCCCACACGCAGGTGGCTGCTCGCGACGCGGGTCAGCACAGCCCCGGGAAGCATAGTTTCGCGGCGGACTGGCCGTCCAGTGGCCACGACGGCAAGCGACCGTGTGGTGGGAATGCCCATGGCATACATGGCTTCACTGACGAGGTATTCGCGCAGCATCGGACCGACGACGGCGAGGCCGTCACCGGCACGGGCGAACGGGGTACGGCCCGAGCCCTTGAGGTGCACATCGCGGAGGCGCCCGTAAATATCCGTAACCTCCCCCAGCAGGAGGGCGCGCCCGTCTCCCAAGAGTGGCGAATAGCCTCCGAACTGATGCCCGGCGTATGCCTGGGCCACAGGCGTGGCACCTTCCGGGACCCGGTTGCCGATGAGCACCAGCGTCCCCTCCGGGGTCCGCAGCGACGCCGGATCCAGGCCAAGTTCGCTGGCCAGCGGCTCGTTCAGCACGAGGAGTTGCGGGGACGGAGCTTCCTCGGCCTGCCAGGGTACAGCAAGCTCCTCGAACTCCCGGGCGAAGCGGCCATCGAAGGTGAGCGTTGTTGGCGTTGTGGTGCTCATCTTTCAAGACTACCCGCGCCTGCGGCGGGACCGGCGGCGTAAAATTTTTCGTACCGGTTCATCGCTGCCCAAGGGCAGTCAGGGTAATGGGAAGGTCGCGGTACCCATGGTCAAGAATCCGTTCGGGCATCATCAGCACGAGGAACAGAAACCGGCCGATTCAGCCAAACACAGCCACCGGCCCTGGCTGAAGAGGGAGGATGCGGGTTTTGAACACGGGCGGAGCAGTCTCTTCTTCCTCGCCCATGACCTTCCCCAGCCGCCCACTGTGACCTGCATCCAGGGACATGAGATACCGGACGGGCAAACCACGTGCCACCACGGCCATCCCATCGGGTGACGCCGCGCGTCAGACGTGCTGCTTGAACCACGCCAAGGTGTCGTTCCAGGCCGCCGTTGCCTGGGCCTCGTTGTACCGTTCACCGGTGTCGTTGTGGAAGGCGTGGTCCACGCCCGGGTAAACGGTCAGCTGGTGCGTGATGTTGTTGGCCGCCAACGCGTCCTTCAGCGCCGGCATGGCCCCCGTGATCCGCTGGTCCCGCTCGGCATAGACACCGAAGACCGCTGCCTTGATGGCTGGGACTTTGTTGAGGTCCGGTGCCGGGCCGTAGAAAGCGGCCGTGGCTGCGAGCCCGCTGAGCTCCGTCGACGCCTGCCACGTGATTCCGCCGCCGAAACAATAACCCGTCATGGCGATCCTCGCCGGGTCCACGAAGTCCTGTGACGCCAGGTAGTCAAAGGCAGCGGCGAAATCGGCCACGTGGCGTTTGGCGCCGGCGCCCGTCAGTGCACCAGGTACGGCGTCGGCATCCATCCCCGCCGTCCCGCCCTCCCTGCTAAGCAGGTCCAGGGCCAGCGCACTGTAGCCGGCTTTGGCGAATCGTCGGGCAACGTCCTGGATGTGCGGGGTGAGTCCGCGGTTCTCGTGGCAGATCAACACTGCAGGACCAGCCGCTCCCCCGTCGGGCCGGGCAAGGTAGCCCCTGATGTCGGTGCCGCTGGAGGGGAACGTGATTGTCGACGTCGTCAGCCCTGCTGTTCCCTCGGGAACGGAGAGCGGGCTCTTGGCTCCGGGGACGGCACCGGCGGCCGCGGTGCCGTTGCCTGCCGCCGAGGACGTTGGAGAGGGGGTGGGCATGGGGTCGGTGCTGCGCGGGACTTCTTCGGGAGTGCAGCCCACGAGCAACATTGCGGCCGAGGCCGCTGCCATGCTTCCGGTGATGAAAGCGACCCGGCGGGTAAACGTGCGGTGGGTCATGTCCCCGGCGCGGTAATCGTCGAAGAATTCCTCGATCAGATACTTCTCAAACTTGCCAAGCTGGATCATGGGAGCCTCCTGGGATGCCCAAACATCCTCCTCCGATGTCAGGCGCCGGGCAAGGGGCGCCGGACGTTGCGGGGGTTGTTGTTTAGTGCGGTTGCCGGCGTTTGGGAAAAGCGATCCGGTCCAGGTCATGGGCGGCAGTGACGGCAGCCCCGCCGGCACGGTCCCGCGCCTGCTGGGCCAGGAGCGTGACGTCATCGCCATACCGCGAGGAGAAGTGCGTCAGGATCAGCGTGCCGACGGCGGCGCTGGCCGCCAACTCCCCTGCCTGCCCGGCGGTGAGGTGCCGATACTCCCCGGCGAGCCCGGCGTCGTCGTTGCTGAATGTTGACTCCGCCACGAGCAGATCCGCACCCTCAGCCAGTTTCTCCGCGCCCGCGCAAGGGGCGGTGTCCATCACAAAGGCGAATTTCTGGCCTGGCCGGGCCACCGTCACGTCCTCGAGACGGACGTTTCCCAGGCTTCTCTCACGCTCCAGGCGGCCGACGTCGGCTCCCCTGATCCCTGCCGCGGCCAGCCTATCCGGAAGGAAAGTGCGGCCATCTGGTTCGGTGAGCCGGTAACCGTACGTTTCGATGCGGTGCTTCAGCGGCTGGACCTCCAGGCCGGGCGCCACGGTTCCCGCGGCGCCGTGCGGATACAACCGTAAATCAATCCCGGGAGAACTAACCGCAACCAGGGCACGGACGAGGTCCTCCCCCGAAGCCGGAAAGTGCAGGTGGACCGGATGGGCAACGCCGTCCAGGGCCATCCGCGAAAGCACCCCGGGCAGTCCGAAGCAATGGTCGCCGTGCACATGGGTCAGGCAGATGCGTGTGATCTGGCTGGCCGCCACCCCGGCGTGGAGCATCTGGCGCTGGGTTCCCTCGCCAGGGTCAAAGAGCAGGCCTTCGCCGTCCCACCGCAACAGGTAGCCGTTATGGTTCCGCGTCCGGGTGGGAACCTGGGAGGCTGTGCCAAGAATGACGAGGTCACGCATGGGGATAGCGTAACCAAGCCTGGTTTGGCGATGAGCGCTGGGACGATACTTAGTGCAGCAGCCAGGACCCGTCCGAGGGGGGTTCAGGTTTCCGGCGCAGCTTCCGGAAGAGGGCGACAAAAGGCCATGCCAACAGTTGCAGCATGCCTGCTGTCATCAACAGGCAGACAACAAGGATAAGGACGGGCGCGTACAGGAGGAACACCCCAGCCATAGTGGCCAGATAGCCACCGATCAACCCAAGAACGGCCTCGGCGTCCATCTCAACTCCTCTTCGCTTTTCACGGATTTAATCGTCAGGGCAGGCGCTTGGGCGCTTGTCATAATCCAAGGGAGACTGTCCGGGGCCAGTGATGACGCGCCTGTGTGGAAGCTCGATCCAATAAGGAATCGTCCAACACGAAATCGGGCACAGCCGTGCGATGCCTGCAATGGGGAGACTGACGCTGGCTGCGGCCACGGGGAACCCCTCCAGGATGCTGGGGTGGACTCACACCCAGTCTGCAATGGCGGCCGCATACTGCCTAACGGTCTATCCAGCCTACTCTTCGATCCTCCCGCGCGGAAGAAATGGGCTCGGCAAGCAAGGTGACTCACCACTCCGGACAGTCCTGTTACCTAAACGTGACTTAAGGGGGGCGGTTCATGTACGGTTTTCGGGTGGCCCATCTGGATCGGGCCGCGTCCGGGCTGACGCCGAGCTCTGCCACATCCCGGGCTCCCAACACAGTAAGGCAGAGACGGGGGACCCACAGTCTTCGGGCCGTTTCGCAGCGGTCCTTGGGGTGAAGCCGTCACGCCTGAACGTGCCGGCCGGTTGACCTCTTCCGAACCCGACAGCTAACTTCGCAGGCGTTGAGAGGCAAATACCATGTCCCGTTCGCTGGATCAGTCGCGCCCTTTTCGGGCCGGGCGACACCGCGCAGAAACTGCGCCGGCCATCACCACTCCACCCACCCCAACCATTCCCGGGGCAGAAGTGCCACATCCCGCGGCGACTCCGGCAGGACCGGCATCTGCCCCACTGCGCCGAAGAAGAGTCAGGGGCCCGGCCTTCGAGGTCCCGCCTGCCCCGGACTCAGCACCCAAGACCCAAGCTGCGTCACCTGCAACCGAAGTAATTGCAGTTGTACCACCCACGACGTCAGCTCTAAAAAGCGCGGCCGCGCCGGAGACAACGCGCCGGCCCCGGGAGCGACGCGAAGCGGCTGGGAAGCCCGCAGAGGCCAAACCCGTTGCAGCCCCAAGGAGCAGGCCGGCTACAGCACATAGCCCACAGATTGCATCCGCTTTCACGTCCGACGCCCAAGCCGTCCTCAGGAGGGCCGCTTCGCTTCGTGTCATGGGTCATCGGATGGCCGTCGTTACCGGCGCCCTTGCCGTAGTGCTTGCGGTCGGAACGGCCAGCCAGGCTACCGAGCTGCCCTTTTTCGGCAATGAGTCCTCCGTCCAAGATGCCCCCGACGCAGCTGATGCGCCCCATACGACGAAGGGAACGCTGCCCACGTACAGCAGCGGACGTGCGGCACCACAGCCGGCCGCCTCCACTGCCCCGGGCACGCCGGGCGCCGCGCCGGCACAGGCCTCCCCGGGCACCGATGATTCCCACCCAGGTGAGGATCACGGCGCCTCTGCCTTGCCAGCCGTGGCCGACCTCTCGATGCCAGTGGACGCTCCCACGCTGGACGGAATGCTCGCGGCATCGCCCGCCACGGTTCCGCCATCCCCGGCGCCCACGGTGGTCCTCGAGCCACCGGTCATGTCATCGGCCACACCCGCCGAGCCGACGTCGTCGGCTGGGCCCGCACCGGCGGCGCCCCCAACGGCGCCGGCTCCGGCAACCTCACCCACACCAACAGCCTCGTCGCTCCCGCCCTCGCCCACTGCTACGGCTACAGGGGGCGCCTCCGAAGAAGCAGTCGACACACGCTCGTATGCCATCGCCCGACTGGCATCGTATGGATGGGGCGCGGAACAAATGAATGCCCTGAACCAGTTGTGGGACACGTCAGTAAAATGGCGTCCCAGCCAGGTGGATAGAGGATTGAGCTACATCAAGGAGCGCCACGGCTCCCCGGCAAAAGCCCTCGAGTTCCGCGCCACAAACAACTGGTACTGAGCCAGGGCCCCCTGAGAAGACGTAGCCACGAAGACACCAGAACGCCGCGGACCCGCAAGGGGTTCCGCGGCGTTCTGTTGGTTCCGGCGGTGTTACCCGGCGAACCCGTCCCCCGGTCCGGGAGTGATCACTGTGGTCCGGCCTGTTCCTTGACTGCGCCGTTGCCGGTGCCTCGCGTGGACGCGGCGGGGGTCGAATTGCCAAAGTTCTTAAGCATTTCGATGACGTCGAAGCCGGTGGTGTCCTTGAGCATCTGTGCGGTCTGCTGGACACCCGAGGAAACATTTTTGCTCACCTGGCCAGCGCCGTCGTTGGAGATGACCGTCATATTGCTGATGGCGCTCATCGGCGCGGCGATTTCCCGGGCGATGGAAGGCAGAACCTCCAGAAGTTTGTTCAGGATGGCTGCCTCGTTGAACTCGCTGTATGCCTTGGCCTGGGCTTCGATGGCCCCTGCCTCAGCAGTACCACGCAAGCCAATGACATCGGCCTCGGCTATACCCTTGGACTTCGTTACTTCAGCCTCAGCAAGGCCGCGGATCTTGTTGATCTCGGTTTCGGCATTGCCTTTGGCAGTATTGGCTGCTGCCAGGGCCTTTGCTTCGACCTCGTTGCCGGCAGCCTTGAGCTTGCGGGTTTCGAGTTCAGCGGCGGCTTCAACCTTCGTGGCTTCCGAGATGCGGGTACGCCGGGCAAGGTCAGCCGCTGCTTCAGTTTCAACCTTGTACTTGGCGGCGTCGGCAGGCTTGCGGACCTCGATGTCGAGTTCCTTCTCGCGAAGTTCGGCCTGGCGCGCCACAACCTGCTGGTTCTTCAGGATAATCGCCTGCTGCTGGTCGGCCTGGGCAAGGGGGCCGGCGGCGTCAGCCTCCGCCTGGCGGGCATCCGTTTCCTGCTTCAATTCGGCGCGCCGGAGAGCCAGCTTCTGCTCAGCTTCAGCCGTCTTCTGGTCTGCCAGGGCCTTCGCTTCCGCCGCCTCGCGCTGAGAGTTCGCTTCGGCAATACTGGCGTTCCGTGCCACCAGGGCAGCCTCCGGCCGGCCAAGGTTCTTCAGGTATCCGCCCGCATCGTCAACCGATTTGATCTGGAACGTATCGATGACCAGACCCTGGTTGGTCATGGAGTGCTCGGCCTCTTCCTTAACGGATGCAGCGAACTGGGCACGGTCTTTGATGATCGCGTCGACGCTCAAGGTACCCACGATCGAACGAAGCGAGCCGGAGAGGGTTTCCTGGGTGTAGTGGTCAATCGCGTCCTGCTGGTCAAGGAACCGCTGGGCTGCCTTGCGGACAGAAATCTTGTCGCCCCCGACCTTTACCTGCGCAACGCCGGTCAGCTTGAGCTGTATGCCGTTGTTGGAGATGGCTTCGATGGTGACTTCAACCTGGCGCGAGGACAGCGAGATGTGGCTGACGCGTTCAGTGATGGGGTTGACGAACGCCCGATTGTTGATGATGACACGGGACTGGTCATCCGAGGTCTCATCCGTCGTATTTGGATCACTCTTGCCCGTGATGAGCATGGCCTCATTGGGCTTGGCAAACCGGATGCTCGAGGTGTAAAAGATAAATCCTGCGATGAGCAGGAGGGCCAGTGCGCCCCCGCCAATCAAAAGTACTGTCATTGTTTCCCCCTATGATGTGTCAGATCGCCCTGGTCATCGCAGATCATGGAGCCCGGAGTCCAGGTGCGGACTCAACCGCGCCACAACTTTGTGTGGGCCCCAATTGGCGACAGGCGTCATGCATCAAACCCTACCCGGCAAGGCTTCAGTCCCGCGGCCGCATGATCGGGGGGTTGAGTACAGCCCGCACCGGCTGTCCTACTGCCGGCCGGGCGGCCGGAGCCAGGCGGAACAGGGCCGCCGGCCGGCCGGCGTCCCCCGCCGTCGTCCGCCCGGTGTCTTCCAGGAAATCGGGGGTGCCTGTGGCCTTGCGGTGGAAATTCCGGGGGTCGAGCCGGGTGCCCCAGACGGCCTCATACACTGCCCGGAGTTGGGCAATGGTGAACTCATCGCCGCAAAAAGCCGCCCCCAAGGGCGAGTATTCGAGCTTTGACTTGGCCCGCTCCAAGGCGTCAGCGAGGATCCGCTCGTGATCGAAGGCGAGCTGCAATCCGCCATCCATGAGCTGGCCCACGGGGTACCAGGCCGCGTGTTCAGCATCGCTCCCCGCCGAGAGGACCGGAAAGTCAGGCGCGAGCAGCAGGTGGGCCACAGTGAGTACATCCCCCCGCGGATCGCGCCCCTTGGGGCCGTAACTGCCCAGTTGCTCCAAATGGCCCGGGAGCTGCCCGACGCCGGTCTCCTCCGCGAGTTCCCGGCCGGCCGCATCCAGCAGTTCCTCGCCGGCCAGCACGAAACCGCCCGGGAGGGCGAGTTTGCCGCGGAAGGGATCAATGAGGCGGGTGATCAGCAGGACGTTCAGCTCGCCGTCGCGGACGGTGAGGGCGACGACGTCGACAGTCACCGGAAAGCGCGCCGGCGCAGCAGGGGTTTGGGTCATGAAGCCATCGTAGGCAATTATCGTCATATTGACAATAAATCCCAACGAGCCTTAGGGTTAGTTATCGTCGAAGTGACGACAATAAATCTTAAGGAGAACCCCATGGCCAGCATCAAGCGTTACCCCTGGATCAGCCACTTCCTTGGCAGCCCCACCGGCTACGTCGTCCACCTGCAGAAAGGCCAGGTCAAGCATCAAGGGGTGGGCCAGGCATTCTGGTTCCGGCCGGCGAATTCCGTGCTCAGCGAGGTCCCCGTGGATGACCAGGAGCTGCCCACCCTGTTCCATGCCATCACCCGGGACCACCAGGACGTGAGCGTCCAGGCCAACGTGACCTACCGTTTTATCGACCCCGTCTCGGTATCCAACCGGCTCGACTTCGGACTCCAGCATGCCGGTGCAGCCCCGGCCACCGGTCGCGAGCAGGTGGCCACAATCATCGGCCAGTTGTGCCAGAGCCACGCAATCGACCAGATCGCCACCACCACGCTCGCCGAAGCCCTCGAGCGCGGTGTCAGCCAACTCCGCACTGTCCTCACCGAAGCGCTGAGGACCGACGCGCGGCTCCTGTCCACCGGTATTGAGATCCTCGGGGTCCAGGTCCTGGCGGTCCGGCCGGAATCCGACGTCGAACGGGCACTGCAGACCCCCGTCCGCGAAAAACTTCAGTCTGAAGCCGACCGGGCCGTGTACGAACGCAGGGCCGTCGCCGTCGAGCGTGAACGGACCATCTCCGAAAACGAAATGGCGAGCCAGATCGAACTGGCCACCCGGCGCGAACACCTGGTTGCCCAGGAAGGCGCCAACGCACGGCGCCAGGCCGAGGAAAAGGCCGCCGCCGGACTGATCGAGGCCCGGGGATCCGCCGAAAGGAAGGACATCGGTGCCGCTGCGGAAGCAAATCAGATCCGCCTGGTCGGTGAGGCCGCGGCAGCCAGGGAAGCCGCCACCATGGAGGTCTACCGGGGCATGGAGCAGGCGACGTTGCTGGCCTTGGCGCTCCGCGATGCAGCCGGGTCCTTGCCGAATATCGGCAACCTGACCATCACGCCGGACCTGCTCAGCGGAGCACTCGCAGGCCTGTTCAGGGAGCCCGCCACCCCCACGACGCCAACCGCACTCACCAAGTAGGGACACGCCATGGCAAACCCGCGCCTCGTCATCGTCCACCGGCGGACTGAGCTCCAGGAGTTGCTGGACCGGCACGCCACGCGGGGCCAGGCCGAATTCTTCCTCCGCACCAGGGGCCGCAGTATCCAGGACGTGCAGGAGCGCCATGACCGGCTCACCGCAGCCCTGGCGTCGCTCCGGACCGCTGTTCCCGCCGAGTGGCGTCATGCCGAAGTGGAACGCGCGGACCTTAGCCGTTTCCTGCTCACACCTGAGGATGTCATCGCCGTGGTGGGGCAGGACGGGCTCGTGGCCAACGCGGCCAAATACCTCAACGGCCAGCCCGTGATCGGGATAGACCCGGAGCCCGGAGCGAACCCGGGCATTCTGGTCCGTCACACGCCCAGGGATGCGGCAAGGCTGCTCAAGGAAGCTGCAGCGGCCTGGCCTGCGGAACGGCTGGGCTGCCATGAGCTCACTACCGTGACCGCGCGGCTCGACGACGGCCAGGAACTCTCGGGACTCAATGAGGTCTTCATTGGGCACGCCTCACACCAGTCGGCACGGTACCGGCTGACCGCGCCGGATGGGCGGTCCGAGCGCCATTCCTCGTCCGGCCTGATCGTCTCTACCGGCACGGGGGCCACAGGATGGTGCGCATCAATCGCCCTCGAACGCGGAGGACGCCCCCTGCCCGCACCAACAGATACCCGCCTGGCCTGGTTCGTCCGCGAAGCGTGGCCCTCCCCCATCACCGGAATCTCGTTGACCGAGGGTGTTTTGGAGTCGGGCGAAACACTGCACATAACCGTTGCATCCGACCAGCTCGTCGTGTTCGGCGACGGCATGGAAGAGGACCGCCTCACGGCATCCTGGGGCCAGGAAATCACGGTACAGCTGGGCGAACGGCCGCTGCAGCTCGTGATGTAAGCATCCAGGCCCCTCAATGTGGGCCGTGTCTGCGGAACAGGCTCAGTAGAGGAAGATCGGCAGCCAATCGCGGTTGTGGGCATGCACCAGCGCGAGGAAGAGAACGAAGTCGAAGAGCAAATGCACCGACACCACATAGGTGAACGATTTCGTCAGCTTGAACGTGTATCCCTGCAGAAGCGCGAACGGGAACGTCAGCAGTGGCCCCCAGGCCATGTAGCCGATCTCCCAAAGGAAAGACGAAAAAACCACGGCCTGAAGGATGTTGGCGAGCCAGTCGGGGAAATGCCGCCGCAACAGGGTGAACGTGGTGCAGATGAAGAACAGCTCGTCCCAAATGCCAACAGCGTTCACACCGAGGAAGAGCCTCCAGAAGATGGTGGGGTCGGACGCGTCAGGCCAGTTTTGGTAGACCCCCGTGCTGATCAGGTACACCGGAAGAATAAAGTACCCAAGGGCCACAACAGCAAGCAGGTATAGTTTCGCGCTCAACGGCCAGCGGCGGCCCGTGTTCACGGGAAAGGTGATGATGTTCTCGCGGTAGGCGAAACGCGACACGAGATACGGTAGGAGCACGGCCAGCGCAAGGGCACCACCCATGAGGGTCATGTGTGTGATGCTCAGGTCAGCGTTCAAGGGAACCAGGCTGATGATAACCATTCCCCCGGCAACCAGCACCAGGTGCCGCACGAACTCGCGGTCGATCAGTGCCGCGGTCACCAGGCTCGTGGCCAGCAGCCCGTAACCAAAAAGGTCATTCTCGACGCCAAAAAGCAGCACTCCGGATGCCGAGAGCAGGACCGCTGGCAATAGCTTCCAGGTGAGCGCGGTCCGGGGCGGTTGCGTCGAAAGCGTTGTCACCTCTCAAGCATGTCACTTCTGGAAAAGATGGAGTGGCAGGCAGTATGTTCCCGTCGGCCCCAAAGGCACTGTTTCCCCTGCCCAGGCGCGGTTTTCAGGAGTACGATGTGGGCGTCGGCAGGATTCCTGCGACTCCTTGCCGCGGTCCGGTTCTCCACCTGAAGAGCCGGCAGTTTGCGTGAATGGGAGACCAAAATGACTACCGCTTCACACCCCGCCCACCACCACATGATGGGGTTGACGCTTCACAACACCGCCATGATTGTTGGTGCCGTTTTCCTGCTGGTAGGCGTCCTCGGGTTCATCCCGGGAGTCACCACCAATTACAGCGCCATGACCTTTGCCGGACATGAGTCCGGGGCCATGCTGCTTGGCGTCTTCCAAGTGTCCATCCTGCACAACATCGTGCATCTGCTGTTTGGCGTGGCCGGCATTGCCATGGCCAGGACAAACCGGATGGCCCGCTGGTTCCTGCTTGGCGGCGGCGTTGTGTACCTGCTGCTGTGGATCTACGGCCTTGTCATTGACATGAACGCGGCCGCAAACTTCGTGCCATTCAACACAGCGGACAACTGGCTGCATCTGGTCCTGGGTGTTGGCATGGTCGGCCTGGGCCTCTGGCTGGGCCGGGATGCCATGGAGAAGAAGGAAAGCGTTATGTAGCGCCTCCACGGTTCGTGGAAAACCGACGACGGCGGCCGGTCCCCCGGGTGAAATCCCCGGGCCGGCCGCCGGCTGTCCCTCTGCGGCGGCGGCTGACGCAGCACAAACCACAGCCGGGTAGTAGAGCAGGATCCTGGGGTGAGGCAGTGAAGGATGGAGCGGACAGTGATCGGCCCGAAGGTGAACCTGCCTCTCTCTGGGTCGCGACCGCCGGAACCACCGATTTTCCCGTCCTGAGCGGAGATCTCGACGTCGACGTCGCAGTTGTTGGGGCGGGCATCGCAGGGCTCAGCGCAGCGCTGGCACTCAAGCGGGCTGGCCGGAGCGTCGCGGTCATCGATACCGCACGCATTGGAACGGGCGTCACCGGCCATACAACCGGCAAGGTCACCTCCCTCCACCGCCTCGCCTACACCGAACTTGCACGCAGCCATGGCACTGGCACTGCCCGCGTCTATGGGCAGGCCAACCAGGCAGCGATTGAACACGTCGCGCAGGTTGTGGCCTCCGAAGCCATCGACTGCGACTTCCGCAGGGTCGCCAATTACACCTACGCCGAAACTGATGACGCGCTCGACCTCGTGCGCGCCGAAGCCAACCTTGCCGCCCTGCTCGACCTTCCGGCCACCTTCACCGCCGAGGTGCCCCTGCCGTTCCCTGTCAAGGGCGCCGTCCGGTTCGACGGCCAGGCACAAATCCATGCCGTGAAGTACCTTCAGGGTCTGGCCCGCGCGGTAAATGGCGAGGGCAGTTTCGTCTACGAGGAAACCCGGGTGCAGGACGTCCGTGATGGCTCCCCTGCGGTAGTCGACACCGACAACGGCACCATCCGGGCCCGCGACATCATCGTCGCCACGAATGTGCCGTGGGGCGGCCAGGGCCTGTTCTACCTGCGGTCCCATCCGCACCGCTCCTACATCGTGGCCGGGCGCGTGGACACGCCACCGCTGGACGCCACCTTCATCAGCGTCGACGAACCGATGCGCTCCATTCTGACCGCCAGCGTCAACGGGGAAAGCTACGTGCTGACGGGCGGCGAGGGCCACAGTGTCTCCGAGCCCGGCGACACAGCCGCACGGTACCGCAGACTCTCAGCATTCGCCCACGACCGCCTTGGCGTGGACAAGATCGCCTACCGCTGGTCAACACAGGACGGCATGCCGCTCGACGGGCTGCCGTATGTGGGACTGATGTCCCCCACCGCCAAACACGTCTATGTGATCACCGGGCTGCGCAAATGGGGCTTGTCCAACGGGACCGCTGCCGCGCTCATTCTCGCTGACACCCTCACTGGCCGGGAGAACCCGTGGGCCCCGGTGTTCAACAGCAACCGGATCACGCCGGTTTCCAGCGCCAGACGGTTCGTGAAGGAGAATGTCAGGACCGTGGCGGCCGTCCTGGCTGGCAAACTGGGAGGTAGGTCCAGCCAAGCGGACCTGCTGCCGGGCGACGGGGCCGTCATTAAAGTCAACGGTCAGAGCACCGCCGTGTACAAGGACGCCGATGGGGAGATCCACGCCGTCTCCGCCACCTGCACCCACCTGGGCTGCACCGTCGGCTTCAACGCCGCCGAGGCCACCTGGGACTGCCCCTGCCACGGCTCCAGGTTCACTACCGACGGCACTGTCATCCATGGGCCGGCCGCGAAAAACCTCCCACCCGCGCCGACGACCTGATCGCCTTCGAGGTCTTTCCCCCGGTACGTTGGACTCAACAACGAGAGACGACCATGCGAACAGGTGCTCGATGAAACTCGAAAAAGCGCAGCGTCCAGCTGACTGGCTGAACCGGATTGACCGATCGGCCAAAGTCGAGGGCATCGTACCCGCCGTCTTTGAGTCATATCTGCGCATTCTCCACAAAGCTCACCCCGCCGGGACAGCTGCTCCTGGCTACAATTTCTCCCCCGAGGCTAGCTGGGAGGCTGTCGCGACTGCACTGGGGCGCAGGCTCTCACCTGGAATCAGATGGGCCGAGCTCTCCGGAGCATATGGGGAGCCGGCATCAGTGCCGGGGCTTGGCACCGTGTACCCGCCTGAGGAAGGCCGCCTCGATGGCGCAGGATTCCGAGCCTTGGCCCGCGTCCTCAGCAAGACGACTGACGGACCCGTCCTGGCAGCGTTCTGGACAGGGTGGGAGCCAGTCGTAGAGGACAGTGAATCAGCAAGGGCCATCCGCCAAGGGGACACCGCCTCCATCCAGGGCGAGCAGTACGTGCTCTACAGCCTTGAAAGCCGCGAGCTGGCCGACGCCAGGTGGATGCTGACGCCGGCATTCGGATGGGCTCAGGGAAACGGTCTCACGCCCAACTACCTGTGGCCGGCAGACGGAAGCTGGTGCCTTGGCACGAGTATCGACCTTGACTCCAGCGTTCTCGGAGTGCCCTCCGCTGTCCTGCCTGAAGTGGAAGCGCTCCCGGAGCTCGAAACTCTTCATGTCACGCCCTTCACCGACTTGTCCTCGTCAATACCGAAACCCCGCTGAAACGGTGAGGGCACCGCGCCCTTCGGCGCGGCACCGTCAATCGTGTGCTTGTGGGAGGCTATTTGCCGCAGCTCAATGGGGTCTTCACCGTCGAAACTGATGAGTAATACGTCCGTCCCGCCTGCACGCTGGTTCCGTTCGTTGTCTGCACGAACGTCGACGTGTTCCAGTTCTTACAGAACCACTCGAGAGAAGTCAGCGTCAGGCTACGAGTGTTATAGCCCGTTTGACCTCTGCTCGCCATGGGGACCCAGGAAAGACCACCCCATTCCACGATGTACAGCACGCTGCTGTGGCTGATCTGACTGGGCGTTCCGACCAGGCATTTGGTATAGGGCTTGGCTCCGACCGAGCCGTAGCCGGACGATTGCCTAGGGTGCACGACTGAGGGATTAAGCGTGCAGACGTACGGGTCAAAGGCTTGGGTGGTAATCATCTCGCCGGTGGTCTCACCGGCTAACTGCTTATAGATGGCTGGCTGGCCCGCGATCTGTCCACGCGTCGAGGGTCGTGCGTAAATCCCCGTCAGTGCGCGCGGCCACTTCTTCAAAGCCTTGATGAAGCAAATCTGCGCTCTCGCGGCTCACGGGTTGATTGGCCACCGGCCACGACAGGCTGGCCCGGTCCATGGTGTTCTCCAAGGACAGGCAAGCCTCGGAGGTCGACAATTTGGGAGCTGACGGGTCAGTTCGGGATGAGGATATCGCACAGCCTGCCGTAGAGATGATGCATGCAAGGGCAGCGGCGGCCGCTAGTCCATCGAATCGAGTATTCACTATTCAGAACCTACGGTGGTCTTCTGAGATAAGTCCACACATTTATGGGAATGATTCTCAATTGGCCGTGGTCCTAGATGTCAGGGACGCTTCCCAATGTTGCAACAGCCTGTTGCAACATTGGGCAGGGGCCGCAACGTCATCCTCCTCGACAAACTTGGGGACTCGGACGCCCGGCTCTGGTACGCAGCCGCCGCCGTCGAAAATGGCTGGTCCCGTAACGTACTCGCCCACCACATCGAGACGAAACTCCACGAACGTTCCGGGAAGGCGATCACCAACTTCCAAGCGACCTTGCCGTCGTCGGGCTCGGACCTTGCCCAGCAGTCTTTCAAGACCCCTACGTCTTCGACTTTGTGGCCATGACGGGCAAACGGAATGAGCGTGAGCTCGAGGGGCAACTGGTGGTGCACGTCGAAAGGTTCCTGTTGGAACTCGGCCAGGGATTCGCTTTCGTTGGCAGGCAAGTCCGGTGACTATCGGGGCGGACGAATCTTTCGTCGACCTGCTGTTCTACAACCTCAAGCTCCGCTGCTTCGTTGTGGTCGAGCTGAAGGCCACTGCCTTCAAACCCGAGTACCTGGGCCAGATCAACATGTACATGTCCGCCGTGGACGATCTTCTTGCCCATGCGGATGACCAGCCGACCATCGGTCTACTGCTGTGCAAAACCAAGAAAACAACGTGGTGGCCGAATACTCGTTGCGGGGCTTCTCCAAGCCGATAGGCATTGCCGAATGGAATCCGAGATAGTGAAGTCCCTGCCGGAGGAATTCACCTCAACACTGCCGAGCATCAGCGAACTCGAAGCCGAGCTGTCGCAGGGCCTTTAGCCAGGGGATCCAGGCAACCAGGCGGAATCACCGTGGCTCAGACTCGTTCGAACGAGGACACCTCAGTCGTGTTTCACCGCAGGGCTTCGCATTCCGCTGTAGGCCACGCCGACCCCTGCCAGGAAAATCAGGACTGCGAGGTAGACCGGGCCGAGGTGCCCTATCGTTGCCAACCCCCACGGGTAATGCGCGGGGAGGGCCACGGCGAGTCCTACGGCCGGGACCACAACTGCTGTGGCGAAGGCCCACCGTTCCCCTCGGCGCACCCCGAACCAGGACAGGCCCGCAATGGCGAACCCGGTTGCAGCGATGAAGCCGCTGAGCGCAATGTGCAGATGGCTGATGTAGTGATGCAGCTGCGGGCTGAATGCCTCGACTTCCGCCATCCCCTTGTCCACTTGATCGGGGCCGATACCCAGCTCAAGGAAGGCGCCCGTAAAGTTGAGCCCCAGGAAGACTGCGGCATACGCAACGAAAGCCAGCCCCGCAAGCGTCATGAGAGCGGCTCCCGCCCTAAGGCGGGCCTGGTTCCCCGGGGTAGTTTGGATGGCAGTCACAGCCGCCGCCCCCTCTCCTCTTCAATGTAGGTACTCGATAAGCTCACGTAATGCCGGCCCGGGCCACCGGCGAACGGGACAGTGCGAGTGCCCATCCGCCGGCCAGTCCAATAGCAAGCAATACGGTCACGAAGCCGATAGCCTGCGCGCTCGCCCATGTCAGGGCCCCGCCGTACCGCAGCAGGGCAATCGCCTGCAGGATGACGAAGGCAACGGAGGTCAGGGCCACGGGCCGGACGGTGCGGAGGTCGCCGCTCTTTTGGCCCTGGGCGGCGGCCCACCCAAGACCGATCAGCCACGCCCCGATCGCCCTCGCGGTGAGCTCGGACAGTGGCCACGGCCACCACGTCGCGGCAGGAATGGGTACTGCCAGGAGCGCCACGCCGTACAACAGCAGTACGCCGGCAATTCCCACCAGGAGCACCCGGAGTGCAGGCGGTAGCACTGGCCGTCCCGCCGTTATGGACTTCGGGATAGGACGGCGGGACCGGACCTGTCTCCAGCTGATGACGACCATTGCCACGGGCACCATGGCGTAGATTGCCAGCCACGCCCACGTGGCTATCTGGGCAGTGGGAGCAGCGTCTGGTGACAAGTGGAATCGATCAAGATGAAGCAGCGTGACTCCGAGGGTCAATGTGGTGAAGACGAACACGGGCCAGACTGCCAGCCTCGCTGACTCCCAACTTGCTGAGCGGGCGCCGGTTACCTCAAGGCCGGCGGCCGACCAGTATGCCGCACCGAGGAAGACCGCGGTCATGGGCGGATTAACTGTCCACGCGAAGAATTCATCAGTCTGCAGAGTAAACACGAACAGCACGAGCCCGGCAAGAAACACGAGGAACGCAGCGACGTAGAGCAGCCACCGCATCGGCGGAATCAGCGGTGTGACCTCACTTGAAGCGGACATCACCGGGCAGTTCCTCTCGCGAGGCCGCCTCACCAGGGGCGGGGGGCGGGACAGGCAGGGGGTTCTCCGCCAAGTAGGTGTGAAGCATCGAGACCACTGTGGCGCCGTCCCCGACGGCGGTCGCCACTCTTTTGATCGAACCGGCCCGGACGTCACCGATTGCGAAAATGCCGGGCATGCTGGTTTCCAACGCCAATGGCTGCCTGTCCGGCCTGACGGACCCGGCGTCCCTGTTTTCCCGGCTGACGCCCGTGCGCAGAAAACCGGCCGGGTCACGCTCTACGGTGTCGGGCAGCCACGAGGTCCGCGGCACCGAACCGATAAGCACGAACAAGCCACCCGCCTCGATCTCCTCGCTCGGGGTTGCGTCGGGAGCTCCGGGCGCGGCAACCTCGACGGCGGCAAGGAATCCATCCCGATCGCGGGCCCCCACGATCACACTGCCATAGCGGATCGCAACGTTCCGGGTGGCCTCAAGTTGGGAGATGAGGTAGTCCGACATACTGACCGAAAGAGTGGGTCCTCGCACCAGGAGCGTCACGTGCTTAGCGTACTTCGCAAGGTGCAGAACCGCCTGGCCGGCCGAGTTGCCCCCACCCACGACGCAGACGTGCTTTCCGGCCATCGACGGCGCCTCGGAGACTGTGGCCCCGTAGAAGACGCCTCTGCCGACCAGATCCTCCAGCTGAGGCAGGCCGAGGCGACGGTAGTCCACGCCGGTAGCTACCACCACTGAGCGGCACCGTACGACACTGCCATCGGAAATCGACACGGCGTAGCATGCTCCGTCTACGCCAATCCCCTCCACCTTCCGCAGGAACAGAAAATCCGTGCCCAAAGTCCAGGCCTGGTGAAATGAGCGGTAGGCCAGGTGGGCGCCGCTCACACCGCGGGAGAAACCAGGGTAGTTGCGGATCAACGAGCTCGTGCCGGCCTGGCCTCCCACAGCCTCGCCCTCCACCACCATGGTGGAGAGGCCCTCGGAGGAGGCATACACGGCGGTCGCAAGACCGGAGGGGCCAGCTCCCACGACCACCACATCGAAGATCTTGTCCGCTGGTGGCGGCCGCGTCACCCCCATCGCTTCGGCGATCTCCAGGTCGCTGGGGTTCTCGAGGACAATTGGTGGGACGGTGAACTCCAGCACCATGACCGGCAGCTTGGGGTCGCGCAGGTCCACGCTCTCCAGCGTCCGTTTCGCCGTCTCTGACCCGGCAGGGTGGAAAACCACCGGAATGTGGTTTCGACTCAAGGAGTCGCGCAACGTATGAGTCCTTTCGTCGCCTACATCCCCGATCAGCCGGACCGCCTCGAACCCGACCCCTTGGGCCAGGTGCCAGTCGTCGAGGGCGTCGGTAATCGCCCCATGGAATTCCTCGTCGCGCAATCGTTCGGGACGTATGATCACCAATTCGGCGTATCCCTGCGCGATCGCCCGGAATACAGTGGGGGCGCTGGCGAAGTCACCCCATATCACCACAACGCCACGCTTGGCGGCCGGGTGATAGCCATAAGCACGGCGCAGGAATTCCAGTCCACCGCGGTCAGCCGGTCCGTAGCACCCGAGTATGAGGGCGACCTGGCGATTCCAGCGCCGGAGCCCCTCCAGCACCGCCCTCCCGTGGGCGTAGTCGGCGCAGGTCACCACCTCGTAGTCGGCACCGTACCGTCGACGTAACTCATCTCCAAGAACGCGCCGAGAGGTCGGGTCTGTGGTGGCAATCAGCATGATCGGAACCGAGGGATCCATGGCCGCCGTCTTTCCGGTTCAATGGTTCGGTGGCGCTCACGATACTCGCGCCATGACATTGGGGACAAGGGCCTTTGTTCCCCCGATTCCGCCATTCCGAGGGCGCTGGGATTCTGCCAGAATAGCTCCCTACAGTGGGCAAGCTGGATGCAGAACCGGAACGATGGATGGAGGAATCCATGGAGGATCGCCCAATTCCGGGAATCAACCTCGCTGCCACACCCAGCGGAACAGGGTGCCAGGAGTGCCTTAGCGGTGACGGCCCTGGATGGTGGCTGCATCTTCGCCGCTGCGCCCAATGCGGCCACATCGGATGCTGCGATTCATCACCCTCACAGCATGCCAGTGCCCACGCGCGCACCGCTGGTCACCCCGTCGTGAGGTCCTTCGAACCTGGGGAGGACTGGTTCTACGCGCACACCACGAAGAAGTTCTTCCGCGGCCCGCGGCTTCCGGATCCTCAGTCCAAACCAGCGGACCAGCCAGCGCCTGCGCCGGCAGACAAGGTACCGGCAGACTGGCGGGAGCGCCTGCACCGGTAACCCCTGACCAGGCATCAAACGTGCTGTCGCCAAGGTTCGGCGAAGGATGCTGGCTAGGCTGGGTGGATGGCAACAGTTATCCTCGTGCGGCATGGCCGCACCACGGCCAATGCCGCCGGCCTGTTGGCGGGTCGGGCGGCCGGCGTCAGTTTGGACCAGCTCGGGCGCGAACAGGCAGCCTTGACCGGAGACCGGCTCGCGGCCGTGCCCGTAGTTGGGGTGGTATCGAGCCCCCTCGAGCGTTGTCAGCAGACCGCCCAGCTCATCCTTGATCGCCAGGCCGGCACTCCGTACGCGCCGTTGGAACCCGATCTTACCGAGTGTGATTACGGCCAGTGGCAGGGCCGCACACTCAGTGATCTCGCAACCGAAGATCTGTGGTCAGCTGTGCAATCGCAGCCGTCCTCCGTCATTTTTCCCGGCGGTGAATCCATGGCCGCAATGCAGGCCCGGGCGGTAGCAGCAATTCGACGCCACGATGCGGCCTTCGAAGCAGAGTACGGGCCAGGAGCCGTATGGGTGGCGGTGAGTCACGGTGACGTCATCAAATCAATCGTCGCCGACGCGCTCGGCATGCACCTCGACCTGTTCCAGCGCATTAACGTGGGCCCTGCCTCCGTATCGATCGTCCACTATGGTGCTGTTCGGCCGACCGTCTATGCGACGAACACCGACGCCGGCGATCTGTCCTGGCTGTCGAAGGGCATCAACTCCGGCGATGCGCAGGTGGGCGGCGGCGCAGGGCAGAAGTCGCAGTAAACCTCGTGTGCCTAAAATACTGTCATGCCCACACTTGTTCACGAGTTTGCCTGGCCTGACCGGGTTGTCATCGGCACCATCGGCGTTCCGGGGGCGCGCACGTTCTACCTGCAGGTTCGCTCAGGTAAGCAAATCGTGAGCATCGCACTGGAGAAGCAGCAGTCGGCTCAGCTCGCCGAGAAGATTGACGAAATCCTCGATCAGCTCATCACTCTCGAATCCAACCCCTTCAGCGTTCCCAAAGGAACTCCCATCGAGCTCGTCGACAATGACCAGCTCGAGACGGTCACGGAGCAATTTCGAACAGGGGCCATGACCTTAGGCTGGGACCCGACGACCGCGCAGGTGGTTATAGAGGCGTACCCAATCACCGAAGTCGACTCTGATGACACCGTCGAATCACTTGCGGAGAACGACGCTGAAGTGCCCGAAATGTTGCTGGTGCGGATGCCGGTTGGCACCGCCCGGGCATTCGCCAAGCGGACCCGGGAGGTGGTGGGCGCCGGGCGCCCGGCATGCCCGCTCTGCGGTTATCCCGTGGACCCCGACGGGCACGTCTGCACCCTGCCGGAAGTCTGATGCCGGCGTCCGACCTGCTGACTGACGAACTGCTCCTCACTGGGCGCATCACGACGGCGTCGAACGCCACCTTCCTGGGCAGCATCGGCGACACCACGGTCGTTTATAAGCCGATAGCCGGGGAGAAACCGCTGTGGGATTTTCCCGATGGTTTCCTTGCCCACCGGGAGGTCGCCGCCTACTTGGTTTCTGAGGTCCTCGGATGGAACGTTGTGCCACGCACATGGCTGCGGGACGGTCCGTTAGGCAGGGGAATGGTGCAGCTGTGGCAGGAGTCAGACCCCGACCAGAACGCAGTGGAACTCATTGCGGCGGACGACGTACCGGAGACCGGGTGGAAACAAGTCCTTGAGGGTCAGGATGAGGACGGACGGATGGTGGCCCTCATCCACGAGGACTCTCCGGCGCTCAGACGCATGGCGGTGTTCGACGCCGTCGTGAACAACGCCGACCGCAAAGGCAATCACGTGCTGGCCATGAAGGACGGACACCGGCACGGCGTGGACCATGGGCTCACTTTCCACCGTGACCACAAGCTGCGGACAGTGCTGTGGGGGTGGCTGGGAGACGCTCTGACCGTCGAGGAACTTGAGGGCATCGACCGTGTCACCGAAGGACTGGACGGTGGGCTGGGCCGAAACCTGGCCGGCTTGCTCAGCGCCGAAGAAATCGCTTCGCTCACTGCACGCTGCACACGGTTGCGGTCCACCCGGCAGTTTCCGGCTCCGAATGGTGAGATGCCCGCGGTGCCTTGGCCGCTGTTCTAGGCATGTTTATGTACACGAATGCCCCGCACGTGTGAGATTCCGATCTATCTGGACCATTCCGCAAAGTTGGGCCCTGCTGTTTCGGGATAGTTGGGATCACTTGAAGAAGCCGTTGTTCCAACCTAGTTGACCCTTTTCGAAGCTGCCGGCCAACACCACGGGACCGCTCTCGCCTGCACGCGAGCTTCAGACTCACGGACGGGCTCGCAATGCAGCCCATCAACGCGACCCAAGGCATGATCGCCCGACGCATGCACGAGATCCTGCACCGGATTCGCCACCACGGAGCTGGGCCGCCAGTACGTCTCTCAAGTTGTAGTCCTGGCAGGTGGCGCTGAACAGCGTTGGACGTGTCTCATGCACGTAACTGGTTACGATGAGTCGCAGTCCCCCGCAATACCCGGTGGACTGTGCGGATCTGGGCTGGAGCCCTGGATTACGCGGACGGATTGACATTCGCGAAAATGGAAAGCTCTCCTCTCATTTAGATCGCCACTTATCCAAATAATGAGGCCGTCGCTTGTCCTGGACTCGACTGTTCCGACACAGTCCTTGCTGCCGGGCCTTCGCAGTGACACGACGTCGCCGGGGCTGAGACTCGTCCAAATCACAAAGGGATGTTTCTCCACATCTTCGTGATGCTGTTCTTCTACCAGGTACGCGTCGCCTTGTTGCGGCTCTGTCACGAAATTGTCCTGTTGGCGCTTCCAGGACAGGGGCGCGGGTGCTTGGGCGGGATCTGGGACACGCATGCCGGCTCTGAGTCAGAGCAAATCGAGTTCACGGGTGAGTCCGAACGGAACGTCGGGGCTGAGGACGACCTCGAAGGTAGTGTGGTCGACCCTGGTTACGAGAATGCCGCAATCTGTAGCTTGCCTGCGGAGCAGGGCAGAGGTCTGCTCCAGTTCGCGATCCCTTGATACGCGGTCCTCAACTTTGACAGTGATCCTTGAGGTTGTTGTCGACACGGCGGCTCTCCTTCTTCTGTCGATTTCAGGGCGTTTATGGATGTGAAAAATACGTAGAGGCCTATTAGCGCGCGATTTCTCGTTCTCGTTGTTTTTTGGAAACCGCCGGGCGCTCGTTGAATTTCTTGGGCTGCAGCTGCGGCCCCGGCGGCCATGCTCCATTGCGGTGGTCGGTCGTCTGCCACCAAAACATGGCTGAAAGAGGAGGCGCAGGCATACCTCTTAAGGGCGCTGGATATATGCGCAGCTCAGGCTGGATCGGCGTTGCGTGGTCCAATGTTGGCGCGACGTTTCTGCAGGGCATCGAGGTCCGTTGCTACTAGCTCCAGTGCTCTGGATCGGTTGAGAGGGGTGCTCTGGCGCCTGGTGTGCTCTGGTGCCCGGAAACTGCTTGGCCTCCGCCGGGGCCGGCCCTGCTCCTGCGATCCCGTTTGAAGTAGGGGGTCGAAGAAAAGCGGAATCTCGGGAGTGTTTGTCATGGGTTCTTCACCTCAATTTAGGATTCTCGTCCGGTCGGCCGACCACGCATCGTTCATGTCATAGCAAGCCCATGCCTGCACGAGGTGGCAGCCGGCCCAAGCCCGATGCGGCGGAGGAACCAAACCGCGGCCGGGCTATGCCAAGGATGTAGGGGAAACCATTGGATGGGCCACGTCAGGTATTTCCCTGGGCCCAGACTTCGTAACCGCTGGGTTTGTCGTAGAGCTTGCGGGTGTTCACGCCCTCTGCTGCGATCCAGATATGATCCCCCTCAGATGACACAGCTTCAACCATCCCTGCCGCCACCCGGTGTCCCGAGAGACGTACCTCCACGAGGAATCCCGTAAGCCCGGACCAATCTTCGCGAAGTGCTTGTGTGTGGTCCCACGGGAAAGCCTTCCGATTTACGGTGTACATAACCGGCTACCAGCCGCGTTCGGCGAGGCGGTGCGGCTGCGGGATTTCGTCGACGTTGATGCCCACCATGGCTTCGCCCAGGCCGCGCGAGGCCTTGGCGATGACATCGGGGTCATCGAAGAAGGTGGTGGCCTTCACGACGGCGGCGGCGCGCTGGGCCGGATTGCCGGACTTGAAGATGCCCGAGCCGACGAACACGCCGTCAGCACCAAGCTGCATCATCATCGCAGCGTCGGCCGGGGTGGCGATGCCGCCTGCGGTGAACAGCACCACCGGGAGCTTGCCGGCGGCAGCAACCTCCTTGACCAGTTCATACGGTGCCTGCAGCTCCTTGGCCGCGACGTACAGCTCGTCCTCCGGGAGGGAGGACAACCGGCGGAGCTCGGCGCGGATCTGGCGCATGTGCGTGGTGGCGTTGGAGACGTCTCCGGTGCCGGCCTCACCCTTGGAGCGGATCATCGCCGCGCCCTCGTTGATGCGGCGCAGGGCCTCACCGAGGTTGGTGGCGCCGCAGACGAAGGGAACGGTGAAGTTCCACTTGTCGATGTGGTTGGTGTAATCGGCCGGGGTCAGGACCTCGGACTCGTCGATGTAGTCCACGCCGAGGGACTGCAGGACCTGGGCCTCGACGAAGTGCCCGATCCGGGCCTTGGCCATGACCGGGACGGACACGGCGTCGATGATCTTGTCGATCATGTCCGGATCGGACATGCGGGACACGCCGCCCTGGGCGCGGATGTCGGCCGGAACGCGCTCGAGCGCCATCACGGCGACGGCACCGGCATCTTCAGCGATGCGGGCCTGCTCGACGTTGACGACGTCCATGATGACGCCGCCCTTGAGCATCCCCGCCATACCGCGTTTGATCTGGGCAGTGCCTACGTGCTGTTGTTCGTTCATTCCTATATTCCTAACCATTCGATGACGTTCACGGCGCTCCAAGGCCCCGGAATGCCGTTCGACGGGTGGCAGTGTCTATCGTCAAGCCATCCACGCTCTCCACCCGGGCAGGGCGCGGACTGGCCGCCACCTCCACGCGGCACAGCCGGGGCCATGCGTGGTCCGCACTTATCAGGTGGACGGCCCTCGACAGGTTCAGCAAGGTGTTAGGCCCAGTCCACCTGATAAGTGCGGGGCGCTCTCTGGTGTCGATCTTGCTGGCCCCCGTTGCGGCCAATCAGGATGCGGCCCAGTCATTGGTCTCGATCATCAGGCTGCCCTCGTGCGCCACCATGTGCCCGCGCGCGGGTTGTCACATTTGGAGGCGCAGGCGCGGGAGATGCCCTGTCACTTCGGCGACGTGAGCGACCACCACTCGGGGTGTCGCATTTTTCGACGCGGCGCCAGCCCTTCTACAGGGACCGCGATGGAGTAACCGTGGGGCACGGGACGGGTCCCTCTCGGTTTCGACGAGCGCTCTGGTGATTTGCTCATCTGCCGGCTAAAACCCGTCCCTGCTCATCCAGCCATCCGCCCAGGGGAGGAACCTCATGTCCGCACCAGCTGGTTGCGGAGCAGTCATGAGGTTCCAGATGGTCTCCGCGGCGAAAAGTGGCCTCAGACTGCGTCCGGTTCTGAAGCCGGTGCTCTTGGGCTCTGCCCGCCTGATCGAGACTTTGTTCGTCAAGAAAGTCGGTTCGCGGCCAGGACTTCTGCGCGTGCTTCCCACAGAGTGATAGGCGGGTGCTCGTTAGGCGACACGACCACCTCGACCAGGGTGGGGCGCACCGACGCAAGTGCCGACGCCAGTGCCGCCCGGAGTTCGGAGCCGCGTTCAACACGGACTGCATCCATGCCCACTGCGCGAGCGATGGCCGCATGGTCGACGGGAGAGAATTCGCAAGCGGACGTGCACGCCTCGAACTGCACGAATTCTGCGTGACGCTGGAATCCCAGAATCTGGTTGTTCAGCACAACTACCGTGACGGGCAATGACTCCCTCATCATGGTTTCCAGTTCGGACCAGACGTGCCCGAACCCACCGTCGCCGGTCAGGCAGACGACTCGTCCTCCCGGGTCTGCCACCTGCGCCCCGAGCGCGAAGGGAAGCCCCCAGCCGAGACCAGCCAACCCCCGGGGGGTCAGGAAGCGCTGCCCGGCCCGCTTGGCCCGCAAGTAGTTCGTGGTCCATAGGGAGGAGTAACTGGCGTCGGCCGCAAACGTCGTCTCGCCATCAGTCAGCTCATCCAGCAGCGCAGCAACGCTTTGTGGCTTGATGTCCTCCTCAGGTTCAGCGTAAGACTTGATCACTGCCTCGCGGTCGCGTCGCACCCTCGCAATTTCTGCTACAAGGGCATCGCGGCGAGACTTGCGATGGCTGAGATCCATTCCGGCGAGGACGTCGATGAGGTCGCGGACGGCAAGTTTTGCGTCCCCGACAATGCGAACCGAGGCGTAATTGCGGCCGACCTCGTTGCCGTCACTGTCGATGTGGATGACCTTCGCGGATTCTGGGTAAAGCGTCCAGGCGTCGGTGCCGTTCTCGTTGGTGCGTGAGCCGACGAGCAGGATGACATCCGCTTTCCCGAGCAGCTCACGGGCAAGGCGTTGCGGTGACTCCGTACTCATCGCGTTTCCGGTCACGCCTATGGATAGGTCGTCGAGCTCGCTGACGGCACCTTTGCCCATGTTCGTCGTGGCCACGGGCAGCGCGGCGAGGTGCTGCAGTTCCACCAGCTCCTCGACTGCCCCGGAAAGATGCACGCCACCCCCCGCGATGACGACGGGGCATTCAGCACTGCTGATGATCTCCGCGGCCCGGCGAACCGACACTGCATCGGGCCGCACGCGGTCCAAGGGGAACGACGCAGACGCTCCCTCCCGGGGACGGTCACTAACAGTGGGCGCCTCCATGATGAGCAGGTTCTTCGGCAGAAGGAGCACAACTGGCCCAGGACGGCCGGACAACGCGGCTCGCAGTGCGGCTTCGACATATTCCTCGGCGCGCTCAGGGTCGCGCAGGGTCTTGATCCACTTGGTGACTCCTTCAAAGAGTTTGTAGTGGTCAATCTCTTGGAAGGCGTTCCGGTCAGCGGCCGTCGTGGGGACTTCCTGCACGAGGGCGAGCATCGGCACGGACGCCGTCATCGCCTCCGCCATCGGGGGCACCAACAGCGTCGCGGCCGGCCCGTTCTGCGCTCCGATAACGCCGATCTTCCCAGACCGACGGGCAAACGCATCGGCCATCGCTCCGCCGGCATTCTCCGTACGGTAGCTAACCTGCCGAATGCCGTGTCGCTCGGCAGCAAGAAAGAAAGCAGACGGCAGGCTCTGCCCGAAGACGCTATCCACCCCATTGCGTTTCAGTACCTTGGCGATGACATCCGCGACTGTGTCAATCATTCAACTGTCTCCTAAATATGTAGGTGCTCATCGTCCTTCGAGAGCACATTCCCTCACTGCTGAAGAGCCATTTGCCTGGTCCGGCCTTGAACTAGGGTTTCCCACGCTGGTCGACGAGACTCCCGCCTCCGCGGACGCATCGGTCACACGATCACTTTCTGACACGGCGATCGCCGGCAGGGTCAACGGTTGCCGGGCGATTCGACCAAACTTCCACGGCAAGCACACTCAAAGCCCTTGCCATTGTGAAAGTGAGGCGCATACAGCCCATCCCGTTCTCCGCTGCAACAACGAAGCAGGCAGTACCGGGCCGAAGCCATCGCCAGCAGCTGCCTCAGACGCTCTCCACGGTGTTTCAGACCTTTGCGGCCACGCTTTGTTCATCTCCATGAAACCTGCTGCCCCTGAGGACCGTCCAATAGGAACTTCAGCATCACCAATAAGCAAAAATTATCGATCTCGTGAGCACTTAAGGCAGAGGCTTAAGGTAAGGGGTTTTATTCTTACTCACCTGCAGAGCTTGAATGAATCCGAGTCGTCGTTACTTCCGAGCTGATAAGCCCTGCTTATGAAAGGAGCGGATTCTTTTATTGGAGGCATTGAGATGATGGGTGCTCTAATTTATCCATCCAAACGCAATGTCAATGGAAAGGACATGAAGATGGAAAGAAGTGTTGCTGACGCACTGGCTGCGGCAGTACGTCATCACCTGTATGAGCTGGATGCTGGAACCAGGTCATGACTGACCGGAACTTCAGCGGCTCAGTTCGCTATATGGATAGGGCGCGCACGTTGATCCCCCGGGGGGTGACTTCATCGCGCCGGGCAATGCTGCGGCCCACGCCTCTGGTGTTCAATCACGCAGAGGGTAGCCGTATCACGGATATTGATGGCAATACCTATGTGGATTATGTTGCCGGATATGGTCCGATGCTCCTCGGGCACCAACCCGAACCCGTCATCACAGCAGTTCAGAAACAATTGACGGCTGGAGTCCTGTACGGCGGTCAGCATGAGGCCGAGGGGGAACTCGCCGAGCGCATCATCCACATGGTGCCGAGCGCCGAGCGGGTCCTTTTTAACGTGACGGGCAGCGAGGCGGATCAAGCCTCCGTGCGGATCGCACGCGCCGCGACGGGCCGCAAAGCTGTCGTAAAATTCGAGGGTCATTACCATGGCTGGCTGGATCCGCTTACCGCCAATGGCCCCGGCAGCGCTCCTGGAACGGGGCCCTCGCCTCGACCCGTGCAAACAGCGAGCTACAACGTCGTTGGTCCCGAAATCCTCGTCTGTCCATGGAACGACGTGGAGGCTCTTGCAGATCTCCTCAGCCGGCGCGGAGCCGATGTCGCCGCAGTGATTATGGAACCGGTTGCGGTCAACGGGGGCAACCTCTGGGCAGACGACGGGTATCTCGCTGCTGCTAGGGAGCTCTGCGACGAATACGGCTGCCTTCTCATTTTCGACGAAGTCGTGACCGGTTTCCGATTGGCCCCAGGTGGCGCCCAGCAGCGCCTCGGTGTGGTGCCAGATCTGACTGTGCTCGCCAAGGCGCTAGGATCGGGGTTCCCCATCAGTGCCGTCGTCGGGCAAGCAAAAATCATGCGCGTCGCCGAGACGACCGTCGGCCACGCTGGTACATATAACGGCAATACTCTGGCAGTCGTAGCGGCCAACGCGACGCTGGAGACCCTCGAAACCAACCGAGATGCCATCTATCCGCGTCTCGAGACCCTTTCGGCGAGCCTTGCCAAAGGCATCAGAGAACAAGCCGACAAACATGGCGCGCCTCTCCAGGTACTACAGGCCGGGGGACTGCTACGTCTCCACTGGAACGCCCCAACTCCTGTACGCAGCTACGCCGACTCATTGGCAGGACAAACGAAGCCCCTGCAAGACTTTTCAGAGCAACTCATCAAACGCGGAATTCACGCACGCGAGACCGGCCTCTGGTACATCTCTACAGTCCACACGGACGCGGACATCGACCAGACGCTACGCGCGGTCGACGAAGCCTTGGCGGAAACCGTCGCGACACGAGCCTGAACTACGCCACACGTTATAAGGCACAAACCTCACCCATCTCTCCCGGAACGATCACGAATTCACATTGAGGGAGCGCGTCACCCATCAGCAAGCCCCGGTTCACGAACTGTACCGCCTCGGCAGCGCCGCCGGTTGGGACACAGTTAGAAACTCAAAAAGATCCCTCGTCGCCCGATGCGGATCTCTATCGGCAGGACTTCAACAATGACCACCTCGTCAGTTACCCAACAAGATCATTCAACCCCACACACCAAACCCAAGCTCCCTCCCGGAGTTTGGAGCATGGCCCGCACCGAGCTTTGGGAGCGCTACTCCTTCTACGGACTGCAGGGCATCCTCTCCTTTTACCTTTTGTACTCCGTCTCCCAGGGCGGGCTCGAAGTGGCACCCGCTGCCGCTGCCGGCATCGTGGGCGCCTACGGGGGCTCCGTCTACCTTGCCCAAATCCTCGGCGCATGGCTCGGGGACCGACTCGTAGCCCCTAGGAACATGGTTCTCTATGGGGCCATCGTCATCACCATCGGCCATCTTGTCCTTGCCTTCGCCCAAGGGTTCGCCGGCCTCGGTGCAGGGCTCATCCTTATCGTCTTCGGAACGGGTGCCCTCAAAACAAACATCACCTCGATCGTCGGGTTCATCGTTGAAGGCAAAAAGCAGCAGGATCGTGACGTCAGTTTCTCCTACTTCTATTTGGCAATTAACGTTGGGGCGGTAGCCGGCCCGCTCACCACCGGCTTTGCACAGAATCAAGTCGGGTTCCACTTCGGCTTTGGTCTTGCTGTAATTGGCATGGCGGCCGCGTTGGTTCAGTACATCGTGTCCATGAAGCGGCTCCCTGCGCGAGCCAGCCAGATTAATAACCCGCTCCCCCGAACCCGTATCCCACTCGTCATTGGAATCGGTGTAGCCGGAATCGTCGTGGTTGTCGTATCCGCACTGACCGGACTCTTGCGCGCGGAAAATCTCGCAAGCACCACCACGGTGCTCTCCCTCATCGCCGCCGCCGCGTACTTCGTCACCATGTGTACGGCAAAAACGGTAACCAAGGACGAGCGACGCCGCGTCCTCGGTTATTTGCCGCTCTTCCTGGCGGCCGGTATCTACTTCGGCCTTCTCTTCCAAAAGTTCACGGCGATTTCAATCCTCATCAAGGAACGCATCGACCTACACATTGGCGACTGGACACTCCCTGTCGCGTGGATCACCACAGCAAGCCCTCTCGCGCTAGTGCTTGTTATCCCTCTGGTGGCGCGTCTGTGGAACAAACTCGGCGATCGACAGCCTTCCCCCGTCACCAAGTTCGCAATCGGGCTCATCCAGATCGGAGCGGCCTACTTCTTCCTGCTGATTATCTCTCAGAGCGCCGGCGACGCATTCATCCCGCTCGCACTCATCTTCATATTCATGGTTATGGCAGGGTCGTCGGAAGTCTTCGTGGGACCCATCGGGCTTTCACTTGCAACGAAGATTGGTCCAGGAACGTTCAAATCCCAGATGGTTGGACTTAATTTCCTGACCTTGGCCCTCGGCTCTTCGCTCTCAGGACTGCTCGGGCAACTGTTCACTGTCATCGAGTCGCCGGCCTACTTCCTCATCGTCGCAGGCACAGGCGCGCTACTCGGCACAGTCCTACTCTTCTTCCGCCGGCCGTTGTCTAGACTGCTCACCGCTGGCCAATAGACAGCTTCCCCTCACGGCTCCGGATGTTGAAGTAGCCAACGTACGCGGAGTCTGCGCCGATGCGGCATCGCCAGGAACACCATCGCGGTGAACCGCTCCCCTTCAGGTCCAGTTCGGGCCAGTCTGCGGAGGCGCGAGGCAGGTAAATCCACTGCGTCGCTACGTACAAAGAGAGATCAAGAGCGCCAATAAAGCAACGAAGAGCCTCCCACGACTAAGCGGTGGGAGGCTCTGCGTTGCTGGTTTCGGGTTGGAACACGTGCTGTCGGGACATGGAAATGAAACGCTGCGCGGCGGATGAATGTGCAGCGTCCCGTGACCAGGCAACTACCAAAGTTGTCGTCGGCGCGGGGTCCTGGAAGTGCTTGACGCGTACGCCAGGCGGGCAGAGCTTTTCCGCGCGGTGCTCATCAAGAACGGCAATGCCAACGCCGTTGGCTACTTGCCGAAGCATATGCTCCGCTTCGGGTTGCTCCATGACGATTTCCTGATCAATGCCCCCCCAAATCTGCCGTTTGATCTCGTCGTAATAGTCCGGCCCCTGGTGTCGGGGCCAGTGCACCAATGGGTACTCACGGACCTGGGCTGTAGTCACGAACTCATCATTCACGAGGGGGTGGTCTCCGGGGACTGCGACAACAAGCTCTTCGATTGCAACCACCATCGTGTCGATCGTTGGTCCGTCGACTACGGACCTTGCGAAGGCGATGTCGACCTCCCCGGCTTCCAGCATTTGCAGGTTTCGGCTCGTCCATGCTGAGGTTAACGACACTTCGACCTCAGGGTACAAAGAACGGAAACGGTCAACTAGTTTGTACATGTTTAGGTCTGCGCCCGAGCGTGTGTAGGCGACGCGCAGAAGTCCGGAAATCTTCTTCTCGGCGAGGCGCACGCGCTCCACGCATAGACCGACCTGCGTCAGGACGAGCTCGCCCTGTTCCCTGAGAACTTCACCAGCGGGAGTGAGCGAGATAGGTTTAGTTGTTCTGTCTACAAGGCGAACGCCCAACTCGTGTTCCAAGGCCTTGATTTGCTGGGAAAGACCGGGCTGGGTCATATGCAGCCGTTCCGCGGCGCGCCCAAAATGCTCAACACGGGCGAGCACGAGGAAGTATTCGAGTTTTCTCAGATCCAGCACGGTTGATGCTACCAAACGGGCCCGTATGTGGTCTCTACGGGCGCACCGCGGAACGCGACGAAAAATCTCTCAAGCCCTACCTCATCAGGGATGCGATAGGCATCCCCGCAACCCCTGCAGAGCGCGAGGACATTATCTGATTGCCTGTACCACTTCCCGAGGCAAAGGGTGAAGCTGGATTGCCTCAGGTCTTTCAGTGTGAAGTAGTGAATCTGGCAGGTGAGCTCAGACCTGCCGAAGGCTTCTGCTTCGACACGCTGAACTAGACAGGGAATTTCAAAGAGCCCAGCCCTACGAGCCCAGAAGTATCGAAGACAGGCTGCGCATCGTAGCCCGATCGACTCCCCTACCGCTAAAGCTGCCCGGAACTTGCGGCGGTTCTTGCGGCGCGTCCGGCCCGAGAGCATCCGTGGCCGGAGGAAATCCGCCCTGCTCTCCTAGACAGCTTCAGCAAATACAAGGATGCCGTTCGACTGCCCTTGTTGAACCGGTCGCTGCGGAAGTCTCGGCTTATCCGTCTTTCTCGAATGTGGGATGCCATTGCGCGACAGCAGGTGTCCTCGCTCTGGCATCCCAGAGAAAGCAGGCGTAGCGTCGATTGAAGAATTGGCAGCGACGTCAGCGCCTAACTCACAGGGACAGGTCATGCGGCGTCGGTTCTTGAAGGGGCCGGGATGGCTGGGTGGAACGCCGATACGGCGGCCGGTCCGTTGGGTGCCGGGGCAGTCACCTTGGTGGAGGGATCATCGTTCTGCATCTCCTTGCCCAACGGGGACATCCGCCCAGAACATCCACACGGTCTCTTCGTTCAGGACACCCGCATCCTGTCCGGCTGGAGCCTGACCATTAACGGCCAGCAGCTGGAGCCGCTGGCGGCGGAGACGAAGGAGCCGTACCGGGGGCTGTTCGTCTGCCGCGTTGCCCGCTCGGACGGGTATGCGGACAGCCCGCTGGTCATGGAGCGGCTGCGCGAAGTGGGGGCCGGCATCCAGGAGCAGGTCACCGTTCGCAACTACTCCCTGAAGCCGGCCGACTGCGTGATCTCGCTGAAGATTGAGGCGGACTTCGCCGATGTATTCGAGGTGAAGGAGGCGCGGATCCAGCGGCAATGGGACGAAACCCGCCAGGCCGACGGCGACGCGCTCACCATCCGTGCCGTCTGGCAGGACATCCGAAAGGGCATGGTCGTCCAGGCCCCCGGAGCAGACATTTCGCCGGAAGCCCTCACATACCGGGTGACCGTCCCGCCGCACGGACACTGGAGCACAGTCCTGACCGTGATGCCCAGCGTCGAGGGAGCCGGTTCCACAGCGGCATTCGTCCACTCCGACAGGGACGGATTATCCCCTCGGGACCGGCGCCGGCGGGAGTGGGTGGCCAAGATTCCGGTGCTGCATATGGGCAACCACTCCATCGAACGGACCCTGCGGCGCAGCTATGACGATTTGGGCGCGCTCCGCATCGAGGACCCGGACCATCCGGAGCGGGTTGTGGTGGCCGCGGGTGCGCCGTGGTTCATGACCCTGTTCGGTCGGGACTCGCTGTGGGCGTCAGTGATGGCCATGCCCGTGGATCCGTCCCTGGCCTTGGGCACGCTACAGACGCTGGCGGACCGCCAGGGCACGGTGGTGGATCCGGTGAGCGAGGAGGAACCGGGCAAGATCCTGCACGAGGTCAGGCTCGATGTCTCCAGCGGGCTTTCCCTAGGCGGCAAATCCGCCTACTACGGCAGTATCGACGCCACGCCACTCTTCGTGATGACGCTCGGGACGGTCAGCCGCTGGGGCTTCGCCAAGGAAACCATCGCCGCGCTGCTGCCCCACGCGGATCGTGCGCTGGACTGGATCCGGGACTACGGGGACAAAGACGGCGACGGTTTCGTCGAGTACCAGCGTCTCAACCCCCAAGGGCTGATCAACCAGGGCTGGAAGGACTCCTGGGACGCCATCAACTTCGCGGACGGAACGCTGGCCGAGCCCCCGATCGCGCTCTGCGAAGTCCAGGCCTACGTCTATATCGCCTATCTGTCGCGCGCATGGATCGCGTACGACGCCGGCGACCTAGCCTTGGCGGACGAGCTCGCCGACCGCGCGGCGCAGCTGAAAAAACAGTTCAACGAGCAATTCTGGATACCCGAACGCGGATACTACGCCATCGCCTTGGACGGCAAGAAGCGGCAGGTCGACGCCTGCGCCTCCAACATGGGCCACTGCCTAATCCTCGGCCTCGTCGACAAGGACAAGGCCCCGCAGGTGGCCGAACGGCTGATGTCCCCGGAGATGTTCAGCGGCTGGGGCGTGCGCACCCTTTCAAGCGACATGGGCGCCTACAACCCCATCAGCTACCACAACGGTTCGGTCTGGCCACACGATAATGCGATCATCGCGGCCGGTCTCATGCGCTACGGCTTCGTGGCGGAGGCGCAACGGATCGCCACCGCCCTGCTGGAGGCGGCCGATTACACCGGCGGCCGGCTACCGGAGTTATTTTGCGGCTTCAACCGGGATCAGCTCGCCGCACCTGTCCCCTATCCCACAGCATGCTCACCCCAGGCCTGGGCAGCGACCTCACCGATCCGGATGGTGACGAGCCTGATGCAGTACGACGCGCATGTTTCCCGCGGCGGCCTGTGGATGGATCCCGTACTCCCGGAATCCTTCGGCGACCTGCACATCACCAATGCACCGATGGCCGGAGGTCGGATCACCATCGACATCACCAATTCCGTCCCGACCGTCCAGGGGCTTCCCGAAGGAATGGTGTTCCACCACGGGCACCGGCCATGGATGACCGAACTCGTGGAGCAAGCCGACCGCCGCAGGAGCGTTTAGCAAGCTGCCGGGCTCTTCGTCCTGCCTGCTGGCGGCTCCGGGGTGCGGCTGCTTTCGGAAGATATTGGACCGAGAGTCAAGTTGTTCAGAATTAGGCCAAATTGCCCCGAAAAATCTCAACAAAGATCCGAATAACTAATCCAAACAGTAATACTTTTTCCTGCAAATCGAGCCTGTTGCGACGTTGGTTGGAAACCTTCTTGTCCATCTACAGCAACTATCGCCAACTAACTTCAGACCGCACATCGGCATCTTAGAAAAGCACTTTGTTGGCCAACTACCGTGAAACGTGGCCATCTAAGTTGGAAAATGGCCACGTACCGTGGAACCAACTAGCAGCTAGTTAGGGGCGGGTAGAAACGGGGCACACCGGCGGACGGCAGATCTATGACGCGGGAGGAGAGACAAGGCCGCGTGGCGTTCATCAAGCGAAAAAACTCAGGCACAGTTGGATGGACAAAGGATAGGGCAGCGTCGCGCGGCGGCCGATTTCGCGCAGTTTGGTTTCAAAAATTGTGGCTTAGCCGCTGTGAGATTCCGAGCTACCTGGACTCATTCTTCATACTTGGTCCCATTAGTTCCGTGATTTTTTGCCGGACCTAAGATGGCGGTGTTCCACCATAGTCGACCTTTTCGTACTTTATTGCAGGAAACGCCCACGTCCCAGTCGTCGCTGTTGGTGACGACTGCCTGCGCTCCCCAACTGTTAGTACCTCGGCGGCCAACAACCATGCGGACGTCCAGGCCCTTGCAGCTCGGTGGACTGGCTGCACCGGGAATGCGTGTCTGGATGTAGGGCGCGGCCCGTCACGGTTTCGATTGGGGCCTGGCCGGAGTGACCTTTCTTGCTGCGCGGCGGCCGCTGGGTGCGTCGGTCCCATGCGGTGGGCGGGCGGGCAGGATCGTCCCAAAGACGGCTTGGGCGAGGTTTTTCCACGCTTGCGCATCGGCGCCGTCGCGGTCGTCGGTCCACATCAGAATCCCGTTCGCTCCGACTCCATTATCGTGTGACGCGATGCCTTGGTCGGCGTACCACTGCTTTTTTAGTGACCACTTACGGGCATAGTCGGGCAGGTCGAGCATGCCGGCATGCTCCCAGTAGATGGTTCGTCGGTCCGGGAGGGTGATCGTGAAGTCTGGGAGGACGGTTCGGCCGTCGGTGCCGGTGAGTGGCTTCTCGTACTCCCAATGGCCGGGCACGAGTTCGTCGAGGATGGCAGCGACGATGACCTCGTTCTTACTAGCTACCGGGACACCGTTCGCCGTTACATGCATCAGTTTTCTTTCGAATCGGCGTGCCTCTCCCCGAAGTTCAAGTGTGACCGGCTCCGGTGGGGCAAATAGGTCCGTGAGGCGCCGAGAAGTCTCCGATCGCCATGGATGGGCTAGCTCGCGAAGATCTTCGAGGGTTCCTTCGTGAAGGATCACGACGTGGTCGCGCTGCCGGGTAAGCGCCGTATACATGAGCTCGCGAGAGATATTGGTGCGCGCCGGTAGCACAAGGAATGTGGTGCCGAACTCCGATCCCTGTGACTTGTGTACCGTAACGGCCCACGCCAACTCCAACGGTGGGTCATCGGTCGAAGAAGGCCAGTAGGAGTAGGTGACGGCAGGCTGGGAAGAAAACTCCACACCGAGTTGCAGGGAGCTCTTTGGGCGCTTGGCCGCGGCGACGAGTCGGCCGATCGCGACACCGATTTCACCGTTGGCGACGTAGTCCAGCTTTTCAGCGGTCTGGTCGCGCGTCCACCCGTTCATCCGGGAGTTGCGCGTCTGCATAACCTTGTCGCCGCGCGTAATTTGCTCGGGGCCGATCGGGCGCGGAATATTCCACCGTCCGTGGTGCTTTGCATGGTCAAGATCCCTCGAACGGTACGTGCGCTTGATGTGGCGGTTCAGTTCGGTGACGCCAAACGCTCTGGAACGGGTTGGAGAGAGGATCTGCCATTCCTCTGCGCGCTTCCCTGCCCCGAGTTCCCAGTTCAAGTACTGACCATTTTCGGTCCCGCCGTAGGTTAACGCGAACCCGCGCTCAGAGTCATCATTGTTGGCGAGTTCCGGCAGGAAGCGCTGCAGCGCGTCGGTCAGCGTATCAACCGCGGTACGGCCACCCCAGGGCTCGTAAGTGATGGTGGGCGTCGAGGGATGCTGCCGCAAATCTTCCCATATAGAATCGTCGGCGCCGCCGCCGGAACGCTCCCCGAACCAGCTCGCAAGCTGCAGGTCTTGTCTGACTCCGTCGCTGCCATCTGGCAACTGACGCCTGGTGACGGTCAGCTCCACGTACCCGGCAGCCACACGCTCAGCGCCGGGTAATTCGTCGGGGCGCAACTCGGTCACAAGGTCAACGAACGGGCGCCCCGGACCGATCGGCGGAAGCTGGCGCGGATCACCGACAAGGATCATCCGCTTGACGTCGCGGACGGAATCTAAGGCTGCCGCCAGCATCTCCTCGGTGAGCATGGAAGCCTCGTCTATAACAACGAGATCCGCCTGAACGCGGGTGCGAACGTCTTCAGTTGCTCGGTATCGCACACCGTCCCACCGGCCGGAGCGTGCCAGGAAGCTGGCCAAGGTCTTGGCGGGACGCCCAACCTTGGTCTGCAACTGGACCCTGGCCTTGCCGGTGGGTGCAAGAAGGATGACAGATCCGTTGGCGATCCCGTCAAGCCCGACGAGAGCGCGCAGCAGCGTCGTCTTGCCGGTGCCTGCGGGTCCGATCAGCACACTCAGGGGTGAGGAGAAAAGCTGGGAAAGCCCAGCGGCCTTTTCGGTCGGGCGCGTTCTTCGGTTGGGTCGACTTCACTGGTTGGCGACACTGCGATAGTTCCGCCGAGCGATCGGTCCAGCAGCTCGCGGGCGGCGACTAGTTCGCCGTAATCGGACTTAGCGCGCTGCTCTTCGACCCATGCACGGATAACGTAGGAGATGTCATCGTGGCGCAGGCACTTTAGAGCGGCTGTGCCGTCGGCAAGATCAACGCCAAGTAGTGGCGACCATTCTCCGGCGTCTTGCATCTCCTGCAGCGACGCATGGTCCAGACCGAGGCCCTTGAGCACGACTGTGGAGAGCTGGGGCGGTTGGGTCAGTTCATAGCTGGCCGCAAGGTCGAGGGCCTCACCTTGCGGGAGCAGTGTGTCGCCGTGAATGGCGCGGCCCTCCAGAACATCGATCAACAGCGCCTCAATGCGTCGGCGGTCGAGGTTGTCATCCATGCGGGCCGTATCCGGAAGTGGCGTTTGCCAGGTGACATGGACAGGCGGGAAGCAAGCCCGGTCGACAGTGGTGAACGGAATGTGTTCGTCCCGTCCGTACGTGCAGATGGAGGCCAAGTACGGGTTTGTCAACAGCTCCTCGATCGTCAAGGAGACCGCGGTGTCGCCCTCCATGAGAGCTGTTACCTGAACCTGGCTGATGTCCATGGCCGACAGGAGCCTTAGGGCCTTTTGCGTCTCTTGATCTTGCCCGTTCCAGATCCGGCCGATCGATGGTCCAAGGACACCCTGCACTGCGGCGCCGAAGTGTGCACGGTCAGCGAATCCCGCAGCAAGATATTCCCATGGGTCGGCATTGTCTTCGCATGCCGCCACAACCGCGCGGGCTGCCACGTAAGGGCGTTCGACACCGAGATGTCCGAGCACTGAGGCCAATCCAGGGACAGGCCCACGCAGCTGCCATAACCGCTCGATCTGGGCTTCAACCCATGACAAGGCGGCGTCCGGCAACGTTGTACCCAGATCCTGGCACGCTCTGCCTGCGGTCAACAAACTGGTGAGGGCTTGGATCGCTGCGTCGTCACTGACATGTTCCGTGACGTATGAAAATTCGATGTCGCGGCCCTCAGGTGCCCATGCCAATGCTGCGGAGACATCGGTGCTGGCATCCAAGAGTGGCACCAACTCCTGGTACGGCAGGAGGATCCCGTCGACCATACCGGGGCGGAGGCTGTGGGTCACGATGGTCTCCCACATCGAGGAGTTGAATGGCGGGTTCCCGCTCTGCCGCCACATCGGTGGCGGCATGACCTGGGTTACCCGCGCGGCACCGACAAGGAGCCGGCCTGTCAGTTCCCCCTCCTGGAACGGTGAGTGCTTAAGGTACATGAGCACCAAGGAGTCGTCAGCCGCGACCGGGTCGAAGAACTCCCGGATGACCGCCTGCTGGTTTTCCCCATCCATCACCCACGCAGCGTCGTTCCAGCCCAATGCGAAATCGGCGGCGCTCTCGGCGTCCGGTTTAAAACCTCGGACCCGATTGACACCAAGTTCTTTGTAAAGGGAGCTTCGGTTCAGCCACCGGAACGGCACCGCCTCGAATGCGTAACCCGGAACATCAACAGGAGTGGGGTGCAGAGTTCCTTTGAGGGCACGGTTGTTTCCATAAGGATGAGTCTTGACCGACCGATAGCCGTTCGGGGACATGAAGGTCGCCCGCTCGCTAAGGCAAGGCAGCCGGTTGGTGTCAAGGGAGGTGATGGTCGAACCCGCATTAGCCTGTTCGTAGGCATCGTCACGCCTGGTGCCTATATTCGCCAGCAAGGTGCAGGAAGAGTTCCCCAAAGGCGAGTCGCATACGCGGTCATCCCATGCCCGGTCCCGCCACGGGACCCGCATCGAGAGGTGTTGAACGCCGACCATGGCAACCGACCTTCCTGTGTAAAAGCACTTACTGTTGATCAGATCGGGACTGTTCCGAGAGTCAATCTAAGCCCGGACGGGCCCTCCCTTAGCGACTTACTTTAAACCTACCCAAGGGGAACGCCACGCAGGATTGCGACACTCAGGCCACAGCTGGCGAGGTGCAAGAATAGGGCCCATGACCGCCAAAGGGAGGCTCGGACATTGGAGCAGACTTCTAGATGAGTGAACCAATCCTCTATGTGGTGGCTTTCTCCTCAGAAGACGACTCGGGTGCCGAATATAGCCCCGTCACTACTGACTGGGAGGAACCGGGTGAGGGCAGTACGCGGCCCCAACTGCTAAGCCGAGAGATGGTTCCAGCCCTTCCGGCTCTTTGGTATTGCCTTCACCTGCCTAAAAGCCCTCATGACCTTGTTGACATTCGAACCAAATACCTGCCTTGGCTTCAGAAGGCAGCCTTCGCGCACAATGTGCGGCTAGTCCCTATGGGTCTGGTGCGCCAGTCGCTAACGGGCATTCCGAGCGCATGGTCCCGCACCCTGCTGATAGGTCCTGAGGATGAGCGGGCGGAGCTAGACCGATTGGGCCGCGACCTTGGCTTCAGCCTGCCCGTCGCCGTGTTCTCTGAGCTGTCCACGATGTCGTTGCGGACGCATTGGAAGGCCATTGCTGAGATCCATGCTGGTCCTGTTCCTGCAGGATCGCGCGAAACCTACATCGAACCTGTAACGGCGTTGGATACGGCGGGAATCGAGCTACCCATGCTTCGCCTACTTCGACAACTTGGCAACAAGAACAAGGAGCTGCCGCTGCCGACCGATCCAGAGAGCATGATTCTTGAGGCCTGGAGAATTCAAGCATTTCTCTCCGCACTCGCTCGACTTGACTCCGAGAACTGCACAGCGGAAGAGGCAGACGATCGATTGCCGTCGGAGTGGGAAGCCGCCGCGCAGCGACTTAGACGCCCACTGACGATCGGTCTGCCGGGAGTGTCCCCGAAGCAGCGGCGTCTGTACCAGGTGCAGCACGAGGATACTCCCGTCGTTGCCCCGGGTCGCCCATCCATCTCAGTTTGGCCTGAACGCTACGAGGGTGCCTCCGATTCTGAGATTGAGTCCTCGGCCATCGCGCTATTGGTTGCGCATCAAGCCATCGCCGACGACTCCATGGGGATAACGATGCCTGCCGTTCCCCCCAAAGCATTCACAGCCCTAGCCGCATTAGAGCAGCACTGTGCCGACCTTGCAAAGCGTGGCCAAAGCGCGCGCCCGCCGGCTGTCCGAAAACTACTAAAGCAACTGAACAAGGCAATGCAGCCAGTTTGGGAAGCCCCTTTGGCAAACAACCTAGTGCGGTCCTCCGCTCTCACCGTCATCGGAAGCTTCCCCATCGGACTGAGCAGCCCTCATGGATCATCTGACCCGCTCTCATGTTTGATACCTGTTTCGTACCGTCCGCTCCTGCCCTTGACTAGGTCGGTCCCGAACGGTTTGTTGCCGCGACGTGACGCGCAGCTTAGCGAAGGATTCAAGGTACTAGTGGCCGAGTGCATTCTTGCCGAGGACCCAGTCGGGCAAGCCTCTCGACGGGCTTGGAAGGCCGTCGCCGCAATCTTTTCCCAGGACGATCCTCGGTCGTCGATGACATATCAGGTAACCTTGTCGGTCGATGATTTAAGAAGTGCCATCGCAGAGCACGCGCCAGACGTTCTGGTGATTAGTGCCCACGGGTTTTCCAATCCTGCGCAGAATGTGGCGGGCATCCAAGTCGGAAAAGAACTTTCACTGGGCATCGACCTTGGCCCGCTGCCGCCGTTGGTCATCTTGAGCGCCTGCCATGTTGCACCGAGAGGGACCGGCGCTGTTACGATTGCCGATCTCCTTCTGCGCGAAGGAGCCATCGCCGTGCTAGGGACACTGGTGCCTGTGAATGTCCTGCATAACGCGGTGCTGATGCAGCGCTTGTTCGTCTACATGACCGAGGTTCTAGCCGGCCGCGAGGACCACAGGTCGGTCCGCGATGTATGGCATCGAGTTCAGACGAGCAACGCTGTCCACGATGTGACGTCCGGGCATCCGATGTTTCAAGAATGGTTCATGACTCGGCCTCTTGCCGGCGGTCCCTCGCCGCACGAAATATTCAAGATCGGCGGCTCAGCGAAGCGAATCCATCGCGGGAACGTCTACGGTGATACGGAAGCCCTCCTGTTAGAGATCGCAGACGGTTTCGGCGACAAGGAGCGCGTAAAAAATTGGTTGAAACATGATTATGTTCCGGAATCTGCCTTCTATTGCCTCATCGGTGATCCCGATCGGATTCATCTTCAACAGGCCACCGATCCATCCAATATCTAAGCCAAAATCTACTTTTTGCATTGCTACTCTCGGCTATACGATTCCTCGGGTTCGACTGTAAATCGTGCTTGACGTTATCCGTAGAAGGGGGCCCGCTTCGGTGGCACTACTTCGAACACTTCCAAGTAGGCGACGCCTTTCTGAGTACTTGGCCATTCCTCCTGCGCATCGCGAGGGACTGCCTCGACTTTGTTTGACTGCCTCGGGCCGACCGGACCGAGGGTCTCCCGGGCCTAGGACGAGGATTTGGCCGAGGAATCTCGCCCCCTGTTAATTTGCCGGCAAATAGGAGACCGCTTCCAGCGCCCTGACCACGTGGGGTTTCGCGACGATGACGTGACCGTGCTCAAGACTTTTTAACCTGATTTCACCACCGGCGCGCCGATCAAGATAGAAGGTTGACCATGTCTTGCATTCGGGGCACCGCTCGCGGACCAAGAAGGGTCGAATCCGATGCCATCTGTCTAGCGGGTCGACGATGTAGAGACTTCCCTTCTCGAGGAATCTGTCCACGGTTCCGGTAGAAGCAGGAACGACCGGGTGGTCCCCGACCAGTTCCTCATAGGACACTTCTCCCGTTTCGGTGATGTCGTCCCATTGGAAGTCGCTGACAAAGCGCAAGGAAAGATCAGGGAGGAATGACAGGTCCTCCATTATCTGGTCCAGATAGCCTTTGGCTGCTTGAATGGCGGCGGGAAGCTGCACGTCATCCACTGGTCTCTCGTGCGCCTTGTCGTTGCGTGCTTCTTTCAACCACACGCGTGCCTCGGCAACTTCTGGTCCTAGGGCATTCCGGATTTCGCCCAACACTGTATCGTCGTCAAGTGCCCGGAACTTTTTGCCCTTGGTGCTCTCAAGGATGGCAAGCCAGTCCCCCACGGTGGTCCCGCCGCGTCCGGCACCAACCTTGGCAGCAATGTCATCGACCTCCTGGAGTTTGATGCCTGCGTTTGCGGCCATTGCAACGGCAATTTGAGCCAAATATGCGGAAAGCACCTCGAAAAATCCCAAGATCGCTTCGTAGCCTTCCCGCGACGTTCCGCCGGACAGCGCCGCTTCCATTGCCCGCCACCGGTACGCCAAGGGCAGGGGAAACCGCTTTCGTATGCGGCCGCTAAGTGGCGTAAGGGAATCGGCTTCATTCGCCCGTTGGCGAAGAATCCGTCCTTCTCCGATAATTCGTTTCCGTGCTGCCTTCGCCGATTCCTCGTCGAAGACAGAGGTTAAAAGTTCGTCCGCCTCATCCTGCCAGCCCTGCATCTTGTTCTTGACTTCCTGAAGATGTGTCAGGGCCGTGATCATTTCCTCGTCGGGGTACGGGACGAGCAACTCGGATAGTGATCGTACGCTGAGCCGCATGTGACCCATAAGTTGATCGAGGATGCTGAGCTCGACGCATCTGGGCGATCTCAGGTACGCGAGGACAAAGTCGTGGATAGGTCCACGGGACCGCGTTCTAGGTCGGAGTACCAGGACGCCTGATCCCGCGGCTGCAGGAAGGTCTTCGGCGGTCACTTCGGCCAGAACCAGCCCATCTCGCGGCCGTTTGCCGACGAGGGCCCTGACGACGAAATCACCAGGTTCCAATTGACGGTCGAGCGGTACAGTAACGAACTGCGTTCCGTCCTCGCCATCAGTGTCGGCAATCGTTCCAGTGCGCAGGATGTCCCGCCCCTGGAGCACACGCACCGACCGCTGCTCCTCCTCAGCCGGATGCGCATCAGTCCTGCCCGGGGAGGCCGGACGATGTCCGGGAGGCAATACTTCATACAGATCATCAAGTCTTCGCGTTGACCCAAAATCTGCGAGTTCGCGCCGCATACTTCGAAGTTTGGGGTCGACGGACTCAAAATGAAGGGGACTGCCATCAAACACTTCACCTCGTACTACAAAGCCGTGCTCCGTTTGACCTCCTTTCATCCTCATCAAACGCTTGAAGTCATCTGCTACATCACCGATCCGGGGTGCCGTTTCCCAAGGAAACCGGAAGAACTTCGTATCCAGCTCCGAAGCCACTTCTGCAGGCTTCAGTAGCACAAGCATGAACCTAAAGGCGCTGTGGATAGCCGGGCTGATCATAGAGCTGGGTATGTCGCAAACCACTCGAGGCTGCCAAATGGAAAACAGGCGTTGCCGAAAATTGCCCCATGCTCGTTGGGTCAATGCATTCAGAGGCAGCAATACGACCAGGGAGCCCTCCCTCTGGCTGTCCTGTGGAGGCAACATCTCCGTAAGCGCGTCAATATGCTCTCCCCTTGGCCCCAGCAGTGGGGGAACCCATACGAGCGGGGAGCGAACATCGAGGAACGCTTCGATGGTCGGATCAGAAGGGTCTACTGCCTGAACCAGGTGCTCCCATTCCAGAGGGAAGGCGCAGTTTATCCAACCGCTAACGTCGTCCCCGTCGTACGACAGTAATCTGGGAGGCTTCTCACACAGGCCCAATGCCTTCAATGCGTCGGTCAGGATGTCTGCGACGCCATACGCATTGATCGTCATCGTGCTAACCAACCCCGAACTTTCGTCTGTCGGCATAAGCATCCGTCAGTCACGTGCTCCTCATCTCACGGTAATTGGCCTCTTCCTGCGAAGCCTTCCACCTTAAGTGTCGTATCTCGCGCCCACCCGTTGACATCACGGTGGAGCCGAGGAGCGCAGGCCATTCTCGATCCTAACGTTAGGGCCGCAACGTGCTGCCCCTGACTCCCTAGCTTGTCGGGATGGCCGCAATGAGTCCTCTCGAACCAGCTCTTCACACGCTCTTGGCACTGAAACGGACCACGATCGGCTTCGTGCTGAAATCGCATCAGCAAATTCTTGAGACTGAACCTCTGCTGGATCTCGCCTGCGCCGTCAGTGGGCCGTGCCTAAATCCGCACAGTTACGCTGACTGGACCCGCCAGGTACCAACCTTCCTAGGGCTAAGCGAGACAATGCAGCAGGACGAAGCAAGGGTCTTCGACCGGCCCGGGCTGATTCCGCAACCGGTTCAGACGAAGAGCCCCTCATCACCGATCAGCAGGTCGCGATCGCCCGCCGTTCGACGACGCCGGTATCACTTCCATGAACGAACGCCAGCAACTAATTCAGACCTGCACCGTTCGCCGAATTGCCAACATTGGCGAGCTCTATGTGGGGGCCTACACCGCCTAATGGGAATGAGGTTCGCTTTTCTTGAGGCGGATCAGAAGCCAGCCCGGGGTCGAAGCTCGGCGCCTGCATCAACGCTTACCCCTTACTGCCGCATTCCTGCAGGAATTCCTGCCAGAGTGATTCGCTGACGCTTTCACTGGCATAGCGCACGCGCAACTCGTCGCAGGTCTTGAGCGCAGCCGCGTCTGGGGCTGTGGAAGCCATTGCGGAAACGAAGTCACTGAGTTGGAAGCCAGCCAAGCTACGAGGATTGGCCAAGCTCTCTCCGTATTCATCGAGAATTGAGGTGGCAGCGAGATCTGCGGCGTGGTGCACGACGACCAAGGCACATTCGTACTTTGATCCTTGGCTCTGTTGCCGAGCGTACGCCACACCCAGGGCGTGACACCGCGCCAACTGATTCATTCTTGTCGAATTGAGCACACCCTCTGCATCGGTCCATAGCGAGGTTGACTCGCCCAACTCGATGTATCGCTCGTTCCGGTGTATAGCAATTTTGCGGCTGTTCATTCGGTCCGTGTACTTGACTTCCATGACGACGGCAAGAAGCCCCGCTTCTGTCTCGAACTCAATCAGGGTATCGACCCTCGTCCTGTCGCCAAGCAGCGCGGCTGGACTTGCCGGCGCATACTCGATGGCACAAGCACGAACCGTTAGCAGGTCATCACGATGCAGAAGCTTAGAGAAGCAGGCAAGCAGCCACCTCGGATTGGCTTTCAACGAGGCTAACAGGTTGATCGTCAGCGTCTGACTCGAGGTCAGGTACTGCAAGCAACGAACTGGATCGACACCCCAGCCTTCCTTGCGACGAGCCAAATACTCCACATGTGCCAGGTTCCCCACAAAATTTCGGCCCTCTTTGGCCTCTCTTTCTGGCAACACACTGCCGAGAGGTTTTGGCGAGCGGCTTTCCAAAATCCCATAGCTCTCAATGCCCATGATGTTTAGGCGCAACCATGACTGGTGGAAACGAACACGGCGGGCAATTCCTCGTTCTCCCGGCAGCAAGGGACCCAAGCCCCGCTCCACGAGCCAAGTCTCTTCACCGCTGCCTTGCTTCAAGGAAGTCGCCCCCCATCACTGACAAGCTGGGATTTTTGGGCCGATCGCGCCAAGGAAAAATTGATGGCCTCTCCCTCTCCCGATAAACGGTTGTCATTTCAGTTTCCGCTCACTTCTGCATCGATCTACTTGCGGACTTGGACACAGGGGGCTGATCTCCAAGTCGGCGTTTACGGTCAGCCGTGCGGCCGCACCACTCCGGATTCGACTGTAGTAGCCGCAAAGTAACTCGGCAGAATCGGCCCTCATAAGCATTGCCGGGCCACGGCACACACTTGCAACCCTGAGCTGGACGGGAACGCCGGCCAGGTGCCTGCAGCAGGAGGTGCTGACCAGTAATGCCAGGCCCGGTGCCGACTGCGCCAGAAATCTGGCTATGGCGGTAGCGCTGACCCGGATAAAATGGGCGTCTCCCCGCCCAGCCACACTAAGGATCTCCCGCGCAAATGACTTATGAGGAATCAGGGCTCTTCGACCTGGCGGCGGCAGCACCCACTTCTCCAGTCGTCGAAGAAATTCCGATCTCTCCCGAACAGATCGCGAGCATCCGAAACGCCTTCGACAATGCGGGAATCGCTTCAATGGCCGAACGCCAAGAGGTCATTCAGAGCTGCGTGATTAGGAAGATCTCGAACATCAGAGAACTATATTCACGCGACGTGCGCCAGGTGCTGACACGCATTGAGGGATGGGGCCGAACCCAGGCAGCAGCCTCCGGCTCGGCTTGGGACAACCGTGAAGAAGACACTTGGATTGACAAGCTCTAAGCTGCGCCCAGCCGAGACCCAGCAAACACTCGTCGCGACTCACGGCATGACCCAAACACGCAAGGCAAACGTTGGTAATGTAAGCCAGTGGTGTCAAAGAGTTCGGAAGCAAGTCTCGTGGGGGAACTGGTGTGGAGCAAGACCGCTGGATCGAAGTAAGCGATTCCCAGTTCCCGCATGAGATCGAAGGCCTCGCCTACCTCAAGGACAAGATCCCAGCGCAGAGCCCTTATCGGGTATGGAGCAACTTCGAGTTCCGGGACGGCCGCGGTGGCTGGCATGAAGTCGACGCCCTGTTACTGGGCCGCGGCGGTCTGCACCTCTTAGAGCTCAAGTACTATTCCGGCCGGCTTACCGGCAATGACACGCAGTGGCTACGTGACGGCAGGCGGGCGGAACCGTCACCCCTGCTGCTGGCCCGGCGTAAGGCCCAATACCTGGCCTCGAAGCTCAAGGACGCTCTCCGTGACTGGGCACGCGAGAAGGACATCCACATCGAGGACGAGCGCAGCGTCATCCCGTTCGTCAGCCAGGCCGTCTTCCTCCATCACCCGAGGTTTGTAAGCGAGCTCCCGGCTTCCTCGGCGCTCGGTCTCTATGGACTCGATGAAGTGGAAGCCGTCAGCCATCTTCCGGGCATCAGCGACTTGATTGGCCAGGAACCACGTGCGAACGCAGCCATTGGTCAGAACCAGGAAGCCATCCTCGTAGACCTCATGGCCCGCATTGGCCTGGTCCAGCGCCGCGAACGCGAGGCCGGGTCGTGGATCATTGCAGACGGAGCCCTTGACGAGGGCCCGGGCTGGCAGGACTGGAGTGGCTATCACAAGGTCTCCAAGCAGGAAACGGTGCGGATCCGTTTCCAGGTCACGCCGCCGGGAACATCGCGGTCCGTAGCCAGCCGCAACTACAAGATCGCCGAACACGAATTCCGGCTCATGAGCCGGCTTTCACACGACGGTCTCTTGAGGCCCCGCGATCTGGTCGACTCTGAGCTCGGTGTCGGATTGGTTTACGACTACTCCGATGGCATGCAGCGGCTGGATCTGTGGCTCGCCGGGCAGCCTAACGGGCTGCCCCTGGATCAGCGCCTGTCCATCATCCGTCAGCTGGCAGAAGCCCTCGACTACGCCCACCGCAACCAGGTGGTCCACCGTGGCCTGAGTCCCAAGGCCGTCTGGGTCAAGACGGTGCACGGACAGCCCAAGGTCCTTATCGGCGACTGGCAAAGCGCTGGCCTGGCCTCGGGCCAAGTCCTCACCGGACACGCCGCCGACGGCGTCACTTCTTTGCTGGACCGCAGGCCGGACCCCAATCAGCCAGACGCCTGGCTGACCGAATCTTTTGAGGCCCCAGAGGGACGCTGGCAACCGGAATCAGCAGATCGTATCCGGGTGGACGTCTTTTCGCTTGGCGCCCTTGCTTACTTCATCCTCGCGTCGCAACGTCCTGCTGATTCATCGCTGGTCCTCTCGGAGCGGCTGCGGAACCAGCGTGGCCTGGATCTGTCCCTCGAGCTGCCCTCGATCTCGCAAAGCATTCGCGACGCCGTGCTGGGTGCCACCAGGCCCGCACCCGGCGAGCGGTTCGACGGCGTCGGTAAGTTCCTGGATGCTTTGTTCGATTCTTCCTCACCCTCCGCCGTAAGTGAGGACGTCGACGCCGTCGAGGCTACTCCGGGCACGGTTTTGGCTGACGGACGATTCACTGTCGTACGCCGGCTCGGACGGGGCTCGACTGCCGTCGGGCTGCTGGTTAAAGACGCGGACGACGACGGCGCGCAGCGGGTCTTGAAGGTTGCGGTGGATGCCAAAGCAGCGCAGCGGCTCCACGAAGAGGCCGCGGTATTGCGTGCGCTGTCCGGTCCGCGCTTGGTCAAGATTGTCGATGGGCCGCTCTCCCTCGGCGACCGCTCAGCCTTGCTGCTGGAGAGCGCTGGTGAGCAAACGCTAAGCGAGCTGCTGCGCGAGCGAAAGCGCCTATCCTTGGACCTGCTGGAAAGACTCGGCCGGGACCTCCTGGAAGCACTGGTCCAGCTGGACAAGGACGGTGTTGATCACCGAGACATCAAGCCAGGCAACTTGGGCGTTCGGGCAGAGCGCAGCGGCAAACACCTCGTACTCTTCGACTTCTCTCTTTCCCGGGCTGCAGCATCGGACATCGCTGCCGGCACCCCTCCCTATCTGGATCCATTCTTGGGTGGGCTCCGGACTCGGTTCGATTCCGCGGCGGAACGATATGCCGCCGCCGTCGTGCTGTTTGAAATGGCAGCCGGCCACACGCCTTTCTATGGTGACCCGCTTGCCAACCCGGCGTCCGTACCGGACGAAGCCAGCATCGAGGCCCACGACTTCGACCGGGCCGTTGCCCCACGCCTCGTCTCCTTCTTCCGCACAGCGCTGGCCCGCGATGCCAAGCGACGCTATGACACCGCTACGGAAATGCTGGAGAACTGGCGGGCTGCGTTCCCGACGGATGCGACCACCGCCCCGGAGAACTCGGACGAACTAGCGGCCGCGGCAACACCGGCCACCCCGCTGGAGCAGTCCGGCCTTTCGGCACGCGCCCTCTCGGCACTTGAACCGCTCGGAGTCGCCACCGTTGGGGAACTTACAGCCGTTGACCCGATCCGACTAAACGCCCTTCGCGGCGTGGCACTGGCCACCCGTCGGGAGGCTTCAGCGCGGGCTAGCCTGTGGCGGGAAAAGTTCGGCGAGAAGAAGCAGGGAAACCAGGGGACCGCTCCGCTCCCCTCGGTGCTGGCCCTTGCCGAACAGCTCATCGAGGCAGCTGGAACACGGAAGGCGGTGCAGTCCCGAGCTGCCGCCGGCCTGATCCTTGGCACATACGGCGATGTGGACGCCTTCGCCACCCAGGCGCAGCTGGGTGCAAACCTGCCCAACCCTGTCACCGCCGCCGGCGCGAACCAGCTCGTCGGGAAACTCCAGACTTCCTGGGCCGAGGAACCACGCGTGCTGGGTTACCTGCGTCACCTGACCAGCGTGGTCAACCAGCGCCTTGCCGCCCTTGGCGGGACGGCAACGGTTGATGAGTTGGCCGCGGAAGTCCTCGCCCAGACCACGGTGGAGTCCGAGCGTACCGGAGAGAACGAACGCATCGCCCGGGGTCTCCTTCGGATCGTCATTGATCGTCAGCGGGCCCTCAAACGCGCGGATGTCAACGACGAACCCCTTGAGCTGCGCCGGCGAGAGGGCAGCGCGCTGCTGATCGCCAGCGAGCCACCGTTGCTGGATGTGGCAGAACGTCTGGGCCGTGAAGGCGATGCGCTGCTTGCGGAGTCAACGGCGCAGCCCGCCCTCGTTCCTGCCGAACGCGTTCAGCAGCGACTGTCAGCGATACTCGACGCTGCAGGCATCGAGGATCCTTTGCTGCGCGACAGGGTCCGGCTGGCCCGCCTAGCCGCCGGGTTGTCCCGCCATGCCGCAGCGTCGGGGTCCGGCGAGCTGCACCACCGGGATCTGTCCCAGGTCGAGGCGCTGGGGCTTGCCCTGCGCGGAGTGGCGGGGCCGCAGCGACTGTCGCCCCGCGAAATCGTGGACCGTGTGCGCGTCCGCTTCCCGGCCGTGCAGGCTCTTCCGACGTCGGGACGCCTCGCCGAGCTGCTGCGCGAGGCCGGCCTGGACCTCGTCCACGACCCCGAGTCCGGGATCTACGGCGCGCCCACTATTGTGGAACCGACACAGAGCAGTTCCTCGCGCCTGGGCACAGGAACACAGGTCGGCGGCCTTGTGTCCGGCGAATCCACACCGGAGCAAAGACTCAACGAGAGCGTCACCCTGCGGTCGTTCCTGGCGTTGGGCGCCCGCGCCGACCGCTGCGACGCGCTGGCGGACAAGCTGGAAGCGGAGTTCAATGTGCAGCGGATCGATGTCACTGCCCTGCTGCTGGATGAGCTGAAGTCCTTGAGCCTCCAGGAGGGTTTCCCGTCCTGGGACGCGCTGGTGCGCGCGGACGCACAGCCCGAGAACGACCGGGCTACCCGTGGTGTGGCCGCAGCAGTGAAGATGGCTGTGCCCGTTGTCGAGGCGGCCATCGCGCAGGCGACTGCCAACGCTCCTGGACAGGCACCCCGGCCAGTCCTCATCGTCGAAGCTTCGCCCCTGGTCCGCTATGGACATGCTGACCTCATCCGGCATTGGAGCGATCTGGCCACCCCGCGCGGCCAGGCGGTGTGGGTGATCCTGCCTCAGGTCAGAGCGAACCAGGGACCGCTGCTCGACGGCGTCTCGGTTCAGACCTCCCCGAACCAGTATCTCCGTGTCGAAACCGCCTGGATTGACGCCCAGACAGACCTCATCCCGGCAGCCGTCGAAGGAGCCACCGCATGACCATTGGCAAGGAACTCACTCCCAAGCTGCAGAAGCTGGTGCTCCGGGTCGAAGACGACCTGCGCGCCAGGCTGGAAGAAGATCGGGAGCTCAAGTCCAAGTGGCAGTCCGAGCACGCGGACGCGCTGCGCGCCGAACGCACCTCTTCCGCGTGGGTCAGCTGGCGTGACGACCGCCTCACCCAGGCTGCCGTCGGCTGGGTTCTGACCACGGTGTTCCTGCGCTTCTGCGAGGACAACGCACTGCTCTCTAAGATCTGGATCGCCGGTCCCGGCGCCCGCCGCCAGGAAGCGTTCGACGCCGAAAACGCCTACTTCCGTGCACACCCGGAAAGCACTTGGCGCGAATGGATCCTGGAAGGCATTACCCACCTGCAGTCGTTCCCCTCCACTACCGCTCTAGTCGACGAGCACGCCGCACTGTGGCAGGCCTCCCCCTCCGGCGCCATGGCCAAGGAGATCCTGGATTTCTGGCGGGCCACAGACGAAGCCGGCGTCCCGCTCTACGACTTCCAGGATGAGGAACTTTCCACACGGTTCCTCGGCGACCTCTACCAAGATCTCTCCGAGTACGCAAAGAAAACCTTCGCCCTACTCCAGACCCCAGAGTTTGTCGAGGAATTCATCCTCGACCAGACCCTCACCCCGGCGCTGGCCGAGCGCCCGCTGGAAGGGTTCAAGCTCATCGACCCCACCTGCGGGTCAGGGCATTTCCTGCTGGGCGGATTCCAGCGGCTGCTAGACGCTTGGAGCGCAAAGGCTCCGAACCTGGAAGCCCGCGAACACGTGCAGAAGGCACTCGATGCCATCCACGGCGTCGACTTGAATCCGTTCGCGGTGGCCATCGCCCGATTCCGGCTCACGATCGCCGCGCTTCAGGCTACGGGCGAGCTCGATCTGGAGCGCGCTCCCGATTTCCGGTTCCATCTGGCCGCCGGAGATTCGCTGCTCTACGGCGGGGCCGACCGACCCTTCGAACAGGAAGGATTCGACCTAGACGCAAAGATGAGCGGTTTTGCGTACTCGCTCGAGGACCGCGAGCTCCTCGAGACGCTCCTCACTGAGAACCAGTATGACGTGGTGGTCGGCAACCCGCCCTACATCACGGTCAAGGACAAGACGCTCAACGAGCGCTACAGGAAGCTCTACAAGACCTGCAAAGGACTTTACGCGCTCTCAGTTCCCTTCATGGAGCGGTTCTTCCGGCTCGCCAAGTTCGGTTCAGACCAGCAAACTGCAGGCTGGACCGGGCAAATCACCTCAAACTCATTTATGAAGCGCGAATTCGGCTCCAAGATCATCGAGGACTACCTTATCCGACAAGATCTACGCCTTATCGTTGACACTTCAGGCGCGCATATCCCAGGCCATAGCACTCCGACCGTCATTCTCGTCGGCAAACATCAACGCCCTGTCCGTAATACGGTGCGGGCTGTGCTGGGTGTGCGAGGGGAACCTGTACAGCCGACCGATCCTGCCCAGGGCTTAGTCTGGCGCGCAATCACCAACCACGTCGACCAGCCTGGATACGACGGGGAATGGATTTCCGTCGAAGACCTGCCCCGTCAACGATTGGCCAGCCATCCCTGGAGTCTATCCGGTGGTGCAGCTCCACAGCTTAAGACCGCTCTTGAGGGTTCCGCCGCTCATTCACTTGGCAGCATAGCCAAGCGAATTGGTTTCATGGCAATGAGTCATGCTGATGATGCGTTTACGTACTACCAATCGGGAGCATTCTCGGCACGATCCGGCGGGGCTACGATGCCAGAACTAGTGTCAGGGTCGGACATCCGAGACTTCTCGGTGAATGGGGCTGACGTTACCTGGTTCCCCTATGACGCAGGCGAAGAGCACCCGCCGCCTACATCGTCACTGATCTGGCGAATCCTGTGGCCGCTCAGAACTGAACTCGGCAATCGAGCAACATTCTCGGGGTCATACTTTAGCTCCGGCAAGCCGTGGTGGTCGTGGCATCAGCTGCCCAAGGATGCTGAAACTAGCGATCTTTCTCTCGCCTTTGCATTCGTTTCCACACACAACCACTTCGTGATCGACCGAGGTGGAAGGGTCTTCAAACAGACAGCGCCGGTCATTAAACTGCCTCGGGATGCTTCTGAAGAGGACCACCTTTCCTTGCTTGGCATACTCAATTCGTCAACCGCTTGCTTCTGGTTGCGATCCGTTTGTCAGCCAAAGCCACACATCGACGAAGTCTGGGCGACGCGATACGAATTCAATGGCTCAAATGTCGCTGAGTTCCCGCTTCCGTCACTCCTGCCGATAGATTTCGCACGGCAGCTCGACAAACTGAGTACGAAGCTGGCGGAACATGCACCGTCGACGGTTTTGAAATCCACTCTGCCGACAACGGCTGTCCTGGCCCAAGCAGGTCAGCAAGTTCAATCCATTCGCCGTCAAATGGTGGCAGTTCAGGAAGAGCTCGACTGGGAGACTTATAAGCTTTACGGCCTGATTCCTGAAGTCCTTAACCACAACAGCCATTCATTGCCAGAGATCGAACCAGGACAGCGGGCTTTCGAAATTGTGCTCGCCCGCCGAATCGCCAAAGGCACTTCCGAGTCAACATGGTTTACCCGGCACGGCTTCAATCCCGTCGCCCAGATCCCCGCTTCTTGGCCGGAGGAATATCGAGCGCTCGTCCAGCGTAGGCTCGATATTATCGAGAGCAATCCGAATATCCGGCTGCTGGAAAGGCCGGAGTACAAGCGGCGCTGGGCAGCGGAACCGTGGGACAAACAGCAGGAACAAGCCCTGCGTGGCTGGCTACTGGACCGGCTGGAGAACCGCTCGTACTGGTTTGACGCACACGACCGGCCAACGGCTCGCAGCATCTCTCAGCTCGCGGACATGGTCTCCCGCGACCGGGATCTGGTTAGCGTCCTGGCACTCTGGGACGGCACCATGGACGTCGAAGTGACCAAGGCCCTCTCCAAACTATTGACCGACGAGGCTGTCCCCTACCTCGCTGCCCAGCGGCTCAAGGACTCCGGTCTGCGGAAGCGCCAAGCGTGGGAGGAAACGTGGGAGCTACAGCGCCAAGAGGACAACGGCGAGCACGTGGGAAAGATCCCGGTCCCGCCCAAGTACGCCACCTCCGATTTCCGGAAGGCTTCATGGTGGCAGGCTCGGGGGAAACTTGACGTGCCGAAGGAACGCTTCGTCCTGTACCCGGACGCCGGACGATCCAGCGACCCGACCCTGCTGCTCGGCTGGGCTGGGTGGGACCACGTACAGCAGTTCCTCGTCCTCGCTACCATCATGGACGAGCGGATCGCCGAGGGAACCGATGACGCTCAGCTGATCCCGCTGGTAGCCGGTATGGCGGAACTGCTGCCTTGGGTCAAGCAGTGGCATGGCGATCTGGATCCGAGCTTCGGCGTGAGCATGGCCGACTTCTGTTCCGCACAGCTGGAGGAACGCATGACCCAACTCAATGTCTCGACCACCGATCTGAAGGCCTGGCGTCCTACGTCGGCCTCCCGCGGCCGGCGTGCTGTTAAGGAGAACGCATGACCATCCTGCTTCGTGACGTCTTCGACATCCCCGAACGCGCGGGAGTGGAGGACTACGTACTCCGCCTCACCGACGCCGTCAGCGGTGACGGCGCCCGTCACGCCCTCGACGACTATGTGGTCACACCTTCCTTGGTCGATGCGTTCGATTCGGCAATGGGCCTGGTGTCCAACGCGCTGACCACGGGTATCAACCGCGGGGCGTTTCTGACCGGATCCTTCGGCTCCGGTAAGTCTCACTTCATGGCCGTCCTTCACGCCCTGCTGCGTCATGATCCAAAGGCACGTTCCGTAGCGGAGCTGCAAGAAACCGTGGCCCGGCATGACTCTGTCTTGTCCGGCCGGAATATCCTGCCGCTGGCCTTCCACTTTTTGGACGGCAAGTCGATGGAACAGGTGATCTTCGACTCCTACGTACGCCATATCCAAGACGCGCATCCTGGTGCAACCTTGCCAGCACTCTTCGCCTCCGACGCACTCCTTGAGGACGCCGAAAATCTGCGACAGCAGATAGGCGACAATTCGTTCCTGCAGGGCCTCGGCGGAGGGCAGGCCGACGATGAGTTCGATGAGTTTTCCGGCCTGCTCGGCTCAAGCGGCTGGGGCCTCGACCGCTACAAGAGAGCTCTCACCGCGCCGGCCCAAAGCGTAGAGCGGCAGTCGCTGGTCAGCGCCCTGGTCGGGACGTACTTCAAGGCCCATGTACACTCCGGCCAATATGTGGACCTGGACACAGGCCTCGCCGCCATGTCTGCACACGCGAAGACGCTGGGGTACGACGCCGTCGTCCTGTTCCTCGATGAACTGGTCCTCTGGCTCGCCTTCGGCATGCACGAACCCGAGTTCTTCCGCCGCGAATCGCAGAAACTGACCAAACTGGTGGAGGGCTCCTACGGGAGCCTCGAAGCGCCCTTGGTCTCGTTTGTAGCCCGGCAGATGGACCTGCGCAAGTGGTTCGCCGACGCCGGTGCCAACGGCGTCCAGCAGGAGGCCCTCGAGTCCGCGTTCCGGCACCAGGAGGGACGCTTCGCGAAGATCGAACTTGGAGATGATAATCTCCCGTTCGTCGCCAGCAAACGCCTCCTGAAGCCGAAGGACGAGGCCGCGAGGCAGTCGGTTGACGACGCCTTCACCCGGCTGGACCGAAACCCCAAGGTCTGGGACGTGCTGCTCGATGGAGTTAACTCGGACGACCAGCACCGAGGTTCGGATGAGAAGGCCTTCCGGCTCACCTATCCGTTTGCCCCCGCGTTGGTCTCCACCCTGCGATCCCTGGCCAGCGTCATGCAGCGTGACCGGACCGCATTGAAGGTCATGCAACAGATGCTGGTTGATCGCCGGAACACCATGAGCATCGAGGAGGTCATTCCGGTCGGGGACAGCTTCGACTACATCGTCAAAGGCCAGGCCGGGGCCGCCCTAGACGCGCAGGCCGCGGCGCTCTTTCGTTCCGCGACCCAGCTGTACCAGGACAAGCTGTTGCCCAAGATCCTCTCCACGCATCACCTTGCTGCAACGGACCTGCAAGATCCTTCCCGGCTATCCCCGGCGTTTCGGGCGGACGATCGGCTTGCCAAGACGTTATTGCTCTCCGCCGTCGCCCCCAACGTCCCCGCACTGAAGGCGCTGACGGCTTCCCGGCTCGCCTCGCTGAATCACGGCTCCATCGCTTCTCCGCTGCCCGGCGGAGAGGCCAACATTGTGCTGGCCAAGGTCAAGAACTGGTCCCGTGAGGTGCCCGAAATCCATGTGGGCTCGGAACCGCTGAACCCCATCATCCGGGTTCAACTGTCTAATGTGGACTACGAGTCAATCGTGGAGAAAGCCAAGGGCGAGGACAACCCCGGGCGCCAGCGTGAGCTCATCCGCAAGCTGGTGGCCGAAGGGCTCGGCCTGGAACTCGGCGACCCCGATGCATGGAACGTCTACCGGCACACGGTGGTGTGGCGCGGCTCCAAACGCGAGGTCGAACTGGTCTTCGGCAATGTGCGCGATGCAGGCTGGCTCACAGACGAGCATTTCCGTGCAGGGGCCGGCGCCTGGCGCTTCGTCATCGACCACCCCTTCGATGAACAACAGCACACCGCTATCGAAGACATCGAGCGCATCGAAAACATGCGCGCCCGCAATTTCACCTCGCGAACGGTCGTCTGGCTACCCCGCTTTCTCTCGTCAGATTCGATGCGCGACTTGCGCCGGCTCGTGGTTCTCGACTGGTTGTTGGAAGGTACCGGGGACCGGTGGAACAGCCACGCCAACCACCTCAGCGAAGTCGACCGCAACCAGGCACGCGGTATCCTCGAGTCGCAGCAGGCGGCCCTGCGCGAGGGATTGTTGCGCATCATTCAGCAGGCGTATGGTGCAGCGACGCCCGCACCCGGGACTCTGCTGGAGGATCCCGCACATGTGGAAGTCCTGTATTCGCTGGATCCGGAATACGTACCCCAGCCGCCTGTAGGGGCAACCCTCGGGGCAGGGTTCAGGCAGCTCGTAAATCGAGCATTCGAATCCTCCTACCCCGGGCACCCGCGCTTCGAGCCGGAGGACGCCGAGATCAGGGCCGCCGACCTCAAGGCGGTTGCCTCCGCGCTTGAGGCCGCCGCTGCCGATCCTGAAGGCCGCGCCCCCTACCCGGGAGATGCCCGGACAGTCCGCCGGATCGCCAACCCCTTAGAAGTCGGGCTCGCAGGAGAAACGCATTTCCTCTTCGGTGACGGCCGCTTCGGACCGTGGGGCGCCGCGCTTGAGCGAGGGCTCTCCCGCGTCGGCATCGGCAATGACGACCCCGTCACCGTTTCGAAGCTGCGCGAAATCATCGCCGGAGTCGAACCGGCACATGGGCTGCGCAACGAGGTCTCGGACGTGATCGTCATTGCGTGGGGTTTGTTGCGCCAGCGTGCCTGGTTCAACCATGGCGGAGCCTTACCCGCCACCCCACCGCCCGGTTCGCTCCAGCCCAGCATGGAGCTGCGCCCGCAGCCGATGCCCACTGAAGAGGAATGGGAGGCCGCCCGGGCCACCGCGGGCCGCGTCTTGGGTATCGAGGCCCCCAAGTACCGCACCCCGGCCGCGGTGGCCACCCTTGCCGACGCGACCCGAACGCTCGCACGCCGAACTGTTACTGACGCGGATGTGCTGGTCAACGCCTTGGAGTCCGCTGCAACAAGACTCGGGATCGACGGCGGGCCGCGGCTTCAACTTGCCCGTGGGATTGCAACTACTCTGGGAGCGCTGCAGCACCAGAACGGTGTCACGCTGATCCAGACCCTGGCTGGCCTTGATCTCCCGGCTTCGCCAGAGGAAGCGGCAGCATCCCTGGCCCACGCCAAGGAAGTTGCCGCAGCCTTATCCACCTTCGCGTGGAACCGGCTGGCTCCCGTCCGTGAAGCTGCCAAGGGGCAAGATACTCGCGCGGATGCCGCGCAAGAAGTCCTAGACCAGCTCACAACCGCCCTGAACGGCCATGAGCACGCCTACGCATGCGCGAAGGCGCTCAAGACCACCGAAGACGGAATATTTGATTGGCTCGCCACGGCGCCGCCCCCGCCTGTCGCGCCTCCCATTCCTGTCTCTCCACCTGTTCCACCGGTGGATACCCCCGAAACCACCGGTGGAACGCCCGAACTCCCGGATGACGTCAACCTTCCGCTCACGCCGCCACAGCCATCAACTCCAGGTGGGGAATGGCGCACAGCCCGTGGCGGAGACAACGCGGTAGCCGAACTGCAGGAGTTCATCCTGAAGAACCCTGGTCGCCGTGTCGAGGTGCAGTGGAGGATCTTCGAGTGAACGGCCAGCCAGCCGTACAGAGCACGGTGAGCACCGCCGTGGTCCGTTCCCTAATCTCCGCGGCCCGCAAGCACAGCACTCAGCGCGTGATCGGCCTCCGTGCAGTCCCGGACGCCGATGCTGAACGACGCTTCGCAGATTCCGGAGAGCGCGTACACGTCCTGCCGTGTGTTTCATCGCTGGCCATCCGAGACGCGTTGCGCAACCGTGCTGGTGATGAATGGCTCGTGATCCTGACGGACCGGCCGGAAGAGGATCTGGGGGCCGGAATCCTCGGGCATTTTGCGAACCAAAGGCTCCAGACACCAGGCGCGTGGGAAGCACTCAAGGAGCGTTTCGGTGCTGATCGGATCGACCGGCCCCTGTCCACTCTCAAGCAGCGGTTGCCAGTGGCACAAGGCCTACTGCGCATCACCCCGGATGAAGGATGGCCTGCAGCTCCCGGAGCAGTCCTGACCATCGACCATGCCTTCGCTTCAGTCGCGGAGCGGCAGCTGGCACTGCAGCGTGGTCCGGTAGATGGCCTCAGCGTCCTCGATTGGACCATGCGGACCGATGCCACAGATCGAATGGCAGACCTACGCGAGTTTGGCGGTAACGAACTTGCCGACGCAGTTCTGCAATGGCTGACCGACCGCGCAGGACTGGCAGGGAAGCCTCTCCAGAGGTTTCTTCTCGCCGGCCGCGCCGCCGAAGCAGTGCCGGTCGGCATCGCCTTGAACGTGCTTACCGAGACGGGCGGGCGGACAGCCCAGGACCGACAGCTCAGCGAGCTTGCGCTGGCACGTCTCGAGCACCTCTGGGCCGGCTCCGCGGAACCAATCACCCCTTCCATGCTGGCGGCACTCGGTAAGTCAGCCCGCAACGTTGTCGAAGCGCAACTGGAGGATCCGGCCCGCTGGCAGGAGGCCCACGCGGCCTTGCAGGCGGCCGATAGATTACTCACAAAGATCCAGGCTTCCAGCTTGAGCCGAGATTCGCAGCTGCTCCCCGCCGGACTGACCGCGATGCTGCAACGGCTCGCGGAAACGCTACGTTCGTTCCCTGGGTCGGGGATCGACGCCGTGGAAAAGGCCTGGGCAGCGGCCGAGGACCACCGTCTGGCATATCCGATACGCGCGAACGCCCAGGATCCGCGCGTGGCTCCATTCCACGCTGCCGTCAGACTGGCCCGCTGGCTCACCAGCGACAACACTCTTCCCAACAGTCTCATCGGTGCCGCGCATCTGCACGCTCACATCCACGCCTGGGTCGACGCCGCCTACAACGACGTGGCTGCCGGCGTCAGCGACCAACTCTTGGGCGAAGGTCTCGGCACCATCCTGCGATTCACTGAGCAGCGGCGCCATGGCCATGACCGAGAATTCGCACGGCTCCTGGCCACCTCGACCTCCTCGGACGAAGGCAGAGCGACAGGCCGCTTGGAAGGCGCAGGGGACCCCGTGTGGCATCTGGAGCGCTTGCTGCCCTCAGTCGTTCTGCCACTCGCTCGAGCACGGAACACACTCCTCCTGGTTCTCGACGGCATGAGCGCCGCCAGCGCCGCGGAACTCGCCTCCACCGTGCTTCACGGGAACGAGGGCTGGGCAGAGGTCATCCCGGCAGCATCGGAACGCCGCGGTTCCGCCGTGGCCGTGCTGCCGACGCTCACGAACCTCAGCCGAACTTCCCTGTTCAGCGGCGAGTTGACGTCGGGAGGGCAGTCCCGCGAATTGTCCGGCTTCGCCGCAGCGGCGAAAGCCGGCGGGATCGCCCAGTCCGTGCTCTTCCACAAGGCTCCCCTGGACTCGTCGCGTCCAGGATTGGCCTTGCAAGACGACATTTCCGTTGCCATCGCCGACCCACAGACGAGGCTCGTGGCCTGCGTTCTGAACACCATCGATGACGCCTTAGACAAGAGCGACCCGGCCGGAACCACGTGGACGCCGGACACCATCCGGCATCTGCGACCTTTGCTATCCGCCGCGATGGCAGCCGGGCGCACCGTCGTCATGACGTCCGATCACGGGCACATCGTGGAGCGCCGCCGCGGTGAACTGCGAGCGTTCGGTGAAACGAGCAGCGCACGGTCCCGTACACCGGAACCTCCCGCCGGTGACGACGAGGTGCTGGTCCAGGGCCGCCGTGTCCTGGCCGAAGGCGGGAGCGCAGTACTCGCCGTGGATGAAACCCTGCGCTATGGACCGATCAAGGCCGGGTACCACGGAGGCGCTTCCCCCGCCGAGGTCGTGGTTCCGGTCGTTGTCTTGGTTCCCGGCGATAACGTCCCCGACGAGTGGAAGCTGGCGCCGTCACAGGAACCACTGTGGTGGTCGGTCGCAGCCAACGGCGCCGCGGCGCGCCCGGCAAGTACCGGTGCCGGACTAACGAAGACAGCCAAGGACAACACCCCATCGCTGCTCGACATCCTCGACTCCCCCGACCCGGTTCCCGCCGCGCCGCGGTTGGGCGCCGCCGTGGTGTCCTCAACCATGTACAAGGCGCAGAAGGCGATCGCGGGCCGACTCGCAGTCTCCGACAACCAAGTCGCTTCGCTGCTGGATGCGCTGGCCGCCGGGCCGGGGACCCGCTTGGCCAAGGACGCTGCCGCCGTCGTCCTCCAGGTTGCACCCACGCGCATGGATGGCGCGGTGGCCCAACTGCAGAAGCTGCTCAACGTCGAAGGCTACGGGGTGTTGCGCGTCGACGGTTCCATACTGGTCCTGGACTCACGGCTGCTCCGCGAACAGTTCGGGGTGACAAATCGTGGCTGACGTCTCGCCGCGCAGGCGCCGTGAAGTGATCGACGCGCTGCGGCGTGGCACGGTTCCTTCCAACGGACTCGACCTGCTCGCCGTCGGTCTGGACCGGTTCCAGCGCGCCGTGGACGAGGAACTCGAAACGGTCGCGGGTAGTGGTGCCGTGGTCAAGGCAGTCCGTGGTGAGTACGGCACGGGAAAAACCTTCTATACCCGCCATCTTGCGGAGAAGGCCCTTAGGAAGGGCTTCGCCGCCGCCGAGGTGCAGATTTCCGAGACCGAGACACCGCTGCACAAGCTTGAAACCGTCTACCGGCGGATTACCGAATCGCTGCGCACTGCTTCGGTGGCGCCCAGCGCGTTCCGTTCCGTCCTGGATGCTTGGCTGTTCACCCTTGAGGACGATGCCATCGCCGCAGACCCCGCGTTGGCTGGCGCCTCGGCGGGTGACTTGGCGGCCGCCGCGGATGAGCTGCTGGACCGTCGTTTGGCAGAGGTGACTGCGAAGACACCTGCCTTCGCCCAGGCACTGCGCGGTTACCGGGCAGCCGTAGCCACTGGAGATGCTGCCGTTGCGGATGGGCTTGCCGCTTGGCTCGGCGGCCAGCCCCATGTGGGCGCTTCGGCCAAGCGCGGGGCAGGAATTCGTGGCGATCTTGACCACTTCGGCGCCTTGGGCTTCCTGCAGGGTCTGCTCCTGATTCTGCGCGACGCCGGGCATCCCGGCCTGCTGGTGGTATTGGACGAGGTCGAGACCCTGCAACGAATGCGATCGGATGTACGGGACAAAGCCCTCAACGCACTGCGCCAACTCATGGACGAAGTAGACTCCGGACGCTTCCCCGGGCTATATCTGGTCCTGACCGGAACACCGGCTTTCTTCACCGGCCCATCGGGAGTGCCACGCCTAGCGCCCCTTGCACAGCGCCTAGCTACGGATTTCGGCACCGATGCGCGCTTCGACAACCCTCGCGCCGTACAGATCCGTTTGGCTGGCTTTGACCGTGAAGCGCTTGAAGCATTGGGCATCAAGGTACGGGACCTCTACCTTCTCGGTGCCGATGCTCCGGATCGTATCCGCCAGCTCGTCGACGATCCCTACGTCTCTGATCTGGCCGGCGCGGTGACCGGCGGTCTGGGCGGCAAGGTGGGCATCGCGCCAAGGATCTTCCTTAAAAAGCTCATCGGTGACGTACTGGACCGCGTTGACCAGTTCGCTGACTTCGACCCGCGCCAGCACTACGCCTTGACCCTCGCCCGCGAGGACCTAAGCCCCGAGGAACGGAATGCCGTTGGCGGCAGCGTCGGAATGGTCGGCAGCTATGCGGCGACCGCGGACGACGTCGAACTCGACCTATGACCCAGCTCGCAGGGTTCGACGCGCTCCACACGGTGGTCCAGCACCACATCGCCAACACCCTGGGCTGGAGCGGGCTGCGGCCGCTGCAGTCAGAGTCCATCGGTCCGTTACTGGCCGGCAACGATTGCCTGCTCCTGGCTCCCACTGCCGGCGGTAAGACCGAGGCAGCGTTGTTCCCGCTGCTGACCCGTATGGCCGAGGAGGCGTGGACAGGGACCTCTGTGCTCTACGTGTGTCCCCTGCGCGCGCTGCTGAACAACTTGGAACCACGGGTCGCTTCCTACGCCGGATGGCTCGGGCGCACCGCGGCGGTCCGGCACGGCGACACGCCTGCAGGTGCCCGCAAACGCCAAGTCTTCGAACGTCCGGACATCCTGCTGACCACTCCGGAATCGCTCGAGTCCATGCTGGTCTCCACCCTGGCGGATCCGCGACAACTCTTTGCAGATGTACGTGCCATCGTCGTCGACGAAGTACATGCCTTTGCCGGTGACGATCGGGGTTGGCACCTCTTGGGAGTTGTGGAACGCATTTCTAAGCTGTCTGGCCGTCCCCTCCAGAGGATCGGACTGTCCGCGACGGTGGGCAATGCGCCGGAGCTCTTGTATTGGCTGCAAGGTAGCAATCGGATCTCGGAGAAAGCTGCGTCCGTCGTTGCTCCGGACGGTGGCTCTGCGGCCTTACCGGAGATGCAACTCGACTTCGTGGGGAGCGACCTGAATGCCGCCAAAGTGATCGCTGCCCTGCATCAAGGCGAAAAGCGGCTTGTCTTTGCCGATTCTCGGCGAACGGTGGAAAAGGTGTCGCTGGGGCTGCGGGAACTTGAAGTGGAGACTTTCGTTTCGCACTCCTCCTTGTCCGTCGATGCCCGGCGACAAGCTGAAACCGCGTTTTCGCAGGCCCGCAACTGCGTCATCGTGTCTACCTCCACGCTGGAACTCGGCATCGACGTGGGCGACCTCGATAGGGTCCTCCAGATCGGCGCACCGCGAACCGTGGCCTCGGTACTGCAGCGGCTCGGCCGCACCGGCCGCAGACCGGGGACCGCACGGAACATGCTTTTCCTGTCCACCGACGACGCGCAATTCCTCCGAGCCTGCGGCCTCTTGCTTCTGTGGTCAGAGGGTTATGTGGAGCCGGTCATTCCCCCGCCGTCGCCTCTGCATGTAGCCGCACAACAACTCTTGGGACTGACCCTCCAGGAACGGCGAATCGGGGCCAACACCTGGCTCGAGTGGTTCTCTGGGCTCGGGCTAGCCGTGGCCGATAGTTGGCAACAAATCGCGGTATGGCTGGTGGAAACCGGACACCTCGATTCCGACCAAGGGATGCTCTTTATGGGCCCGGCAGCTGAGCGAAAGTACGGCGGCATTCACTACCGGGACCTCATGGCCGTGTTCACCGCGGACCCACAAGTCGTAATTTTGCACGGTCGCGAGGGAATCGGCTCCGTGGATCCGATGGTGCTGCAGCGAAAAGTCGACGGTCCTCGGCTCCTAACTCTGGGAGGTCGGGCATGGCAGGTGAACTACGTCGATTGGAAGCGTCACCGCGCGTACGTAGAACCGTCTGCAAACGCCGCGGACTCCAAATGGTCCAGCATGCCGCAGCCAGAGTCCTATGCCCTGAGCGATGCAACTCGGCGGGTGCTGCTCGGTGCCACTCCCGCCGACGTGCTGCTGTCCAAAAGGGCTCTGACCAAGCTAGATGAACTCCGGGAGGAGTATTCCCAGCGGGTGCTGGATGGTTCCACAGTCCTGCTCCGTGAGTCGAACGGGAGGCTCCGGTGGTGGACCTGGGCAGGCGCCCGCGCGAACGCCGTCCTGGCCGCTGGGTTGCTTGACCTCGCACCTGCGTTGCTGGACGAATCTCGGGCCTACAACAACTGGCAAATCGGATTGCGTGGCGACACCAAGGCTTCCACTCTGGCTGAGGCCCTACGCAAAATCCGTGATGTTCTTCAAGACGAGCCGCAGAGGCTCCTGCCGCAGGTTGATGAGCGTGCGCTCAGAACACTGAAGTTCGCGGAACTACTGCCTCCTTCATTGGCTGTGGGCACCTTGGCAGAGCGAAACAGCGATCACGCAGGTGCCGCCGCGATCTCCACCAGACAGCTCGCATCCAGGTAGATGCGGTGTCCAGGCGCCACATCACGGCCTCCCTGACGGCGGGCACACTATTCGGTAGCTTCAGCCTAAGGAATCGACTATACGCAAGCAGGGAAACGCATACAGGGTCACTCCTTGAGCCGATTGGAACACGCTAGACTCCTGGCTTATGTCGATAGACGCTGAACCCCGGACGAAGAGGAGTCCCATGCGATCGATCTCGCGCTCCCGATTCGATGCCCTTGCAGCCTATGCCCGCTCCCCCAGAGCAATGTTCCTTATGCAGTGTCAGCGCTGGTCGAAAAGTGAGCCATTTCGTGGGTTGAAAACTGAGCCACGTTGACGTTGGTTATTCTGCCGTATTTTCCGGTCTTGTCGAGGGCAGCGAGTCTGTCTGTGCGTGTTTGAGCCGGTAGCTGGAGCCTTTGAGAGTGATGACTTCGGCGTGGTGGACGATGCGGTCGATCATGGCGGAGGCGACGACCTGGTCACCGAACACATCTCCCCAGCGGGCGAACGGCAGGTTCGAGGTCAGGATCAGCGAGGCGTGCTCGTAGCGTGAGGAGACGAGCTGGAAGAACAGGTTCGCGGCGTCCTGTTCGAACGGGATGTAGCCGACCTCGTCGACGATGATCAGCCCGTAGCGGCGCAGCCGGACCAGCTCCTGCGGCAACCGGCCGCCCTGGTGCGCTGCCTGGAGCCGGGCGACCCAGTCGATGGCGGTCGCGAACAGGACCCGGTGTCCCAGCTGGGTGGCCCGCAGCCCCAACCCGGTGGCGAGGTGGGTTTTGCCGGTGCCGGGAGGTCCGAGCAGCACGATGTTGGAGGCTTCGGTGAGGAACGCGCCGGTGGCCAGGTGCGCGATGGTGTCGCGTTTGAGGCCGGGCTGGTGGTCGAAGCTGAAGTCCTCGAGCGGTTTGCGGGCAGGGAATCCGGCGGCCCGGGCACGCATCTCGGCGCCGGAAGCTTCCCTGGCGGCGACTTCCCGGGACAGGACCGCGGCGAGGTATTCCTCGTGGGTCCAGCCGGTCTCGCGGGCCTGGTCCGCGAGCCTGGCTGCTGCTTCCCGAATCCTTGGCGCTTTCATGGCCCGGGAGTAGTACTCGATCTGGCCGGCGGTTTCCTTCGCGTTTGTCATCACGCGACCTGCCCGTCATCGAGGACGACCCCGAAGGCCCGGTCGTAATCAGCCAAGTCCCGCAGCCCGGCCGTGTCCATGGACGGTGCGGGGTTTTGGAAGGCTTTCCGCATCGTCCGGGCTGCTTCGACGTGGTCGGGATCGGTGATCGTCAGGCCGGCGCCCCAAGACCTTGTGTGGTTTCCGACGCATCGCCCGTCGAGGCTGATTGTGACTGTTTCGAGGTCCGCGGTGACGTCGATGAACCTGCCGATGGCCTGCGGGTGGACGGAGTAGTCGTTGGATCCCATCCGGACGTAGTAGTCCCGCGGCAGCCGGACCCGGGCGGCGAAGCCGGTCACGGGCGGAACCGGCGGCAACACCAGCATCGCCGCCTTATCCTGCCGGATCAGGTCCGCCGGCCGGGCCCCGGTCCGCCGGACCAGCCGGGCGTTGGCCAGCGGCAGCCACTGGGCGAGTTGGGCGTTGAAATCCTCCGGTGAGGTGAAGGTCCGGCCGGGCAGGAACGAGGTTTCCAGGAACTGGTTGGCCCGTTCCACCACGCCCTTGCTCTCCGGATCGTAGGGTTTGACCTGCACGATCCTGGTCGCGAGGACCCCTGCGAACGCCGCGACCCCTGCGGCGTAGGTGTTCCGCCGCCCGATGCCGGTTTCGTTGTCCCAGATCAGCCGCCGCGGAACCGCACCGAGGGACCCGATCAGTTCCCACATCCCGGCCAGCAGGTCCCCGGTCATCCGGGACGGGAGCATCCTGGCCATGATGAACCGTGAATGCGAGGACACCATCACCAGCACCGGCAAAACCCGGGGCTTCCCGGCACCGACGGGTATCCGGACCTCGGGGAACCACAGGTCGCACTGCGCCTGGTCCCCGGGTTCGTAACTGATCCGGTCCGCGGGATCTGCCGGGGCATACTCCGGCCGGATCCTGGCCACGTTCTCCCGGAACCATGCCGGGGACCCGGACCAGCCCACACGCTCCGCGAGTACCGTCGCCGGCATCCGCGGGTTCTCCCTCAACAGCGCACGGATGGCCGGTTCCACCGTCTTGATCCCGGAGTCCTGCGGGGAACGCACATAGGTGGGCGGTCCGTCAGCACTGACAGCTTTCGCGACCGTGTTCCGGGAAATCCCCAGCCGTGCCGCTATCGACCTCATCGATTCACCCTCGGCAAGATGCAACCGCCGAATAAGCGCCCAATCCTCCACTGTGATCACCCACCCAATCGTTTGGAACGAGTGGCTCAGTTTTCAACCGTCACAATGGCTCACTTTTCGACCGTCACCGACAATGCAGGAACTGGCGTGGTTCGAGGTCGCCGATGGGAAGACTATCGCGACGATCATAGTGGACACAGACGACGAATATGGTGCGATGATCCTTGCCCGAGACCTAGACGAACGGTTCCGGTGGATCGGAGCAACGAACTTCGTGAAGACCCCAGAGGGAGCGCTGGCGGCTCTCCACCAACGGCTCGTAGAGATTGGTCCCGATTTGGATCGGCTACGCGTTCAAGGTGATGAGACGGGTAAGCCAATCGACTTCTTCGCTCCTCTTACGTCCAAAGAGAAGCTCAGTTCTGATTTCCTTCAAATGGCTTCTTCAGAGGGATTCTCGGCCGCAAGAGGCATCATCAGCGCAATGATGCGCTGGAACGAGGACGTTGACGGAAACTTCGTGGAGCAGTTCCAAACCACAGGCTTCGATGCGCGTCTCTGGGAACTGTATCTCTTCGCTGCTCTGACTGAAGCCGGCTTGTTCATTGAGCGACCCTCCCCTGCCCCCGATTTTCTTGTTCGGGGACCCAATGGAGAATTCGCCTTGGAAGCAACCACTATCAATCCAAGTGTGGGACCAGATGGAAAGCCGACAGCATCACAAAGGCCGAGCAATGAATCAGACATTGCATCTTACGTTCAGCACTATTTGCCAATCAGATATGCAGGACCCCTGACCGCCAAATTGCGCAAGGAGTACTGGACCAAGCCCGCAGCAGCTGACAAGCCTTTGGTTTTCGCCATCCAGGACTTCCACGAAACGATGTCAATGACATATAGCGGAACTGCGCTGGCGATATACCTGTACGGATTTACGCACGAGGCGCAACGAGACTCAACGGGCGCCCTCACAGTTGTGCCTCGGCAGATCACCGAGCACACGTGGGGACAGAAGACCATACCTTCCGGATTCTTTTCGTTTCCTGGGGCCGAAAACATCAGCGCGGTCATCTTCAATAGCAGCGCAACCATCTCGAAGTTCAACCGAATGGGGGTGGGCGCTGGTTTTGGATCAGACGACACCGTACTCATTCGACAAGGCTTTTTCGCAGATCCCGATCCGGACGCATCAGAGCCTGTGCCGTACGTTCACTTCGTAGTCAGAGACGATCCGGAGACCTGGATTGAGGGCATGGATGTGTATCACAATCCGCAGGCTAAACATCCCCTTGAGCCGGGACTCCTTCCAGACGCGGCCCACCACCGGCTAATGGAAGACGGACGGATTGAGACCCAGTTCAGGGGTTGGAAGCCGCTTCAGTCACGGACATTGATTCTGACATTGAGAGGAAGTGAACGGGCAGACACGGCAGCGACAAATGAAGCCCCGTAATACGACGCAGCGGGCCGCCACATATACACTCCTGTGGGGCAACGGGCCTCTTCATTGGCTGTCCGGCAATTCACGATGCGATTAGGGAAGCGGAATGAAGCACGTCTCAGTTGGAATGGAGGTGCCGGGCTGAACGCCGCGGAGTGGGCTGTGGAGCTGGCGGATACATTGGCCCACTATGGTCATGGACTGGCACAGATGACCGTGGCGAGCTATAAGGACGCCGCAGGACGGGATGCAGTCATTGAAACAGCCAAAAGTGTTGCGGCGATGGCCGGCTGGCCCGTCTATGAGCTCTCCGTGATGAATGTCGAGCCGGATCCGTCAGTATTGACAGAGACCGGCCTCGTCGTTCTTCGCGATGTCGACGTACCCATTCCGACGGCCCTTCCCGTTCTTGTGGGCGCCTTCCAGCTCCTCGTCCAGAGGGACCTTCCCGTGGTGCTGTTAGTGGTTGGGACGACGCGGGGAATTAAGGCCCTTCGACTCCACCCGGGCATGGGCTTTCTCAGCCGCGCCGAATCCGTGATTCAAGCCTAAGGGACGCTTGGTGCTGCTTCCAGCCCAGGACTGGCTTTTCTGCCCGCAGGCAGGCATTGCCCGTCAGGAGTAGGATTCCGGGTCATATCCTCAGGTGATCCGGACAGCAAAAACCCCCTGTGCGGCGTCAGCGTGTCGGAAGGCAGGTCGGCACGTCGGAAGTGGGCGAATTGCTCCGGGTTCGTGCCTATAAGGCAAGATACTTCCCATGGGTTCAGCAAGTTTCGAAGACGTCCTCGACCGGCTTTATTTTTCGGCCGGGCGTAGGACAATATCCCGAGACGAATACAGGCTGGACTATCGCGCTGTACTCGAAAATCCTCGCTGGAGGGGATTTGAGGGCATGCCCTATCAGCATAGTTTAGGACCACATTTTCTTGGTTGCCCCCAGCCGAACGTCCTTTCCGTATGCTGGACAAATGCCAATGTTCTCCCCCATTGCCGTCTTCGGTGATTGGCATGGCGACACCGGTTGGGCGGTGGCCGCGGTCCGGTCAGCTGCCCGGGCAGGGGCCCATACTGCCCTCCATGTCGGCGACTTCGGCCTCGATTGGCCCGGGGCGAAGCGCGGGCGCCACGAAACCAAGGTGAACAAATATCTCTCAGATCTTGGAGTCATGCTGGTCGTCTCCGGAGGTAACCATGACAATTGGGACACACTGAGAGAGCTGCCGGTTGAAAATGACGGCCTTGCGACCGTTCGGTCCAACATCCGGGTTCTACCCAGGGGAGGCCGTACCACCGTGGAGGGCCTCGTTATTGGCGCTCTGGGAGGCGCCTTCAGTGTTGACTATCGGCATCGGACAGAGGGCAAAGACTGGTGGTCCACCGAAGAACCCACCCCTGCTGAGGCTGAGAAACTAGTCAGCGGCGGACCTCTCGATGTACTCATCACCCACGATGCGCCCGCAGGCGTGCCACTCACTAGTGACGTCAACGTCCCGCCGGCACTCGCCAAGAAAGCGGAAGAGACCCGCATACTGCTGCGGGAGGTAATTAACGCAACAGCTGTTCCTCATGTCTTCTGCGGCCACTGGCACCAGCGACGGATACACGAAATCTCCCACCCGGACGGACGGATCACGCGAGTGGACGTGCTCGACATGGAGAACTCCAGCATGGGAAACGGCATCCTCGTATCGCCAGGCGATCCACCGCTGCTCATTGAACCTCTGGCCATCCGAGGCGGTTAGCAACAGTACCCCTCGATCATCCCGTCAGGGCGGAGCCTTTGTGAGTCCGCGGAGCGCGGCATTCTGTCTCTTCCTGATCCTGATAAGTTCGATACACCACCAGATTTCAGCAACGAGCAGCACTCCGTATGGACCTAGAACGGCGAGAATTTGCCACCACTCGGCAGGAGCAGTGTGAATGATGATGTGGATAAGTCCTGGAGTCGGCGAGGTAGTCATTTGTTTCGCCTGCCGTTCGGGTAAATGTCGTACTAGTTCCTGTTTCCGTGTTATTAGTGCCGAGCGCGCTTGAGCCTGAAGCACTCCGGACAGCCTGAACCAGCAACGCGTCCATTCACAGCAGCCTGGTAGGAGTGTCCCTCCGGACAGATCCACCAGACCTTCCGGGGTGTGCCGGCCCCGACATCAATGGGTTTAAGGCCAGCGTTCGCATCGTATTTCCATTGCGAGGCCACGCCCGGAGCGACGGTGGCTAGATCGTTGTACCCGGGCCAGATTCGCTGGTTAGCGCAGTAGGGGCAGCCTTTCTTGCCTGCGGCCGCGCGGCTGTAGACCGCCGATTGGTATGCATGCTGTCGGGGGCACAGCCACCAGATCTTGCGGTTGGTGCCTGCGACAATGTCGGTGGGTTTGAGATCGTCGTTGAGTGTGGGATGCCATTCTGCCGCCAACCGCGGGTGGGTGGTTGCGAGGTCGTTGTATCCCCGCCAGACTTTGAGATTGGCGCAGTAGGGGCATCCGGTCCGTTTGCGGGAAGCAATGTCGGCGAGGTAGGAGTGGCCGTTTGGGCAGAGCCACCAGACCTTCCTGCCGGAGCCTTCAGACACCATTCCCGGTGTTAGATCATGGTTCAGTTCTGTAGCCCATTCCGATGCCAGCCGTGGGTTTGTTACATCGAGAGTCGTTTCGCCAGGAATGGGCAGCCGCCCGGAGCAGTACGGGCAGTGCCGCCGGTCAGAGCGTGAAAGGTTGTTCGGGGTTTCCTGGTACGCGTGGCCCCGGGGGCAGAGCCACCAATATTTCCTGGAGTTGCCGCCCGCAATAATGTCAGATGGGGTTGCAGTCTTGTTCAGGCTGGGATGCCATTCGGTTGCCAAGGAGGGGTCTGTTTCGGCCAAGGTGTTGTATCCGGCCAGTGGCAGGGCGTTTGTGCAGTAGGGGCAACCCGCACGGTTTTGTTTCATGGCGGCCGCCATGGTGTTGGGTGCCTTCTGGTGACGGTGACCCCGGTTGCATATGTAATTCGCTGACAAGTAGCTTTTCCTGGGCACGTTCTCGTGTGTCACGGGCAACGGGCCATAGTCGTAGAAGCGGAGGTTCACGTCGCGCCAGCGGTCGACATCGCAAGTTTTCAGTTGATTCAGGTAGCGGCTGAAAGGTTCGAGAGGGCGGATGACCTGGCTTATGACTGAGTCGGGGAAATCAGGTGGTCGGATGGAGTGTGGGTCCGTGGACTCCTGGGCGTGAGCGCTTTCAATCCGCTCTCTCACGGAAAGGAAGGCTGGGCGCAGCAGCAGCCAGAACCCGTCGGTCAGGACATCAATGTTTTTGACGACATTCTTTGACAGTGTGGTGTGGAGCAGGCTGTACGCTGACGCGTATGTTGCGCGGGGATCGAGGATTTTTTTCAGCGCGGCAGGCAGCAGGACTGCTGCAGCGGCTGCCATCATCATTGGATACAGCTGTGGTTCCTTTTCCTCGAACCTTGTGGTCTCCCTGGTGTCTGCGGCGGCCCACCGTCGGAATATCGCGCGGAGTTCCATGTAGCGCAGAGCATCCAGTGCTTTTTGATTCTTCAGTTTTTGGAAGATCAGGTCGCTGGCCACTGCCCCCGCCCCGACTTTCGCCTGGTTGGCCGGCTCGGTCCCCGGGCCAACCCACAGATGGTGCCGACTGCAGACGTTTGCTTGCAGGTGGGGGTACTGCTCTACTTTCCGCCCCTGTGAGCAAAGTCTGCACATATACCTGTGGTCGATGCCTACGAAGCAGCGGGAGCACTGTGTACCGTCATCATGCTGTGGCATGACAGCACGAGCCCTGGGGAAAGCGTTCGGGTTGAGGCTGCCCTTCGCTTCCGCGATCACTGAGGTGATGCCTTCAGGCGTTAGTCCGGGCCTTGCCAGCTTCGCCTGCAGCTTGAGTACTGACTGAATACCTGGGGAGAGGTGATTGGCGGCAAGGAGCGTCTGAAGGTAGCTTTCCGGCGTTTCCAGTGCCAGCAACCGTGGCCTGATGGGGAATGGCCGGTGAAGTTCCCGCGCGGCCATCAGCTCCTTTTGCGCCCATTGCGTCTTGGGTGACCTGTTACCAGGGTCGGCGCCGCCGGAGGGCCTGTCGTCGCAGTTTCGGTTTTTTCCGGATGGGTTCTTTTTCATGGTTCGCTCGTCATTTCGGCGGCGATGTCCAGGCTGATCTCGTCCAGTACCTCTTTGGTGATGAGCTCCTGGTCTGGAGGGGTGCCGGCGAATATCAGCCCTTGTGCTGCGCCCAGCAGCAGATGCGAGAGCGAGCCAATGGATCCCTGCGTGCGGTCGTGCAGGTATCTGGCCAGTTCCTTGAGGTCGCCGGGTCGGTGGTTGAACAGGCCCAGTTGCTGCTCAAAGGATTCGATGAGCAGTTTCCACATATTCATTTGTGACGGATTTGCTATGCCGAAGCTTCCCAACCGTTCCAGACCGAAACGGCCGGCGATTTGGCGACCTCTCTCATCGGTGAGGAGGTGGCCTTGGTGGATGTTGATTCCGGAGTAAACGAAGGTGGCCGGGATCTGGTTGGACAGGCTCTTGAGGACATCGACGCTCTCGCTGTTGCCTGGGTTTCTTCGATGGAGATTGTGGATCTCGTCCACCACGACAAGTCTGGTTCCGACCTCCGTCAGTGCGCTGGAAACGAGGTGCAGCAGATATTCCAGGGTGTCACGTGTGTGAAGGGGCAGTCCAAGGAAACGAGCGAACTGGGCCGCAAGTGCCTTTCCGGTCGACCCCGGTGGGACTTCAACGTAAACGATCGGTATCCGGTTCAGCGCCTCGAAATCCGGCAGGTCATTCCGGTACCTCACGTAGACATACTTCATTGCGGCCTTAGCAGCGGTCGTCTTTCCTGTTCCAGATTCTCCGGAGATCATGAGGCCTGCACGGCCAGACGACCGGGAGCGGTTGAGAAGTATCAGGCGCAGGACTTTGCGGATCACAGACTCCAGCTGTGGCGTTGTTATAGTGAGCCCGTTCCCCAGACGGTCGATCCGCTCGCGATTCACCTTCTCGCGTTCGTCAGGACTCATGCGCAGGTAGCCGTCAAGGTCAGGAACCAAGGGTGGCTCGTCCGTGCCGGACAGGAAGCTGGTCAGACCTTCGACGGTGGTGAGAGGTTGCCGCATTTCTTCCGTGAAAAGTCTCACAGCAGATCCCTTTCAGGGTCGAACGGTTCCAGGATCCCCGGTTCCCGGCCACTCGGTTCCTCGGGCGGCGGGTCAGGTGGAGTTTCTGGCATCGTGGGTATTGGCATGTTGTTGGCTTTTTCGTATTCCAGGGCCACCTTGCTTCTGGCCTGCATGTTGGCCATCCGATCCTGCTCCTGTTGACCGTGCTGGATGATGTCCATGGTGAGTTCCACTGCCCGGTCATTGTCCAGGACGCCTATTTCTTCGGCTATCCGGCGTCCTTCGCGGCGGACGAATGAGCTGAAGGGTGTACTCAGACGCCCGGCGCCTGTCCAGGTGCACTCGATCCACGTCCCGTCATCAGGGTGTTTGACCCACACTGCGAACGGATCGTACGGGTTGTAATGGACAGGCCACTTCCGGCTATGGGTTTCAGGGCATGGCTGGAGCCGGAAAGGAAACAACCGCACGCTGTCATACGTTCTTCCTTGGTGCGTGATTCCCTTGGGCTGAATAGTGAGAAGATGTATCGGCATCAGGTCGATAAAGTCATTCTGCGTGAAGGGGACCGGGACTTCTCCAGTCACTTCATGCAGGGCAATGGTCATCGCCCTGGCGGACATGACGACCCCGGGGAATAGGGCGTCACTAAGCCCCTTCCTTGGCCGGTTATCCCAAACGTTCTCCAGCCAATCTTCAAAAACCTCGTTCAAGGTATAGATGTCCAACACATCTTCACGCTCGGGATGCGCGCCCCGCATTATGGTCGACCCTCCCGTATAGCCTCCCAAGTACTGGGAAAATTCAGTCTTTATCGACTCGAGGCACCGTTCGACAATCGGCTTATCGCTTCCGGTATGCAGTGACGCTTCCGTTAGGCTGATCCCATACTTGGCACAGGCCGCCCGGAACACCTCCGATAGGTAGTCCTTGCCGTTGTCCGTGACAATGCGGTGCGGGAAGATGAACGGCTGCAGCAGCGCCCCTTCAGGCTGACCTTCAGGTGTGGCAGGCGTGCCGTTCGCGATTGTCGAGACGGCTGCTTTCAGTCGCGGGTACCCTGGCCGAACGCCACGCGGCACAAGACACCGGGCCAAGCAAACAGTGTGGTCAAAACCCTTAGTCCCGCCGAGCCGAATAGTACTTGCCACTACTTTTTCAGTCGTAGTGTCCACCATGATGGTCATCACTACCTTCCTGCGCCTACCCAGGGAGTCAAGAGCGAGGAAATCCGGCTTAGTCGAATCCATTTGGACTTCCTGTCCCGGGAAAAACCTCAAACGATGGTTGAACATTCTTCCCGGCACGGTCGCGGCAGAGCGTCTTGTCCAAGCGCTGCCAAACGTGTATTTGCCCTTGGTCAGGATCGTCGTATATCGCCACAGTGAAGTGCGCGGGGGTACGACGACATCTTCGCCCGGATATTTCCGCAGCAGTTCCTTCCTGAGACGGTAACGAAAGCGCTCACGAGTGGCCGTTGACTGGTTCGTCTCGCCTGCAATTACGGACACCAGCGCCTCAACCACACGAGGGTCGACATGGGAAAGCGGCGGGTCCCGACGTAACTGCCGCCCGTCCAAGAGACCTGCCGCACCCGCAACCCTGTACGCCCGCAGTTTCCGCTTTAACGTAGAGACCGAACACGGCAAACCCATCGCCTGCAGCTCGCGAGCCTTGCTCGCCAGTCGATCGTGGAGGGTCAAACTTGGGTCATAAGCAACCCGGGGCTCGCCCTCTTTCCCGCGACGTTGTCTGCCAGTAAGGACCTCATCAAGATGGTCCGCCCACAGCAGTGCTCGGCGGCGCGCCTCCGGCTTTGCCAGATCCAAGGCCCGGGGGTGAGGTGCAGTGACTCGCCCCCTCGCGTCCTGCAGCTGTAAGGCCATCATGCTGGAGTCCATGGCAACTTCCGCTCCGTCTTCCAAGCTTTGCAGCATGATCTGGCCGCTGCTGTAATCGGTCACCCGGTAAGCGCCATCGATGAGCTGAACTGCATCGCCGATCCTTACCTGCCTCATGCCGTCCGTCCTGCCCACACCTTCGTCGACCAGGACAGAGGCACGTCTTCGGAGAAGGACAGGACCCGCTGCCACATCAAGTTGTACAGAACACCCATACCCGCTGCCGGGTAAGCCGTCTTAAGCCACGCGAGTGCCTCATCAAGGCTGGTAGCCCGGGCGGCGAACTGACACACTGCTTCAGTGAGGTCCGACGTAGGGGCATAGCGTGGATGTCGATAGGCTGCGAGCCATTCGAGGTTATTCACGAAGCCGGTCCTGAATTCCGTCAACAACATGTAGGTCCATCCCACTCGCCGGCAGATGGCCCCCGTCTTGTCGAACTGGGCTACAGCTATGTCGTCCATCAGGTCGACAGGGTGCACGTCAATCAGCAGTCGTCGTTCCGACCTCTCAACAGCGAAAAAATCAGGAACATGGGTTGTTCCGTCCCGGAAACGGATCACCATGGGTTGGGCCGCTATAGACCTAATTTGATGCGTGTAGTCGAGCCACATCAGCGCCGTGTATTCCAGCATCGACTCATGCCGAACATGACGATTCGACCCGGCAAACCAGTAATAGCCGGCGTGGTTCAGTCTGCCTGGGTAGTTGGTGCCCTCTCGGGCCGGGAGTGCTGTCTCGAAGGGCAACGTAGTTGCGAGAACAGTCGCCTCTACGGAGTGGATGCGCACTTCGGGGTCCGCCCAGAACAGGACGTCACGCGGCATAGAGCCCTCTGACCAGTTGTTCAGGGCCGCTCGCAACGCCACGGTGACGCGTTCCATGTCACTGCAATGAGTTGAAAGAAAGGTTCGTAGTGCCCACCTGCCAGGGTCGTCCGACTTCTCGGATGAGCTGAGTATTCGCCCTAGCCATTAGTATGTGACTCACTGGCACCAGAATCAAGCGTGGGGGCACAACAAAATAAGGACGTGACGACCTCCTCGCATTTAGTGTAACAGTATGGCGATTTGACGCCAACAGCACCCGGCCACCCTAAGAGCTATTTGCACAGGTCAATCGCCGATTCTGATGTCCAAACGTCTTTAGTAGAGATGGGAAGCTCTTGGCGCTTCCAAGTAGCAGCCCGGCTTCACACGATAGGCTGCGCATCTCCCAACTTGTGAGGCGTATCCGGCAGCGCTGGATTGCGGCGCAAGAACTGACGACAATGAGAAGATGAGGATGATGGCAGGCCAAGTGGAGGTCCGCAATGATGATCTTATGCCTGGGCAGACACCGCGGACTGTCCCGCGCTGACTATGAGGCCATCCTGGCATCACGGCGGCCGGCATCGGTCGACCCTGAGGATCGGAAGGTCCAGATTGCTGCGGCCCGGGCCAGGGTCACGCTCGACAGATTGACGCGCGACGAGACGCCCGAATGGATCATTGCCCTCTCCAAGGAGAGTCCTGAGTAAGGATCTTAAATGGCCTCAGCTTCAGGTGCGTGACGGCCGGCACGAGCGATGTTGAGGGAATTCGAGGCTATGAGTTGGATTGCGGAACGCTGACGTTCCTCGGGCCGAACTCGTCATGGACTTTCCGCCATGCACCGTCCAACGGTTCGTTCAGATTCGCTGGCATCGGTGTGCCCACGTCGGCAACGTAGGCGTCAAGGAGAGTCGGCGCCCATTCGCTGGCCGAGACTGTCACAGGCGCTGTAAACAAATCTTCCGGAAGGTCCAAAACGCCATCCACGACGAGGCGCTCCACGAGGTGGAGTGTCTCCACGACGGCCACCATCTCACTACACACGGTCTTTGTGGCGTTCAGCAACATCTCCTCAGCACTGATACCACTGGCATAGGACCGGCGGACTTCATCTTCATGCAGTAGGTGTCCATACAGCCATGCACCAGCAACCTCCTTGTTCGACATGCTCGGCTCCGAGCGCGCCGCCTTGAGTCGGCCGTTAGGGTAGTCAGGGTCGGCAATCCTGAACTTCACCGTGAGATCTTCGATCTCCTTCCGGTAAGCCGGTGACTCGGCAACCGATTCGGAAAGGGCGTTAAGGACCTTGTCGTAGTGGACGCCATCGTCCTTCAAAAAGGGCGGGCGAACCCGTGCCGCAGCGGACTCCACCTGCTCCGTCGGGAGCAAAGGAGCAGGCTTCATCTCCACCGACCTCTCACCAGTCTTGGTGTTGACGATGAGGTTGAACGTCATGGTCCATGCTGCGTATTTTTCGAGGGCCACTTTGTCTTGAGCCAGGGAGTGCTCCTGGACCAGGCGTGCGCGCAGCACGAACCTTGAAATCGTTCGGAGAGCCGCCGCCGTCCTAGCCTCTTTTGACATGCCCTGTCCCCCTTCTAATTGCGAACTTCAGCCTTGACGGTCATTTGTAAAGTCGACGACGGCCCAGTTTGAAGCTCAGTCGGGCAGGATCGTCACCTCTTGTCTATCTCTTGCGACCGCAACTCCGTCCTTGACGATCCACGCTTCCACCCAATGCTCGCCATGGAAACTGCTCGACTCGGTGATCTGCTCACCGAGCTTCCTAATTTCGCCACGGAACATCTTCCGGCGGGCTGCTTCCTCACCGGCGTTGCGCACCTTCCAGTACACATGGAAAGGTTTTTCAACGGTGCAATCCTCTATCGTGAACCGAAGCGACCTGCCCAAGGGCACGAGGTTGCCGCGGCCACCGAGTGGACGATAGCGGCCTACGCCCTTTCGGTTCGGCGACACCCGGCCGGCAACGCGCACTCGATGCGAGGGATCCAGATTAGTGCGAATGCCATGATCCCGAAGGAGATCTTGTTCGCCAGGAGCTGGCGCCTTTTCGTAGTAGCTGTACGCCGATGCCGTCAGCGCTCCGCTCTCGCTGGTCTTTCGGACAGCTGAGCCGAATGAGTCGCCGAAAAGCTTCCGCCACTTCTCCACGCTCTCGTCCGCGTCGGCTTCCAGTGCTGCAACCATAAGCTTCGACCAGGTACTGAGCTGGCTTTTGAGGTTGTCGAATCCACTCTGGGTGAGCCGGTCGGCGAGGTTTTGTCCAATGCGGTCGTCGACCCATGGAGGCGTGGACATCGGGTCCAGGTAGTCATGCAGGGCCTTCACGAGCGACGTGAGTGAGGTCGCCACGTTGTCATATTCATTCACGCCTGCGAAGGACCTCACGCGCTCTGCCAGCAATGCGGACAAGACGACGGATGGTACGTCGATCGAACTGCGATCTCGCAGGTACTTCATGAGGCGGACAACGCGAACCAAATGTCCGTGGGTGGTCCGGTTATTGTCCTCGAACCAGGAGGTGTATGCGACCGGATCCTGGCGGATAAATTCATTCCGGGTTCTGTGCGTGATGTAGGTGTTTCCATCGTCCCGGGTCACAAATGGAACCAGGTCAATATGGAAGTCGCCCGCGTAATCCAACTTCACGCAGCGTTTTCCGAGCACCGCCTTGTCGCTATATCGGGCGCACGACTGCAGCGCTTTATGCAGGGCCTGCGTGTAGTGTTTCGGTTCCCAACCACCCTGCTCGGCCATGGGCACCAGAACGTCTGCGTCGAAGTCATTCCCTGTGAAGGGCCGAATGATCGTCTTGTGGGCGAATGACCCTTGAGGGATGACATCTCCCACGACGAGATCATCCAAGCCCGAATGGCTCGCAAGGAAATTGTTCACTGCGGCGACCCTCGAATGCAGCGTTTTTGTGCGGGTTGCGTCGAGATTTACGTAGTCGCGCAGGAAGAAATTGATCTCCCTGATTCGTGCTGTCATGTTGTGATTTCCATTACTGGTTCATAGGAATTGTCCTTATTGCGCTGGTACAGGACCAGGTCCGGATGTGCGTCACGCATGTGATGCCGCCCCATAGTGATGGCGGCCGTGTTCGGCACTGCGGCGATTAGGTGAATCTTGCGGGCGTTGGGATAGGTCGCTTCGAGCAAGCTCAATGCCACGCGCCATGACTCCGCGAAGGCGTTCAATGCGGTGCGGCTGTCGATCAGGTCCGGACCCGGAGTCAGAGTTCCGGGGCGGAGCTCCAATACCGGCATATCTGCAAGCGCTTCCGGTATCCGTTCACCGCTTACTCTGGCAGTGACGCTGACCAGTACAACTACCTCGTTGGCGGCAGCCACAACAGACTCACTGCTCGGCGTGGATGCGTCTTCGACGACGAAAGCAGGACTTGTCGTCAAGCTGTCAATCGATGGCCAGGCCCAGGTATCCACCGTGTCCGCGCGTTTACGCCGGTGCAGAACGGTTTCGGTCTTATCATCTAGGCGCGAGCCCAGATAAATGAGAACGGGAACGGGAGCGATCGCAAACACGCTCAAAACTGAGGTGTCCTCGGCACCGATGGCCTCAAACACCCTATCGACTGTCTTATTGATTTGGTCCTCGGCACGAGCCCATGACCATGTTGCGCTTTCAGGGTCAGGGAGAGAAATGTCAAAGATGCCGTTCCGAGTGTCGTCCCCCATTCCCGTCAGGCCTTCCCGTCGCAGCGCCTCTGCGACCTGGGCCGGGGGCACCGGGCTGAAGGTTCCGCGCACAGCCGCGGCGAGCCGGATTACGGTCGCCGGCCTCAGCGTGGCGAAGTCTGTTACCTGCCTTACTCGGTCCTCGTGTTCCTTTTTCTTGGCCGCCAGGAAGTCAACTGTATAGCTGTCTCTGTGGTGCCTGGAGTCAATCTTCTTATGGCAGGTGTGGCACAGGAGGAACAAATTCGATTCGTAGGCCCGCTCCTCCGCGGTCAAGGTCGACTTGCTCCTGGACGAGTTAGGCCCGGACGTAGCACCAACATTGTGGGCAATCTCGCCAGTAGGGACTGAATGCCAAAATTCGGTTGAATCAATCAACCACTCCGAGCAGAGAACACACCTCGCCGCCGCTCGTCCCCAAATACGTTCGCGCACATTATCGGGAATATTGCTACGAGCGATCTTGGTGTCACGTTCCTCGGCCAATATCTAATCCTTTGCAGTCTGGATGCGAGCACGCCAGCAATGTAGCCGTCGCCGTCTCGGTCGAGAAGGCTCTTAGTGGAAAGTGTGTACCGCCAACTGGGGAGACGGTCGGGCTTAGTTGGGGGTCGCACAACTAAGCCCGACGTCTTTATCTTTAAAAGCCAAGCCTTCTGCAGGATCGCAAACGAGATCGCAAAACCCTCCGGTTGCAGAGGCCCCAGCGGCCCATCCGACGTCGAATTACGGCAGCGGGTTCAACTAACTTGAAACGCTGGCTCAACTAAAATGAAACAGGCTCAAGTAGCTTGGAATCTCACAGCACGCTTGGCGTCCGGGGCATTACAAGGCTGAGGGGACCTTGTCGTGTGCTAGAAGTCCCAGTCCTCGTCTTCTGTGTTAACGGCCTTGCCGATCACGTAAGACGAACCTGACCCCGAGAAGAAGTCGTGGTTCTCGTCGGCATTCGGGGACAGGGCCGAGAGGATGGCCGGGTTCACGTCGGTGACGGAAGCCGGGAACATGGCCTCGTAGCCCAGGTTCATCAGCGCCTTGTTGGCGTTGTAATGCAGGAACTTCTTGACGTCCTCGGCCAGGCCCACACCGTCGTAGAGGTCGTGCGTGTACTGGACTTCGTTTTCGTACAGCTCGAAGAGCAGCTCAAACGTGTAGTCCTTGATTTCCTGCTTGCGCTCCTCGGAGAGACCTTCAAGGCCCTTCTGGAACTTGTAGCCGATGTAGTAGCCGTGCACGGCCTCATCGCGGATGATCAGGCGGATCAGGTCAGCCGTGTTCGTCAGTTTGGCACGTGAAGACCAGTACATGGGCAGGTAGAAGCCCGAGTAGAACAGGAAGCTTTCCAACAGCGTGGACGCTACCTTGCGCTTCAGGGGGTCATCGCCCTGGTAGTAGTCCATGACGATCTGGGCCTTCTTCTGAAGGTTCTCGTTCTCGGTGGACCAGCGGAATGCCTCGTCGATCTCCTTGGTGGAGGCCAGCGTGGAGAAGATGGAGGAGTAGCTCTTGGCGTGTACCGACTCCATGAAGGCGATGTTCGTGTACACAGCTTCTTCATGCGGGGTGAGCGCATCCGGGATCAGGGAGACGGCGCCGACGGTGCCCTGGATGGTGTCCAGCAGCGTCAGGCCAGTGAAAACGCGCATGGTGAGCTGCTGCTCAGCCGGCGTCAGCGTATTCCAGGACTGGACGTCGTTGGACAGCGGCACCTTCTCGGGCAGCCAGAAGTTGTTAACGAGGCGGTTCCAGACATCCACGTCCTTGTCGTCCTGGATGCGGTTCCAGTTGATTGCCTCGACATGCGTCAGCAGCTTGACCTTCTCGGTCATGTCATCCCCTAAATGTTGGGTTGTTCTTTGAAGTTAAGCGTACGACGGCGGGCGGGCGCCCGCCGTCGTACTGTCACAATTTAGTTGAATCTACAACTACAGCATGCAGGAAACGCAACCCTCAACCTCAGTTCCCTCCAGCGCGAGCTGGCGGAGACGGATGTAGTAGATGGTCTTGATGCCCTTTTTCCAGGCGTAGATCTGGGCCCGGTTGATGTCGCGCGTGGTGGCGGTGTCCTTGAAGAACAGCGTCAGGGACAGGCCCTGGTCCACGTGCTGCGTGGCAGCGGCGTAGGTGTCGATGACCTTCTCGTAACCGATTTCATACGCGTCCTGGTAGTACTCCAGGTTGTCGTTGGTCAGGTACGGCGCCGGGTAGTACACGCGGCCCAGCTTGCCTTCCTTGCGGATCTCGATCTTGGACGCCACCGGGTGGATCGAGGAGGTGGAGTTGTTGATGTAGGAGATCGAGCCCGTCGGCGGTACAGCCTGCAGGTTCTGGTTGTAGATGCCGTGCTCCATGACGGAAGCCTTCAGCTCGCGCCAGTCATCCTGCGTGGGAATGTGGATGTTCTTGAACAGCTCCGCAACCTTCTCAGTCTGCGGCACCCATTCCTGCTCGGTGTACTTGTCGAAGAACTCGCCCGAGGCGTACTTGGACTTCTCGAAACCGCCGAAGGTCTGCCCGGTCTGGATGGCCAGCTTGTTGGAGGCGCGGACTGCGTGGAACACCACCGAGTAGAAGTAGATGTTGGTGAAGTCCAGGCCCTCTTCGGAACCGTAGTGGACCCGCTCGCGGGCCAAGTAGCCGTGCAGGTTCATCTGGCCGAGGCCAATGGCGTGGCTCTGGTCGTTGCCGCGGGCGATGGACGGCACCGAGGTGATGTTGGACATGTCGGAAACTGCAGACAGCGAGCGGATGGCCGTCTCGATGGTCAGGCCGAAGTCCGGGCTATCCATGGTCTTCGCAATGTTCAGCGAGCCCAAGTTGCACGAGATGTCCTTGCCGGTCTGGTCGTAGGACAGGTCATCGTGGTACGTGGTGGGCTGGGAGACCTGGAGGATCTCGGAGCACAGGTTGGACATGATGATCTTGCCGTCGATCGGGTTGGCCCGGTTCACGGTGTCCTCGAACATGATGTACGGGTAGCCGGATTCGAACTGGATCTCGGCGAGGGTCTGGAAGAACTCGCGCGCCTTGATCTTGGTCTTCTTGATCCGGGAATCGTCCACCATCTCGTAGTACTTCTCGGTGACCGAGACGTCGGAGAACGGCATGCCGTAGACGCGTTCGACGTCGTACGGCGAGAACAGGTACATGTCCTCGTCCTTCTTGGCCAGCTCGAACGTGATGTCCGGGATGACAACGCCCAGCGAGAGGGTCTTGATGCGGATCTTCTCGTCCGCGTTCTCGCGCTTGGTGTCCAGGAAGCGGTAGATGTCCGGGTGGTGCGCGTGCAGGTACACGGCGCCGGCACCCTGACGGGCACCGAGCTGGTTGGCGTAGGAGAAGCTGTCCTCGAGGAGCTTCATCACGGGGATAACACCGGAGGACTGGTTCTCGATCTGCTTGATCGGGGCGCCGACTTCGCGGATGTTGGTCAGCGCGAACGCCACTCCTCCGCCGCGCTTGGACAGCTGCAGCGCGGAGTTGATGGACCGGCCGATCGACTCCATGTTGTCTTCGATGCGGAGCAGGAAGCAGGAGACCAGCTCGCCGCGCTGGCGCTTGCCGGCGTTCAGGAACGTGGGAGTGGCCGGCTGGAAGCGGCCTTCGATGATCTCGTCCACCATCTGCAAGGCCAACTGCTCGTCGCCCCGTGCCAGGTGCAGGGCCACCATGCAGACGCGGTCCTCGTAGCGCTCAAGGAAGCGCTTGCCGTCGAACGTCTTCAGCGTGTAGGACGTGTAGAACTTGAACGCGCCCAGGAACGTCTCGAAGCGGAACTTCTTCTTGTACGCGCGGTTGAAGAGCTCGCGGATGAAGTTCATCGTGTACTGGTCGAGCGTTTCGCGCTCGTAGTACTGGTTCTTCACCAGGTAGTCGAGCTTCTCTTCCAGGTCGTGGAAGAACACGGTGTTGTTGTTCACGTGCTGCAGGAAGTACTGATGCGCGGCTTCGCGGTCGGCCTCGAACTGGATCTCTCCGCTGGGGCCGTACAGGTTCAGCATGGCATTGAGCTCGTGATAGCCCAGACCCTTGTAGGCGGCCGGCATCTCGGGCTTTTCGACGGCGGCACTCCGCTTTTCAGCGGCGCTGCCCTGGCCTTCGGCCCTGGTTACTTCTGTATCTGCGACAGTCGTGTCCAAAACGTGTCCAATCCATTGTTGACGCGGGCAACGTCGTCTGGCGTGCCCATAAGTTCGAAGCGGTAAAGCGTGGGAACTTTGCATTTGGCGGCGATGATGTCCGCAGCCATGCAGTAGTTGTCCCCGAAGTTTGTGTTGCCTGCACCGATGACGCCGCGGATCAGTTTCCTGTTCTGCGGGTTGTTCAGAAAGCGGATGACCTGCTTGGGCACCGATCCTTCTCCCCCGGTGCCGCCATAGGTCGGCACCACCAAAACAAAAGGCCTGGTGGCGAGAAGGGGTGCGTCTTTCGGGTAAAGCGGGATCCTGCCCGATTCACGGCCAAGCTTCGCAACGAAGCGGCTGGTGTTCTCGGAGGTGGAGGAAAAATAGATGAGCTGGCTCTGCGTTGTGACAGGATCCGGCGAAAACGCCTGGTCCTTGCCGGCACCATCCCGTCCGGCGCGCTGAGCCGCGTCAACGGGATGGTCGGTTTCACCAGTTGCTGTGAAGGAAGCCCCGGCTGTTGCCAGTGCCACGGGAGTCACCTCAGCTGCATCGAAGGTTGCCTGACGGCAGGAAAAAGTAAGGCCCTAGGCCACGGAGGAAACGGCAGATAGTGCCAGTTCCTCGATCTTGTCCGGGCGGAAGCCTGACCAGTGGTCCTGGTCCGTGACCACAACAGGAGCCTGCATGTAGCCCAGCGCCTTCAGGCGATCGAGCGCCTCGGCATCCTGGGAGATGTCCACGCTCTGGTAGGCGATGCCCTTCTTATCCAGTGCGCGGTACGTTGCGTTGCACTGAACACAAGCCGGCTTTGTGTAAACCGTAACGGTCATGGTCCCTGTCCCCTTTGTCGAAATATCGCTCTTCTTAGGCGGGCCGTTCCGAACTGGAATCCATGTCCGTTACTGCCGCCTGCATTGCCGCTTCCGCAGCCCGTCTACAGTTTGATGTCCTGCGCTGGTGTCCCGCTCAAGCTGTATGTAGATACTACATGTAGTGCAGACGGCTCTTCGGAACCCCAAGATGATGTATTACAAGTATGTCATTTAATGCACTTTTAATCCACAGGCAGGACCCCGCAAAATGTCCGGAAATCCGCTGATTTCAGGGACGAAATCCACACCCTGTGGAGTACTTAGCCACATTTAACCCCCAGCGTGTCGTTCCGTGGACGGCGTGTCGCGCCTTGTGCCGGGGGCACTACATGTTGTGTTGGACACGCCAAAAGGGGCCCCGAAGCGACCTTCGGAACCCCTCAAGGTGATCAATCCCACGGACAAGCAAGGCCATCCGCGTGATCGCGGTAACTAGAGCTGCGCCTCCCGGCGGTCCAGCACAATCTGCTGGACGTCCAGGTAGCCAGACTGGAACCCCGCCCGCGAGTAGCAGAGGTAGAACAGCCACATCCGTTGGAAAACCGTGTCGAAGCCGAGCCCGGCCACTTCCTGCGAACGGGCCATGAAGCGTTCCTCCCACAGCCGCAGGGTGGCCGCGTAGTGGTCCCCCATGCCCATGCGCTCCCGGACCCGGAGGGTGGTGTGCTGCTGCGTCACGCCCTCGATGGCCCGCACCGAGGGAAGGAAGCCGCCGGGGAAGATGTACTTATGGACCCACGTGTAGGCGTTGCGGGTAGCCAGCATGCGCCCGTGCGGCATGGTGATGGCCTGGATGGCCACCTTGCCGCCGGGGGCCAGGACGCGGTCAATCGTCTGGAAGTAGATGGGCCAATATTCGTACCCGACGGCTTCGATCATTTCAACGGATACGACGGCGTCGAATTCGCCTTCCACGGCCCGGTAGTCCTGCAGCCCCACTGTCACCCGGTCCGCGTAGCCGGCAGCGGCGATCCGCTCCTGGGCCAGGGCCTGCTGCTCACTGGAAAGGGTGACGCTGTACACGGTGGCGCCGCGCGCCGCTGCCCGCAGTGCCAGCTCGCCCCAGCCTGTGCCGATCTCCAGCACACGCGTCCCTTCCCGCACTCCTGCCTTGTCCAACAGCCTGTCGATCTTGGCCTGCTGTGCTTCCGCCAGCGAATCCCACGGCACGGACGTCAATGCTCCGGCATCCGCCGGGAACAGCGCCGACGAATAGCTCATGGTGGCGTCCAGGAATTTTGAGAACAATTCGTTGGAGAGGTCGTAGTGCCGGGAGATGTTGCTGCGGGTGTTCTGCTCGTCGTTGCGCTCCTGCCGCGGCGTCCGGGGCAGGTAGAGCGTGCGCAGCTTTTGCAGCGGAGTCGGGATCAGCGTGTCCACGGACGCCGCGAAGACTTCCAGCACGCCGGCGAGGTCCGACGCCTCCCAGTCCCCGGCCATAAACGACTCCCCCAGCCCGATCAGGCCGTTGTCCCCGATGCGGGCCTCAAACGCCTCCGGCCTGACCATCGTCATAACCGGCGCGGCGGGACCGCCGGTCCCAAGGACTGAACCGTCCGGATAGGCCACACGCAGGGGCAGGCGGCGGGCGGCACCCCTGAACAGCAGGCCCGCGGCCTTGCCCGCCACTAATGCTTTAGTGCCCGACGGCGTGTGGGCCACTCCGGGCCAGACGTCCGGATCGATAGTGGCCGGGGCTGCCGGTACCCCGGCAATGTTCCAATCAGTCACCCGGGAATGGGTTGCGGGCTTGGGGTTGGAAACCTTCGCGGCTGCAGCGGTTCCGTTCTCATCGGTCATTGTCATTGAACTGCCTCCTGTGAGGGGTGATGTGGTCTTTTGACGACGGGCAGGCGTTTTGCCCAGAGCTTCACGCCCTGGATCCTGATCAGGGCGGAGACCAGCAGCGGCGCCGCCGGAACCGCCAGTGCCGCTGCAAGGATGTTCCTCGTGGTGGCGGGGCGCCTTTCACCGTCCATGGTGGCGATGAACGGCCGGTGTCCTTCGCGCTCCAGCACGATCGCTACAGCCAGCCGCTCATCCGGTGCAGGCAGCTTCATCCGGTACTGCCCGTCAACGTCGTTGAACGGTGAAACATAGAAGGCCTTGGGCACGCTGGCCCGGCCGGAGGAGTCGGTCTCCAGGAGGTAGCAGTGCCGTTCGCCGTAAGTGTTGTGCACTTCTGCGATGACGCACTGCAGGTCCCCGGACTGCCGAAAGCACCAAAAGAGCGTGAGCGGATTGAAGACGTACCCCAAGACCCTGGCGCTGGTCAGCATCCGGATGTTCCCGCCGTCGGGCTCAATCCCCCGGGTCCGCAGGAACCGCTCAACATTGGCGCGGATGGTTGCCGACGGGTCGCCCAGGTGGTCGCCGGCCCGGAAGACGGCCAGCGGCTGCAGCAGCCGCGGCAGCCGAGGGATCCGATCGACGTCAACGAACCAGCTGTAGCTGCGGTACGTGAAAGCGTTCTTCAGCGGGGTGTGACGCACATGGGATATCGACGTGCGGTAGATGGCTGCCGTTTGACTCATGCGCCCTCCAAAGCCAGCAGTCCTGGCTCCCCCGCCGTCCCGGGCGCAGTCCAGGTCCGGCCCAGCATGGCAGCGGCCCGGACGCCGGACAGGGCACCGTCCTCGTGGAAACCCCAGCCCAGGTAGGCTCCGGCAAAAGCGATGCGGTTGTTGCTGAGTGCCCTGATCCGCTGCTGGGCCTTCAGGGAGTCGGGCGTGTACTGCGGGTGTTCGTAGACCATCCGTTCGAGCACCTGGTCATCGGCAATGAGTTCGGACTCCCCCAGGCTGACCAGGTAGGGCCGGCCGTCCGCGGGCTCAAGCCGCTGCAGCCGGGTGAGGTCGTAGCTGACAAGGACCTTGTCGGGGCGGGCGTCGCAGCCGGGGAGCCGGTAGTTCCAGGACGCCTTGGCATTGTCGGCCCCGGGAAGGACCGCCGGGTCGCGGTGGAAGACAGTGTGGTTGACGGAATAGGGCATCCCGCCGAGGGCTTCCTTCTCCTCCGGAGTGGCGTCCGCGAGGAAGCCGAGTGCTTGGGACGGATGAGTGGCTATAACCACGGCGTCAAAGTTGTCCACGCCGTTCCCGGTGGTAACTTCCACGCCGTCGTTATGCCGGCGGACGGATGTTACCGCCGTTCCGAGCCGGATGTCCGGCAGTGTCGCGGCGAGCTTCTCCACGTACCTCGCTGAGCCGCCCGTCACGGTGCGCCACTGGGGCGAGCCCTTGACGCCCAGCATGCCGTGGTGCGCCAGGAAGGTAAACAGATACCGGGCCGGGTAGGACAGCGCTGTGGTGGGGTCGCAGGACCAGACGGCGCTGACCACAGGAGTCATGAAATGCGAGATGAAGTAGGGGCTGAAACGCTCCCGCTGCAAAAACTGGCCAAGAGTCAGCTCCGGCGTGGCGGCGTCGGGGAGAACGGGCGACTCCGGCTCTGCCTGGATGAGTGACCGGGCCCGGCGGTAGAAGCGCATGACCTCCACCAGCATCCGGAGGTAGCGTCCACGCAGCAGGCTGGACGGGCGGGCAATAATCCCCTTGGCTCCGTCGCGTGCCCCGGCGTACTCCAGGCCGCAACCGTCGCAGCGGATGGACATGCTCATTTCGGAATCCTGGGTTTCCACGCCCAGCTCGGCGAACAGCCTCAGCAGCGTAGGGTAGGTCCGCTCGTTATGGACGATGAAGCCGGTATCAATCCCCAGGGCTTGGCCATCCTGCTGAGGCACACTGTGCGTGTGGGCATGGCCACCCAACCGCGTGTCCGCTTCGAAGAGGGTCACGTTGTCGTGCCGGTTAAGGACGTAGGCCGCCGTCAGGCCGGCCACGCCGCTGCCGATGACCGCTATGCGTCTGCCCGCGCCGCCACTTCGGGTGGGGATCAGTGACAATTTTTGCTCCTCTGCTGAACATTGCCGTTGGGTAGTCAAGGGCAGTTCGGAACGGTGAGAGGGCCGGATGGGTAAAAATGCCGGCTTCTTTTTCGCGGGCAACCCGGCAGAGTAGTGTGGGCGGGTGGTTAATCCCGTACATCTGAAGACACTGCTCGAAGTGACGCGGCTCGGCTCATTTGCGGCCGCCGCAGCCCGGCTCGGGTACACGGCGTCGGCGGTTTCACAGCAGATGTCCGCCCTCGAACGGGACACGGGGGTAGTCCTCTTCCAGCGCTCGGCCCGCAGCGTGGTCCCCACGGAGGCAGCCGAGGTGATGACCCGGCACGCCGCCAAGGTCCTCACGGACATCGAGGCGCTGATGGCCGCCGCCTCAAGGACCCAGGACAGCGCCAGCCAGGAGCTCAGGCTGGGAATTTTTCCCAGCCTGGCTACCTACGTCCTCCCCCGGATCCTGCAGAATCCGACCTGGAAGAACCTGGGGATCGACCTCAGGGTCTCAGTGGCGGAGCCGTCCCAGACCATCCAGGGACTGCGCACCGGCGGGGATCTTGATGTGGCGCTGGTCTTCCAGGTGGGCCAGTCCGGGCTCGCGTGGCCGCACACCATCAACAGGCAGTGGATCGGTGACGACAACTTCCGCGTGGTGCTGCCCGCCGGCTGGGGTTTCCGTTCCGATGCCAAGGTCGCCGCGGACCATCTGTCCGAGATGCCGTGGATCATGCACCATCCAGGCACTCCCGACGCGGTGGTGATCGAGCGGCTCTTCGCAAGCTGCAACCTGCATCCGCGGGTGGTGGCCCATAGCGACGACTTCCATGCCAGCCTGGAGATGGCGGCGGCCGGACTGGGCGCCGCCCTGGTGCCGGAACTGGCGCTGCGGCACCGGCCGGCCGGGGTGGTGGTGCTGGACGTTCCGGAGATCCGGCTGGCCCGCAACGTTTTCGCGCTCCTGATCAATGAGAAGAAAACCGCCCGCGTGCAGCTGTTCGTGGACCTGCTGGCCGAAACATTCGCAGGCCTGGGGACAACAGGCAATTAGGGCCGAATGCTGGAACGGACCGCTTTTCGGGTCTATGTTGAAGATATGAACAGGGTAGCGAGCCAGCACTTTGGAGAAATCGAGCTCAACCACGGCGAGGATCACAACATTGCCGCTAAACATGAGCTCGGCGGAACCACACTGGAACTCGACCTGAACATCAACGCGCACGACCACTTTGACGAAGCAGCCATGCACAAGGTGGACTACCGGCTCCGCTACCTCCCAGAGCTCGTTGACGAGGTCCGCGACATGATCGCCGAAGAGCTGGAGCAGGAGGGCACCAGCCCCCAGGAGTACCTGCGCTTCCACTGCAACGCCCTCAAGGACGAGCACCTGAAGAAAGTCTTCGGCGTCGAAGACCGCAGCCAGCTCACCAACGCTGTGTTCCTCAAGGCCCTGAAGCTCGGCCATGTCGGCATCTATCCGGGGCAGCCGGAGCGCTATTTCGTCCTTGATTTCACGCTCGGCTCGCACTTCACTGACGAGGTCCTGGTGGTCTCAGCCGACGAGGACGGCGTGGTTGACGACGAAATCCTCTGGGAATCCTGAACAAAACCACTGCATAAAGCCCGACGGCGGCCGGTCACTTAGGTGACCGGCCGCCGCTTTTATATGGGTGCTTTAGTTACTTTGCTGCTACTGCTGTGCTGCCTGCAGCAGTTCGGCGCGGACCGTCTTGGTGGCCTTGACCAGGTTGCGCAGGGACTCTTCGGTCTCGGCGTAGCCGCGGGTCTTCAGGCCGCAGTCCGGGTTGACCCAGAGCTGGCGGGACGGGACGTGCTTGACGGCGGTGCTGAGCAGTTCGGTGACTTCCTCCTCGCCGGGAACGCGCGGCGAGTGGATGTCGTAGACGCCCGGGCCCACGCCGCGGCCGAAGCCGTGGGACTCGAGGTCGTGGACAACCTCCATGCGTGAACGGGCGGCCTCGATGGAGGTCACATCGGCGTCCAGTCCGTCGATGGCGTCGATGATGGCGCCGAATTCGGAGTAGCACAGGTGGGTGTGGATCTGGGTGGCGTCAGCAGCACCGGCGGTGGACAGGCGGAACGAGTTCACGGACCAATCAAGGTACGCTGCGTGGTCTGCCTTGCGCAGCGGGAGGAGTTCGCGGAGGGCCGGTTCGTCCACCTGAATGACCTTGATGCCGGCCGCTTCGAGGTCAGCGATCTCGTCGCGAAGCGCCAGGCCAACCTGGTTGGCGGTCTCGCCGAGCGGCTGGTCGTCGCGGACGAAGGACCAGGCCAGGATGGTGACCGGACCGGTGAGCATGCCCTTCATCGGCTTGCTGGTCAGGGACTGTGCGTACTCGGCCCAGGCAACCGTGATGGGGGCGCTGCGGGTGACGTCGCCCCAGAGGATGGACGGACGGGTGCAGCGGGAGCCATAGGACTGGACCCAGCCGTGGACCGTGACGTCAAAGCCTTCGAGGTTCTCGGCGAAGTACTGGACCATGTCGTTGCGCTCGGGCTCGCCGTGTACCAGGACGTCGTAGCCGAGCTCTTCCTGCAGCTCCACAACGCGCTTGATCTCGTCCTTCATGAGCTGCTCGTACTGCTCGTTGGTGAGGTCACCCTTGTTGTTGCGGGCGCGGGCCGAGCGGATTTCGGAGGTCTGCGGGAACGAGCCGATGGTGGTGGTGGGCAGCGGCGGAAGGTGCAGGGCCTCTTCCTGGGCGGCTTCGCGGACCGAGTACTCGGAGCGGTTGAAGTCTGCGGCGGTCAGTGCTTCGGTGCGGGCGCGGACGTCGTCGCGACGGACTCCTTCAGCGGTTGCACGGGAAGCGATCACGGCGGAAGCTTCGTCGATGGCGGCCTTGGCAGAAGCGGGCTCGGCGAGGTAGGCGGCGAGAGTCTTGACTTCCACGGCCTTCTGGTCGGAGAACGCAAGCCAGCTGCGCAGCTGCTCGGACAGCTGGGTTTCCTCAGCGACGTCGTGCGGGACGTGCTGGGTGGACGTGGAGGTGCTGACGGCAAGCTTGCCGGCTGCGGCCTTCAACTCGTCCAGCTTGGCAGCGGACGAGGCGAGGTCGTTGCGCCAGATGTTGTGGCCGTCAACCACACCGGCGACCAGGGTCTTGTCGCCGAGGCCGGCGAGGGCTGCTGCGGACGGAACTGCGCCCTTGAAGATGTCAATGTGCAGAGCATCAATGTTGGTCGCGGCAAGGGTGCCGAGCTGCCCATCAAGCGAGCCGTACGGCGTGGAGACGAGGATCTGCGGACGCTTGGCAGCCGCGGTGAGTACCTCGTAAGCCCGGGCGACGGCGGCCTGGATCTCCTCGGCGGAGGTGTCCTGGTCGACCACCAGTGCAGGCTCGTCGAGCTGGATCCAGCTGGCGCCCGCTTCGGCGAGCTTTTCGAGCAGCTGGACGTAGACGGGCAGGATGTCCTCGAGCCGGGACAGCGGCGCGAAACCGGCCGGTGCGTCGTCTGATGCCTTGGACAGCAGGAGGTACGTGACCGGGCCAACGATGTACGGGCGGGTCTCGATGCCGTTGGCAAGGGCGAAAGCGAACTCTTCAACCTTGGCGGTGGACGCGAGGGTGAACTCGGTCTCCGGGCCGATCTCCGGAACCAGGTAGTGGTAGTTGGTGTCGAACCACTTGGTCATTTCCAGCGGCTGCTGTTCCTTGTTGCCGCGGGCCAGGGTGAAGTAGCCGTCGACGTCCAGCTGTCCCTCAGCGTTGAGGAGCTTGCCGAAGCGGGCCGGGACCGCACCGAGGTGTGCCGTGGTGTCCAGGACCTGGTCGTAGAAGGAGAACGTGCCAGGCACGGCGGCAGCCTCGGTCAGGCCGAGTTCCTGCAGGCGCTTGGCGATGGTGAGCTGGATGTCCTTGGCGGCGGCGTCGAGGGCAGCGGCGTCGATTTTGCCGGCCCAGTACGCTTCGACAGCCTTCTTCAGTTCGCGGCGGCGGCCGATGCGCGGGTAGCCGAGGAGCGAGGCAGCGGGAAACGGAGTGTTGATTTCAGTCATGGAAGATTCCTTGGAGTGGTGAGACAGTTCGGAAGGTCTTGGCAGATATCTGGGGATCAGCTGGCCAGCTGGCGCCGGGCAACGGCGCTGCGGCGGCTGGCTGAGCGTGAGTGGCGCGGAAGAGCCAGTTTGTCCAGCACCTCAAGCGCGCTCTGGTGTTCGTTGAAGGTGTAGAGGTGGATGCCCGGTGCACCGGCTTGGAGGGCCGCATTGGCCAGGTCCACCGTCGCCCGGACGCCGATCCGGAGCCGTTCGGCGTCGGTGTCGGCTGCGGCGAGGCGTTCCATGAGCTCGGGGGACGGCTCAACGCCGGTCAGTTCACCAAGCCGTGTAACGCGGCGGAGGCTGGTGAGGGGCATAACGCCCGGAATGATCGGGATGGTGACGCCGGCCCGCCGGGCCCGGGTGACCAGTTCCGCGTACTGCCCCGCGTGGAAGAAAACCTGGGTGATGGCAAAGTCTGCCCCGGACCGCTGCTTGGCGAGCAGCACCTCAACGTCGTGTTCCTCGCTGGGCGACTCCGGATGCCGCGTGGGATAAGCGGCGACGCCGACAGCGATCTTGCCGGCGCACAGCAAGGCCGAACGCCGCTGCTCCACACGCCTGATCAGTTCAATCAGATCCTGCGCGTAGGTCAACGATCCCTCGGCGGGCTTCCCGCCGTCCTTGGGCATGTCGCCGCGAAGGGCGAGGATGCCGCGCACGCCGGTGTCCAGCAGTTCACCGATGATCTCAGCCAGTTCCAGCGGCGTGTTGCCGACGCAGGTCAGGTGGGCCAGGGGCCGCAGCGTGGTTTCCTGGACCAGCCGGTGGATGAGTTCGAGGGCGGTGTCCCGGTTGGAGCCGCTGGCACCGTAGGTGACGGCGACGTAGTCCGGGTCGGTGGTCTCAAGCTCACGGATGGTGTTCCACAGCGATTCGGCGGCAGCCGGGGACCGGGGCGGGAAGAGCTCATAGGAAAGCGCCACCGGGGCGGTATCTGAGAGGTTGGGATGGGTGTCAATAAGGCTTGGTGGTGACATTTGCGTCCTTGGCTTTGGGCCATTGGCGGCGATGTACGTCGACGTTGCGACTGTATTGCCGTCAATGAATTGAGTTTGGGGAACACGGAAGGAACTCCACTAGGACGCAGCCGCGACTGTTACGCCTGGAATGAAGTTGTCCGTGAGCAAATGTCAGGCCCACATGGGGGCACCCACACCCTCCGTAACGGAGGATCGCTGACACGTTACCGCGGTAACTTGTATAGAACTCTAGGAGTCCTTCCGGAAGCGTTCAAGTTGGCCGCCGAATTAAGACGCAGCTTTACGCCGTATTTCACGGTGCCACAGAATTTTGTTCGCCACTGTGGCGGCTACCAGGGCTTGTCCGGTCCTGCGCCGTAATCGCCGTCCCTGAGGTACTCGTCGCGTTCCTGGCCGTTGTTGCGTTCCAGCTGGGAGTTCCGGGCGCTGTCTTTGAGCTCCTCGAGCTGGGTTTGCTGCCCAGGATCGGGCTCTGCCGGAGCCTGCGGTTTTTCGCCTTCGGGCTGCTCCCCCGCACCCTCCCCGGCCTTGGCGTCCTCGGATTTTTGCCGGAGCCGGGCTTCTGCCTGGTCCAGCTTCTCTCCCGGGGCCGGGGCGGCCGACTGGTCGGAGGACGCCAGGCAGCCGTCAGGCGCGGCGTCCACGACGGCCAGCGCTTCGGCGAAAAGCTGCCCTGCCGCCGTCGGGTCCTTGGCAGCCAGCCGGGCATCACCAAGCTGTTCGATGCTGAGTACCAGGTTGACGCGGATGACGCAGTCATCATTTGGCCCGGTGAGCGCCAGGGCCTCCTCAAAACGTTTCCGTGCTGCCTCGAAGTCCCCGGCCAGGGCCCGGGCGTCCCCCGCGGCGAAAGGTGCCTTGTGCGGTTCGATGACATTGACGGTGCCCAACCCCGCCGCTGCGGAGCCCACCGCGTCGGCATCACGGTGTTCAAATCCCGTGGCCGCCTGGCCCGCGAGAACGCCGAGGCTAAGCAGCTTAACTGACAGGCAAAGGACCAGGAGCACGGGCAAACCGGACCAGAGAAGAAGGAGCCTCCGGCGCCTGAGCAAGGTGGCCGCCGTCGAAGAATGATCCGGGTTCACTTAGATGCCCCCTGCACAGGTTGGCGGTCACGGCTGGACGGCGAAGTTTGTGACGGCCCGGGCTGGCTTGGCGGCCCTGTGTGACCCAACTTCCTGTGCTGACTCAACGGCCGGAGTTCACGCAACTGCCGCAGCACCAGGACCGTTTCCCGGAGGGCCAGCAGGAACGCCCCGGCCGCCAGGATCCAATACAGTTCCATCCGCCCTTCAAGGCTGTTGTCCCCTTCCCCGCGCTGCAGGGCGCCGGGATTGGCGTCCTGCAGCATGGGCGCGGCAGCGTCACCTGCCGAACGGTGCACATAGGGAACCTCGAGGTCGGCTGCGATGCGCCGGAGCTGGGCCTCGTCCAGCATGGAGAGGGCGTCCCGGCCGGTCCCGCCGCTTCTGTCGCGGATGTAGCCTGCGTCGTCGGGGCCTGGCCCGGTGTTTTCCTTCATCCGTCCGCCCTCGGCTGTCCCGTAGCCCAGCACGGCTCCCCCGCTGACCAGCCCCGTGTCCACGCGCATCGGTGCAGGGGGTTTTCCACTGGTCTGTTCCCCGTCACCGAGATAGAAAACGATGCGCGGCCGTTCGGGATGGCTGTCGCGGGCAGCCCGGAGCCGCTCGTCCAGCAGTTTCGCCGCCACGGTGACGCTGCTTCCTTTGGAATAGGCCGCGACCTGCGGTTCCAGCACGGTGACGAGGTGTCCAGTGCGGACGTGTCAGTGGTCAGCGGCATCCGGACGGCAGCGTTGGTGTCAAAGGTGATCAGCGAAAAGCGCGCACCGGCCAGGCGTTCGGCAATGGCACTGATGTCCGCACGGACTCCCTCCAGCCGTGGCAGGGAATCTCCGTAGTCCTCGGCGGCGATGCTGCTGGTGGTGTCGACAACAAAGAAGACGTTGATGTCCGCCGTCGCCGCCTCCGCGCTTCCGCCCGGGATGCCCGGCCGAAGCGCCGCCCCCACAACGAGCAGCACGAGTATCCCGCGGAGCACCCCGTCGCGGCCTGAGCCCGGCCCCCGGCGGGGGTTCCGCCGTCGGACACTGATGACCTGCCAACCCAGGAACAGCACGACGGCGGCGGTCAGTGGCAGCATCACCCATGCTGGCAGAACCGGAAGCAGCGTCATGGCCTGAGCCGCCAGGACGCGCCGGCCAGGACCAGGCCGGAGAGGAGTGCGAGCGCCAGGGGCAGGTCCGGACGGTCCGAGACCACGGCACGGGGCGCACCCTGGATGGCGGCTGCTTCTGTTGCCTGGACGTCCCGGACGATGCCTGCCACGGCCTCCGGGCTGTCCAGCGCGTAGTAGGCTCCGCCGGTGGTTTCGGCCGTGGCCCTGAGCAAGGCACCCGGCTGTTTGGAGTCAGTACCGTAGTCGAAGTCGCCGGGGTTCAGGGCGTAGACGCGGATGTCCCGTTCCTTGGCGAGCGCACCCGCCTGTTCCAGCGTGAAGATCGGATCGCCGGAAAGAAAGTTGTCGGTCGCCAGCACCACTGACCGCGAGCGCGGAGGCGTCTTGGCTGCAGGCATATTGCTCTGGGGCGTGGCGTCGGTAGCCGGGAAGCTCTCCACACAGCTGGCCAGTCCGTCGCCGATCAGGGACGAGCCGCGCCCATTCCAGGTGCCGTCCAGGAAGCCTGAGCTCCCGGCTTCACCGTTGAAGGCGTCCTTCGCCATTGTCAGTTGCTCCTGCACATAGCTGTAGTCATCGGTCAGGGGAAAGACCTGGACCGCGCTGCTGTCGAAGATCGTGAGCCCAATCCGTTCACCGTCGAAGTCGGCGGCTAGTTCGGTGAAGACCTCCACCACTTCGGCGTCGGCGCTGCTCATGGATCCGGACGCGTCCAGGCACAGGATGATGTCCCGGTTGTGTTGCTCGGGCCGGATGGTGGTCATGTTTACGGGCCGGGCCGTGGCGATGGCAGCCGATACCACCAGGGTCAGGGCCGCGAGCGCCGCGACCGCAAGCCAGCGCCGGTACCGCCGGAGGGCGCGCTGGTACTCGGGCAGCGCGGTGAGGCGGTCCGCGTGGGCAACAGGCCGCCGTCGGGCGTTGTCCCGGGAGTCCTTGCGGAACACCAGCCAGGCGGCACCGGCTGACGCGGCCGCTGCGATGGGAAGGAGCCACCAGAACATCAGTTCCATGAGCGCACCGACTGGCGGGCCGTCTCGGCTGACCGGGCCAGCGGCGGCAGCGGTTCCGCGCCGAACTCGCCGGGGTAGAGCACGCCAACGGCTGTGGCCGCTGCGGGCAGGGGATGGCTGTCCAGCTCCGCCAGGGTCATCCTGGGGGCATCAACGCCCGTGACGTCGCGGGTAAACTTCCGGACCAGGAGGCTGAGTTCCTGATGGGACGCCCGGGACGTCAGCCGTCCGGCTGCTGCCTCGGCTTCCACGGCATCGATCCTCTGCAGGTACGCTTCCTTGAGGCTGTGGATGTCCGACGGCGGCGTGAACCGCGGCGCTGCCGCCGGCACCGGGCGTTCACGGGTGCTCAGGTAAACAAAGAAGTACCAGCCCACGACGAGGACCAGCAACCCGATGCCCGCCCACAGCCAGAGCGGGCTGTACTGAAGCGGTGCGTAGAACCCGCCGTTATCCTGCACGCCGGTGCCGTTCCAGCAAGGCAAACAGTTCAGTCATGACTTCCTGGCTGTTGGCCACGCGGCCCTCGGAAATCCCGACGCTGCGCAGCATGGCATGCCGGCCGGCGTCCCGTCCCGCTGTGGCCGTTGCATATGCGGCAGCTACGCCGGATGACTCGGCGATCCGGCTGGGCAGCGGCGAAGCGTCCACGACACTGAACGCATCTTCCGCGGGCCCGGCGCCGGCAAGGTGGGCGTCGCGGATGGTGAGCCACAGGATCTCGTGCTGCGCCCGCAGCCGGCGGAGCACCTGCTCCAGGCCGGGGTCTGCGGCCAGCTCGTCTGCGACGACGAACAGCAGGTTCCGTCCCTTGACGGTGCGCGCCACATGGCGAAGTTGCTCTTCGAGCCGGCTGGGTCCGCTGTCCAGGCTGGCCCGGGAGTGGACCTCCTGCAGCAGCCGTTCCAAGTGGGCTTCCCCAGCCTTGGCCGGAATGGTGCGGGAACCAAAGGCATCGCCACAGACCAGTCCCACCACGTCGCCGTGCCGGTGTGCCAGGTAAGCCATGACGCCAAGGGCCATCACGGCGATGTCCTTCTTGGGTTCGCCGTCGCGGGATCCGGCCGCCATGTTCCGGCCGGTATCGGCAATCAGCATAAGGGTCTGCCGCCGTACGGCCACGTAGCGCTTGATCAGCGGGGAGCCGTGGCGGGCGGAGGCCTTCCAGTCGATGTCCCGGACCTCATCCCCCGGAACATACGCCCGGAGGTCGTCGAAGTCCAGGCTGCGGCCCCGGAATACTGAACCGTACTCGCCGTCAAGGATGCCGCGGGCTTTCCGGTGCGCGAAGATGGACATCTTCGACTTCACGCGCGTAAGCAGACTGGTCACCTGGTGCTCAGGGTATCTGGACGGATGCCACGATGGCATCAACTACGGTCTCGACCGGTACTTCCTCCGCCACTGCTTCGAAGCCCAGGATGAGGCGGTGCCGCAGCACCCGGTGCGCGAGGGATTTGACGTCCTCCGGGATGACGTGGTCGCGGCCGTTGATGAGGGCCACTGCCCGCGCCGCCTGGCTGAACGCGATGCTGGCGCGGGGGCTGGCGCCGAATTCGATGAAGCCTGCCAGCCGCCGGTCGATGTACTGCCCGGCATTACGCGTCACGAACACCAAGCCCACGATGTAGTTAATAATGGCCGGATCAATATAGATGCGCTTCACCAGTTCCTGGACCCCCACCACGGCATCCAGGGACGCAGCCGCCGCCGGAATCTGCTCCGGCGTGTAGACCCCTGCGTCGATGCGCCGGATGATCTCTGCTTCCTCTGCCGGTGAGGGGTAGTCCAGCACGTCCTTGAGCATAAAGCGGTCCATCTGGGCTTCGGGCAGCTGATAGGTGCCCTCCTGCTCGATCGGATTTTGCGTCGCGAGCACCAGGAACGGCGACGGAAGCTTGTACTCCTGTCCCCCGATGGACGTCTGCCGCTCCTGCATGGCTTCCAGCATGGCGCTCTGGGTCTTGGCGCTGGAGCGGTTGATCTCATCGAGGAGGACGATGTTGGCGTGGACGGGCCCCAACTGGGTAATGAAGGTTCCCTTGGCGGCGTCGTAGATCTGAGTGCCGACGATGTCACTGGGCAACAGGTCCGGGGTGCATTGGATCCGGCGGAACTCGGCGCTCACGGACTCCGCCACCGTCTGCGCCGCCGTGGTCTTGGCCAGGCCCGGGACGCTCTCCAGCAGGATGTGCCCGCCGGTCATCAGGCCTATCAGGAGCGATTCACGCAGCCGGGACTGCCCTACGACCTTCGCGTCGAAGCTTCGGGAGATGTTCGCCACGACTTGCTGCGCGCGGGCCAGTTCCGCCGGTTCTATTCTCGCGGATGTACTGGTCTGAAGCACTGGATTCCCCCTGGTTGGCCGGGGCGGCAGGCCGTTGCCTGCCGACTGCACCCCGCCCGCCATACTATCCAAGCCACCAGTGGCAACCCGTGCAATGGGGACCCCTCCCCATCCGTGGCCCTCAGGTCTATTCTGTTGCAATGAGCGAGCTTCCAGCCAGTTACAAGCAGTTCCTCGCCGACAAGAGCGAGAGCTTCATCCTTGCCGTCAAGCCTGTCCTGCAGCAGTCCGCTGCCGACCAGCTGCACGGGGTCCGGGTCACCTACAACGTGGGTCCCACCGGCCATCAGGCCCACCTCGACGACAGCATTCCTTTTGGAGTAGTGGTCGAGGATATCGACTGAGTGCCATGCACCGGACGCCAGCGGCTTCCGGAGCCTATGCAGCGTTCCTGCCCGGCACTACTATTTGGCATATACGCCACGTGTGGTCTCACGCCCGTTGTCCGGTACCCGCGGACTGAAACGGGCGTCTCAGCCCAGCTCGGGCCTTGGCACCGGACTTGCGCCGGAACTCCGGGTAGTAGGAGTCCGCTATGGGCAATGGCAGATTTGCAGCCGTCGCAGTGGCCAGCGCCGCTTTGATCCTGGGATCGCTTCCGGGGCTGAGCGTGTGGCAGACAGCATCGCCTGAGCTGCAGGCGGCGCCCGTCGTCGTCGACGGAGAACCTTCGGCGCTGGCGGCAGTGATCCCGGCAGTTCCCGGACAGCTGCACGTGACCACGGCGGGCGACTATTCCTCGAGTGCGGCCGCTTCGGGTGTCCTGGCAAGGATCGGTGCCATCGCGCCCGACCTCCATTTTGCCCTCGGTGACCTGTCGTACGGGGCCACGGGCGCGGAACAGGCCTGGTGCGATCTTGTGACGTCGAATGCAGGTGCGGGGTTTCCGTTCGAACTGGTGTCAGGAAACCACGAAAGCAATGGCCAGAACGGAAACATCAACGACTTTGCCGCTTGCCTGCCAAATCAATTGCCGGGCGTGATCGGCACCTACGGCCGCCAGTACTACGTGGACGTCCCTCAGCAGGACCCCGTAGCCAGGTTCATCATGATATCCCCGGGTATTCCCTTCTCCGATGGAACCTGGAACTACTCGGCCGGCAGCACACGCTACAACTGGACGTCAGCAGCCATCGATGGCGCCAGGGCCGCCTCCATCCCCTGGGTCGTTGTCGGAATGCACACGCCGTGCCTGTCCGTGGGGATATACAGTTGCGTAGCCGGGGCCGACATCACCAACCTGATGGTGACTAAAAAGGTGGATCTGGTGATGAACGGCCACGAGCATCTGTATCAGCGCAGTAAGCAACTTGCCACCGGGACCGGCTGCACCGGGCTCGTCCCGGGTACCTATGACGCTGACTGTGTGCGGGACGCCGACAACGCACTTTCCAAAGGCACAGGAACCGTCTTCACGACGGTGGGCACCGGCGGAGTGGCGTTGAGGGATGTCAACGCCGCGGATCCTGAGGCTCCCTATTTCGCTGCCTATTCGGGGCTCAACGCCAGCCCAAGCCACGGGTTGCTGGACCTGCAGTTCACTGAGACCTCACTCACGGGACGTTTTGTAGCCACAGCAGGCAGCTTCCAGGATGATTTCAGCATCGTTCCCGGCACTGGAAACGCTTCACCCGTAGCTTCCTTCACCAGCAGCTGCACGGCGCTGCAGTGCAGTTTTGACGGCTCCGCATCCTCGGATCCGGATGGATCCATAACGTCGCATGCGTGGGACCTCGGTGATGGAACCACCGCCAGCTCTGCCACGGCATCACGGACCTATGCCGCAGCCGGGACGTACACTGTCACGCTCACCGTGACTGACAACGCCGGTGCCACGGCCTCCACCAACACGCAGGTGACCGTCGGGGCCACGCCCCTGTTGGCCTCGGACGCGTTCGGCAGGACAGTCACCAACGGGCTTGGTTCCGCAGACGTCGGCGGTCCCTGGACGACTACCGGCAGTTCCTCCGCCTATTCCGTGTCCGGCGGAACGGGCAGGATCCGCATCTCTGCGCCCGCCGTGGGGAACAACGCGTACCTTGGCTCGGTCTCGTCAGCTGCCACGGACCTGTCCCTGTCCTTCGCAACGGACAAGCCTGCGACAGGCAACGGACTCTATGTCTCCGTTATTGGGCGGCGGGTTTCCGGCAGCGGCGAATATCGGGCGAAAGTGAGCCTTACGTCAACGGGCAGCGTCAACCTCACGCTAGTGCGTACTGCGGCCAACGGGGCCGAAACAACCATCGCCAGCGGCGCGGCAATCCCAGGACTGAACTACGCTGTTGGCGATCGGCTGGGAATCCGGCTGCAGGTCAGCGGCACAAACCCCACCACTGTCCGTGCACGCGTCTGGGAGCTCGGCACGGCAGAGCCGACCACGTGGCAGCGCAGTGTTACTGACTCGACGGCAGCCCTGCAGGTATCGGGCAGTCTCGGGATCATGACGTACCTCTCCGGCTCAGCGACGAACGCACCGGTAACGGTGCTGCTGGACGACGTCCGGGCAGCCGCGCCCTAGCCCCGGTTGGCATCGATGGCCCTTGTGCTGACGGCCTTGCTGGTTCACCCCTTCATGGCCCCGGTCAGTGCGAAGGAACTGCCGGCGCCGCGCGCCACGATGACATACAGGGCGAGGACCGGAACTGAATAGAGGATGGAAAACGCTGCCAGCTGGCCGTAGGCCACTGCGCCGTGCTGTCCGAAGAAGCTGAAGATGGAAACTGCGGCGGGCTGCCGAGCCTCGGACAGCAGCAGCACGAACGGGACGAAGAAGTTCCCCCACGCCTGGATGAAGACAAAGATGAACACCACGCCCAGGCCTTGGCGCATGAGCGGAAGGACGATGGTGCGCAGGGCGGTCAGCCCGGAAGCGCCGTCGACCCACGCGGCCTCCTCGAGTGAAACAGGCACAGCGTCCATAAAATTCTTGGTCATCCAAATAGCCATCGGGAGCGTGGTGGTGGCCATGAAGAAAATTGTGGCTGGCATGGAGTCCAACAGTTCGAGCTGGACGAACAGCCCGTAGACCGGCACCATGATGGCGGTGACGGGGAGGCACGTGCCAAACAGGACAGCGTACAGGAACGGCCTGTTGAACCTGGACTGGTAGCGGGAGAGCGGGTAGGCCGCCAGCACTGCGGCGGCGAGGTTGACAGCCGCCGTGCCTGCGGAGAGCACCATGCTGTTCCACAGGGGCTGGAACAGCAGGCCCGGCGTCATGACCGCGGCAAAGTTCTCCAGCGACACTTCGCCCGGAATCCGCGTCTGGTGGCCCGCACCCGCGTCCAGGGACGCGAACACCAGCCACAGCAGCGGCAGCACAAAGCATGCCCCGATCAGCAGCAGGGCTGCGTCCGCCGGAAGCCTGGCACGCCGGCGGCTGCGGGAGGGCCCGGCCTGCCGTGCGCGCCGGGAGGCCTGTGCCGCCGTCGTCATGGCTTGCCCTGACGGAGGAGGCGGACGTAGGCCGCGCCGAAGATAGCCCCGATCAGGATCAGCACGGACGCCACCGCCGTGCCATAACCGATGTCCCCGAACTTGAATGCCTCAACGTACGCCAGCACGGGCAGCGTTGTGCTGGAATTCGAGGGCCCGCCGGCTGTCATGACCCAGACGAGCGTGAAGACGGCCAGTGTCTGCAGCGTGATAAGCATCAGGTTGGTAGCTATACTGCTCCGGATCATGGGGAGTGTGATGAAGGCCAGGCGCTGCCAGCCGCCGGCACCGTCCATCAGCGCCGCCTCTGTCACGTCCGCAGGGATGTCGTCGAGCGCGGCGCGGTACACCAGCATGGAAAAAGCGGTCCCCCGCCAGACGTTGGCCAGCATGATCGCCACCATCGGGAACGAGTAGAGCCAATCCGGCTGGCCAAGGCCCAGCCATCCCAGCAGCTGGTTCAGCGTCCCGTCGCGGCTGAAATACGCGTACGCGGCAAACGCTGCCACAATCTCCGGAAGCACCCAGGCGGCCACCACCGCCGTTCCGACGACGGCGGCAACGGGCTTCCGCGCCTGCTTCATCAGCACCGCAATAGTGAGTCCGAGCAGGTTCTGCCCCAGGATGGCCGACCCCCCGACGAAGAGAACCGTCAGGACAAGCGAGAGCGGCAGGACCGGGTCCGTCACCAGCCGCTGGTAGTTATCCAGGCCCACCCAGCCGGGACTGCGCGCGTTGCGTCCGGTCAGTGCGGCGTTGGTGAAGGATGCGTGGAACGCCCACAGCACAGGACCGGCCAGGAATACCAGCAGGAGCAGGATGGCAGGAAGCACCGGCAACAGGCGTGCCTTGCGCCGCAGCCGGGCGGGCATCCGCGGTGTGGACCGCGGACGCTGGAGGGGAAGAACCGGCACAGGCTACTTCCGGACGGTCTTGTCGCCGCCCACGATGCCTTCCACTGCGGCGTCATAGTCCGCAGAGGCCTGTTCCGGGGTCTTCGAGCCGGTGATCACCGCTTCGGTGGCTTCCTGCACAGCGGCGGAGATCCGCGGGTAGTCGGCCGTTGCCGGACGGTAATGCGTGACGGACACAAGCTCGGAGACGTCTTTCACGAACGGATTTGCCGACTGGTAGCCGGCGTCGGACGCGACGTCCTCGCGGACCGCGATCTGGGAGCTGGCGACGTTGAATGCCAGCGAGTTCTTCTGGTTCAGCGCGGTGGCCAGGAAGTCAAAGGCAAGGTCCGGGTCCTTGGTGCCTGCTCCGACGGCCAGCGTCCAGCCCCCGGACATGCTGACTCCGCCGGGTGCCTGTCCATCCTTGGTGGGGAACGCCGCTACGCCCATGTCCGTGCCGTACTCCGGCCATTCGTAGCTGCCGCCTTCCTGCCAGAACGACGGCGCGTAGGACCCTTCCACGGTGGCCCCCATCTTCCCCTGCGGGAGCCATTCCCCGAACACCTTCTTCCACACATTCGCGTCGAGTGCTTCGGCCGGGGAAACGGCCAGTTGTTCGTCGTAGAGGGTCTTGAGGAACGCCAGAGAATCCGTAAAGCCGTCCGAGCCCACTACCCATTTTTTGGCGTCTGCGTCATACAGTTCGTCGCCGGTGCCGTACAGCAACTCATAGAAGCTCTGCATCACGGTACCTTCCGCGGTGCCCTTGCCCGCATACATGTTGAAGGGCACTACCGTGGGGTCGCTGGCTTTGATTTTCCGCGCGGTCTCAAGGATGTCTTGCCAGGTCCGAGGCTCCCACGGGAGGCTGACGCCGGCAGCGGCGAGGACTTTCTTGTTGTACCAGATGGCACGCGTATCGGTGCCGAGCGGCACCGCGTACGTGCCGCCGTCGTCACCCAGCCCCGCAGCCTTCGCGGCGTCGTCAAAGGTGTCCCAGTCCTTCCAGTGCGCCAGGTGGTCGTCAAGCTTCAGCAGGAAGCCCGCATCCACGTCGGAGCGGACTTTGAAGGTGTCCTCGTAGAAGACATCCGGAGCGGTGGACGGCGACCGGAGGGCAAGGGCCAGCTTCGTGCCGTAGTCGTCATCGTTGGCCTGGATGGGCTGCAGTTCCACTGTGACGCCGTCGTTGGCGGCTTCGAACTCAGCCTTGGCTGACTGGAAGAGGTCGTCCAGTGCGACGAAGGAATCCGTCTTCTGGTAGACCACCTTCAGGGTCTTGGCCTGGTCAGCGGGGGCCGCCGGGGAACAGGCACACAGCGCCAAGGCTGCGGCAGCGATCAGGGAGGTTATGCTCAGGGCCCGGCGACGCATGGTGCTCCATTCAGTAAATGGCTGCAGTCCCCGTTGTCTGCGGGCCCCCAGCCGCGGCGATATCCAAATGCTAGATGTGCACCCTGCCGCGGGCAAGGCGCCCGGTTCAACTCTCCAAAAGGAGGCGCTGTGCCCGGGGTGCCAGCGTATGCTCCAGGACGAGGCAAGCCGCACCGATGGCGCCCACGTCCTCTCCTACCCCGGTTCCTACTACCTCGATGGTATGGATGAGGCGGGCTGCGCTGTTGGCGTCCAAGAGGGCCGGGATTTTGTCCAGGTACCGCTCGGACAGCCGGCTCCAGTATGGCCCGCCGAAGACAACGCGCTCCACATCAAGGGTGTTGGTGACCACCGATACGGCGCGGGCCACGAGCACTGCCGATTTGTCGATGATGGCGAGGGCCTGCGTGTTTCCTTCATCAGCGAGGTCGCAGAGCCGCGAGAAGCTCTGCTGGACAACGGCACCGCTGTTGTCCGTGCGGGAACCGTCGAGAATGCCGGCGGCTTCTGCCTCAGCCACCAGCACCTGCGGGATCGCCGAGGACTTCACGCAGCCACGCAGGCCGCAGTCGCACACGGGGCCATCTGGATCCACCACGATATGCCCGATTTCGCCGGCATTGCCCGACGTTCCGCGGACCACTTCATCATTGAGCACAATGCCGCAGCCGATACCGGTACCCATGTACATAAAGATGAAGCTGCCCGCGCCGCTGGGGCCGCCCGCCCACGTTTCGGCGACGGCGGCGCTGGTAACGTCCTTATCCACCAGGACCGAGTAGCCGGTGGCCTCGGCCAGTGCATTGCGAAGTTCAACCCTGTCCCACCCGGGCAACAGTGGCGGATCCACGACCGTGCCGTTGTCGAGGTCGATGGGGCCGGGAGCGGCCAGGCCAAGGCCTGCGATCTTGGCAGTATCCACTCCGGATTCAGTGACAAGCTGCCCAATCTCCATGGCAATGGTTGAGATCACGGCTGCAGGATCGTTTCCGCCCGGCGTCTTGATCCGTGAGTGCTGCACTACGGCGCCTACGAGGTCAAGCACTACGAAGGTTGTTACGGCGGGGTCCAGGTGGACGCCGATCGCGTACATGCCCGAGGGGTTCAGGCGCAGTATGGTGCGCGGCTTGCCCGGGCCGCTGCCTTCCTTGCCGGCTTCCACAATCAGGTGCTGGTCCAGCAGCCGACGGGAGATGTTGGAAATTGTCTGCGGTGAGAGCCCCACAATCTGTGCGAGCTCCACTCGGCTGAGGCCACCGGAGGACCTGCGGATGGCGTCAAGAATGACCGTGAGGTTGAAGTCCCCCATCCGCGGCAGGTTGGTGCCGCGCCTAGGCGATGGCTGCCGGATCTCGGACACGGATTTCCCCTAAACGTCTTCGTCACTAAATGATGTCTGAATGGTACGTTACCCCTTGTCATCCGCCCACATGTGGAGGCGGGGTCGCGGCGCGGCCCCTTGCTGCCGGGATGACCGCCTCGTGCTGACTGCAACCGTGAACTTCGGGTTTTGGCCCTTGACTGCGGTGGGGCCCACCAGCCGTTCGAGTGCGGGCAGGTAGTTCAGGTGCCGGTTGAAGACGGTCCATAGTTGACCGCCCGGGGTGAGGACCCTGCCGGCAGCTTCAAACATCTTGATTCCGGCGCCCGCATGGACGGTGGCGCCAAGGTGGAAGGGCGGGTTCAGCAGGATGAGGTCCACGCTGGCGTCCGGGAGCGTGCTCATTGCATCGTCCTGGAGGACTTTCATGCGGTCCGAAAGGCCGTTGGCTGCAGCGGTGCCTGCCGCGGATGCGACGGCGGCGGCCGACTGGTCGGTGGCGGTGACCACGGAACCCGGATTCTGCCTGGCGTACATGGCGGCCAGGATCCCCGTGCCACACCCCAGGTCCACTGCGTGCCCGGCAGCGGGCATCGCGGGCAGGAACGTCAGCAGGAACCTCGTGCCGATGTCCAGCCTGTGCCCTGCGAAGACGGCGCCGTGAGCGGCAACGTCCAGGTCGAGTTCGGCCAGGTGCTCCACCACGGGAACCGGCTCCGGCCCTGACGCTTCCCTTGCGTCCGCTGCGACGATGACTCGGGACTTCTGGCGGGCAAGCTGCGGCTGGACGGTCCCGAAATGCCGTTCCAATACTGCGTTCATGCCTAACGACATGTGCTTGACCCGGCCGCCGGCCAGGAGCACCGCCCCCTGTGCGGCGTATCGTGCCACTGCCCCGGCGATCTGGTCCAGTTCTGCCAGGGTCTTCGGCAGTTGCAGCAGGACGAGGTCTGCGCCGGTGAGCAGTTCCTTCCCCAGCGGCAGCTGCTCGAAACGCTTCCCCGTCCCCGGTTCCGGCGGCGTTGAGTCCAGGCCGAGGGCCGCGGCGTTGTTCCTGAGGGCCCGCTCGCCGGTGATGAGGTCCTGGTGGACGCGCACCGTGCGTATACCCAGCGTCGCCAGGGCGCCCAGAGTGAGGGCACCATAGCGGTCACCGATGACGGCCACGTTGCTGCCGGCACCTGCCCGGTCCGCCGCCGTCTCCAGCAGGAGCCTGTCCGTGGCATCCCAGGCCTGGAGATTCGGGGCCTCCACGTCCGGTCGCCGCCGGAGCGCCCCGAAGACATCCTCAAGAGTGTTTTGTACCACTGGCTGGTGCCGCCTTTTCACTGGATAGGGCCGTGGAGGTTTCGTAGTGAACTCCGGGCAACTTCAGGATGGCCGCCACAGCTGCCCGCCCTGCCCTGTTGGCGCCGATGGTGGACGACGACGGCCCATAGCCCACCAAGTGGACGCGGGGTTCCGCCGCCACTTGCGTGCCGTCCATGGCGATGCCGCCGCCGGGACCACGGAGATGCAGCGGAGCGAGGTGTTCAAGTTCGGCGCGGAACCCGGTAGCCCACAAGATCACGTCAGCGACGAGCAGTTCACCATTCGGCAACCGGACGCCGTCGGGTTCGATGGACGTGAACATCGGACGCCGGTCCAGCGCACCCCTCCTGGCCGCCGCGCGCAGGGCGGGCGTCCAGATCAGGCCGGTGACCGCCACCACGCTTTGCGGCGGCAGCCCCTGGCGCACCCGCTCCTCCACCAGCGCTACGGCGTTGTGGCCGGCCTGGGCGTCGAACTCGGCGTCCCTCCATTCTGGCTCCCTGCGGGTAAACCAGCTCGTGGTGGTCACTTGGGAGATTTCGTCCAGGAGGCCGACGGCGGAAATACCTCCGCCAACCACGATGACGTGCAGGCCGCGGAACTCCTCCGCTGCAACATAATCGGCCACGTGCAGTTGCCTGCCCCGGAAGGTGAACTGTCCCGGGTAGATGGGCCAGAACGGCCTGGTCCAGGTGCCCGTGGCGTTGATGACCGCTTTCGCGGACCAGTCGCCGTCGGAGGTGGTGATGCCCAGCCGGCCGTGGGGGTCTGCGTCTTCCCGCGTGACGCCCGTGACTTTGACCGGCCGCCTGATGGCTAGTCCGAGGTCCTGCTCATAGCCGGCAAAGTAGCGTGCCAGGAACTCCGAGCTGGGTTCTGCTGGGTCCACCACTGGCTTGGCGATGCCCGGGAGGTCGCTGATGCCGTTGACCGTGGCCATCCGGAGGCTTTTCCAGCGGTGCCGCCAGGCACCTCCCGGGCCCTCCTCGGCGTCGAACACGGCATATGTCGCGGCGCCAAGGGCACCGGCAGGGCTGAATCCCCGGCGCTGCAGGTGATATGCCGCCGAGAGCCCGGCCTGCCCAGCACCGATCACCGCAACGTCCACCAACTGCTTCTCCATCGCTTCGGGCTCCCGGCTAGGCCTTTTTCACTACGGAGGATTTGAGCTGCATGGGACCGACCCCATCCACTTTGCAGTCGATGTCGTGGTCGCCCACGCCATCCAGCAGCCGGATGCCGCGCACTTTCGTGCCTACCTTGATCACACTGGAACTGCCCTTGATCTTGAGGTCCTTGATGACGGTGACTGTATCGCCGTCGGCCAGGACGTTGCCTACCGCGTCCTTGATCACTCGCGCTTCCGTCGCTGCCCCGTCGTCGTCGCCGCCGGCTTCCGGGGCCCACTCGTTGCCGCATTCCGGGCAGACCAGGAGTGCGCCCATCTCGTAGGCGAACGGGCTTGAGCAGGCAGGACAAGGAGGAAGCGTGTCAGTCACCTCCCAATGATAATCGGGCTTCATTACTTGCCAGCGCAGACAGAAAAGTGTCCCGCAATCGCTGACATGTGCCCACCGCCGCCGTACTGTAGGCGCATGGCGGAAGAGAGGTCACCCATCATGAAAAACACCACTGCTGCATCAAGGCTGGCCAGGGCGCTGGGCATTGTCCTGGGAACAAAGGAAATCCCGTTCCGGCTCAAGGCGTGGGACGGATCCGAGGCTGGCCCGTCTGCGGCCCCCGTGCTGGAGTTCCGTAACCGGCGCGCCCTTCGGCGGATCCTCTGGTCCCCGGGCCAGCTTGGGCTGAGCCGGGCATACGTTGCCGGCGACATCGATGCGCCAGGGGACATCTTCGCAGCCTTCACGGCCCTTAGCTCCATGGGAAAGTTCGCCGAGCCAGGACCGTTCAAGCCCCTCACGCCGGCTGAAGTCTGGACATTGCTGAAGACGGCGATCAGGCTAGGGGCCCTTGGACCCAATCCCACCCCTCCGCCGGAAGAGGCGCGTGTCCGGAAGGCAGGGCGCATGCACTCCAAGCGCCGGGACGCCGCCGCGATCTCGCATCATTACGACGTCGGCAACGACTTCTATGCACTGGTTCTGGGACCGTCCATGGTCTACTCCTGCGCAGTATGGGGCACCAGCTCAGGCTCGGATCCCTCAGGTGATGGTCCCGGGGATGGCTCCCCCGACAGCCTGGTGGCCGGGCTCGACGCCGCCCAGGAAGCCAAGATCGACCTCGTGTGCCGCAAGCTCGGGCTGCAACCAGGCATGAGGGTACTGGACGTCGGCTGCGGCTGGGGCAGTTTCGCCCTCCACGCCGCGGAACGTTACGGGGTCAGCGTGGTCGGGGTAACGCTCTCGAGCGAACAGGCAGTCATGGCGCGCAAAAGAGCAGCGGACGCCGGCCTGACGGAAAGAATCGATATCAGGGTCCAGGACTACCGCGACGTGGACGACGGCCCCTTCGACGCCATCAGCTCCATCGGCATGTCCGAACACGTGGGTCGCGAACAGACCCCGGGCTACGTGTCCCGGCTGTACAACCTGCTTAAGCCCGGTGGCCGGCTGCTGAACCATGCGATCTCCTGGAATGCCGGCCCTACCAGCCCGGACCCGGACTCCTTCATTCCCCGCTACGTTTTCCCGGACGGCGAAATGATCAGCCTGGGCGAAATGGTCAGCGCCCTGGAGGCCGGCGGCCTGGAAATCCTCGACGTCGAGGCCCTGCGCAGGCATTACGCGCTGACGCTGCGTGCGTGGGTGCGCCGCCTAGAAGCCAACTGGGACGAGGCTGTGAGGCTGACGAGCCTGGGGCGGGCGAGGATCTGGCGGCTTTACATGGCGTCCAGCGCCCTCGGCTTCGAGGCCGGAATTACGGGCGTAAACCAGGTTCTCGTACAACGACCGGGTGGCGCCGAACCCCCGCTTCGCCGCTCCGACTGGACCTGATTCCGGCCGGACCTGATGTGGACCGGCCGGATCCCAGCCAAGACCCCGGAAACAAAAAAACCACCCGCCGGGTGGTTTTTTTGTTTTTGGTGGAGCTGAGGGGACTCGAACCCCTGACCCCCTGCATGCCATGCAGGTGCGCTACCAGCTGCGCCACAGCCCCAAACTTCTGTTTCCTGGGAACTCTCGTTCCCGGAAGCAACCTGATCAGCTTAATGCAGATTTGCCGTAGACGCCAATCGAATACGTCGCTTCCGGGTGCGGCGCGCCCGACGCAGTTCCGCATGCTGGACGGCGGGACACATTCCGTGGCCGGAAACAAAAACTGGAGTCCAGGCCTCATCGATAAGCTCCAACTCAAGCCCCGTGGAACCGCATGAACAGCAGCTCCCCCGCCGGCATCTAATTGAACAGCAGGTGCCGCGCCACGAGGGTGCGGCACCTGCTGTTTGACTCGACGCAGGAAGGGTCAGTGCGCTCCGAGGGTGATGGCGATTTCGTTGGGCACTACGTCCAACTTGGCCGACCCGGTCACCTTGCCGGTGGTCAGATCAACCGAATGTACGGTGCTTGCTGCCGGTTCGGTGACGTAGGCGGTGTTGCCTTTGACAACGATGGCGGGGTGGGCGTCCTGCCAATCGACAGGACCTTCCCAGGCCCCGATCACGGGGAATTCGTTGACGATCTTCCCGTCCTTGGGATCCAGAACATGGATCGATCCGTTCGTGGAAAGTATGTAAGCCAGATCCCCCGGTCCACGGGCAATATCCCGGAACGTGTACTTCACTGTCTCGGGAAGCTTGACGACGTTGAAGCTGTGCTTCTGGGTGTCGATGAGGGCTACTGAGTTCAGGAGGTAGCCTTCAGCGTCTGGATCGGTTTTGTAGTCCCCGACCACAATAGGGCTTGTTTCGGAGACGAAGGCGTTGCCCATCCGGCCGTACTTATCCGGTGCTTGGAACTTTTCGAACTTGCCATCGTGGAACAGCAAGGCACCGTCCTCGCAGCCAAAGATCACAGCTTCGCCTGCTGCAGTACCTTCGCCATGGATGCCGGGGCATTCCTTGCTCTCAGCTAACTTGTCCCAGTGGCCATGGTGTGATTCGAGTGCAACCGCGCCGGTGCGGGAGGTCTTGTCACCGACGGTGGTAAGAAGTTTCCCGTCCTCCAACACGATTGATACTCCATGGTGCGGAGCGTCAGCTTTGTAAGTTTGGGTTTCGGGTAGGGCGCCGTCTGCTTTGGCTAGGTCTGCGGTTTTCAGGATGGTTGTGGTACCCGTGCCGTCGTCGAACAGGACGGTGTTGCCTGCATGCCGCACGACGTGGCCGGGAGCCGATGCGTCCACTACGAGATCCGTGAGTTTGGGTTCCACCGTGTCCAGTAGTTGGAAGCCGGCTTTCGTGGTGACGAAAACGTGCCGCCCGTCGCCAGCGGCGTTGAGCCTGGTGAATTCCTCCGAGTCGAACTTCTTGACGACGTTCAGAGTCTTCCCGTCGAGGATGCTGATGCCTCCCGGGTAGGAGATGGCGACACGTCCGAGCGCGTCAGCCGAAGCGGAGGCGGCAGGGGTTTGGGTATTACTGGCAGGCGTGCTGTTGGCGCAGGCGGACGCCAAGAGCGTCATCCCGGCAACAAGGGCGATGCCTCCCAGGCGCGTATTTCGTTTGCAGATCATATTTCGGTTCCTCATTCTATTTTTGTCAGGCAGGGTTCTGCCTGGGCGTGTGTTATTCGATGTGGTCAAGTCCTGAGTCCTTGGACAATCCGCTCCGTGTTGGCACGCATCATGTCCAGGTAGGTTGCTGCGCCTCCGTCGGGGCCGGTCAGCGATTCGGTGAACAGTTCAGCGACCCGCACATTGAGGCCAGCCTCGCTGGCGAGTACTTGCACCAGGCGGTCGGGCTGGGACGATTCGGCAAAGATAGTTGGGACACCGGCGTCACGGACGGCCTCGCTGAGCTTGCGCAGATCGGCAGCGCTTGGGGCTGCCAAGGTGGTCCCCCCAGGGATGACGGCGCCAACAACGCGGAAATCGAACCGTTCTGCGAGGTAGCCGAAAACATGGTGGTTCGTCACCAAGGCCCTGCGCTCCTTGGGAATGGCAGCAAAAGCATCTGTCATCTCGACGTCCAGCCGGGTGAGTTGATCCCGGTAGGCGTCTGCGCTGGCCGCCAGCCGCCCGGCGTCGATTCCTTCAATGTTCCGCGCGGCGGTTTCCATGGCGTTGACGACATCGAGCATGGCGGCAGGATCGGTCCAGAAATGGGGGTCAGGGGTGCCTTCAGCATCTCCGGAGCTGTAGGGCAGGACCTCGACCACGTCCCCCGCCACCAACATTGGCGCACCGGCCTTTGCAGCCCTGTCGAGGTGCTGTTGCAGCCCTCCCTCCAGACCGAGGCCGTTGGACACCACCAGGTCCGCACTGCCCATGAGGGACGCTTCCTGGGCCGATATTTCAAAGGAGTGCGGATCAGCATTTGGCTGCATGAGAGTAGTCACCTGGACCTGGTCTCCAAGGACCTGTCGCGTCACATCACCGAGAATGTTGGTGGTCACCACAACCTGGGGCTTCTCCGGCGTGTTCGGTTGTGAGCAACCGGAAAATATCAGCGCAGCCGCAGCGGCGAGGGCAATCAGCGGCGCGCGTTTCATCGACCGGTCTCCACGAGATGCACGGGCTTTGTGGGCAGCTTGAGGGTCCGGGCAATCCGTGCGTCATCGGCGTAGTCAATTTCAAAGACAATGCCCTCCGCCGGTGCGCTGACGTAGGCGCGCTGACCATCGAGGGTGAGCTGCACTTTTCCAGCCAAGGCTGAATCCGCGAGGGTTGCCGCCAACAGCGGTTCGGTGACCGCGATGCGCTCTTTTGTCGATGCGTCATATACCTGGACCGTGCCGTCAGCGCCAACGACAACGACATGGTGGTCAGTGTCGTCAACTGTTGCCGCGGCGAGTACCGGGGTTGAGGTCGGCAGCCACTCCCAAGCCCGCTGGCGGGTGTTCAGCAGCCAGACTCCGGCATCAGTACTGAGCCCGGCGACCGTGGGCCTGCCCTTACGTCCATCGAATTCCGTTGCCGGGGCCGCCCCGGCCGGGTAGGGAACCCGTTCGAAGACCGGTGTCACCCCCTCCGTTGTGGCGATCACTGCGCCATCCGCGCAACCGATGACCAGACCCAGCCGGGTGGTGATGGTTCCTGCTGCCGCCGGGCATTCGGTGGTGGCCAACTCCTTGCCGGAAGCGTCGACGGCACGCAACCGCGCGGCCTTCCCTGTGTTGTCGGGCTCGGAGACTACGGCACCCTCACCCAGAGGGGCGATGATGCCGGCGTGCGGTTCGGTCTTGAGGCGAAGGGTTTCTGAGATAGTCCCATTGGAGAGCGCCGAGTTATCCAGCAGGATAGCCTCCCCGGAAGAAGGGAAGAACAGCCCCGTTGTACCGGCCGTCGAAAGCATGCCTGTGGCGATAGTGGCTGTGCCCTCGCCTGCAACCCTTCCCAGAGTCTTGGGTTCTGTCCGGTAATAGTGGAAGTGGTCCACGTGATCCCAGGTCCATACGCCGCTATCCACAATGTCCACGCCGGAGCCGGTGGCTGCAAAGACGTAGCGGCCATCAGTACTGACATGGGCCGGCGGACCTACGTGCCCCAACCGGGACTCTGTTCCGGTGAGGAGGTCCAGCATCGAGGCTTCGCCTTCGGCGTCGATCGCCACAAGATGAAGCTGCGGTTCAGCGACCTCGGCCACTCCCGCAATCGCTCCATGCCCATCACTAGCGGACGCCGATTTGCTCGTGTCAGGTTGCGGTTCGTGCTGGGTTGGCGCACTGCCACACCCCGCGACAAAAAGAAGTGCCAGGGCGGCCAGGACTGTTTGCGCTGTTCGGAGATTCATTATTACTTTCCAGTGAGGGATAGAGAAGCGGGGGCCGGCGTGGGCTCGTGAGTTCTGGTTGCCTGCCTGCTTCGCCAGCCGTACAGGCGCGCGCCGGCAGTGGAAAAGACAGCGAGTGTGATCGCGGCTGTGGAGATGGAAGCGCCTGCCGCAGTGCCGGCGTACCAGGAGCACAGCAGTCCGAGACCCACCGCCAATGCGCCAAAAGAGGATGCGCCCACCATGCGGGCCGGAATGCTGCGCGTCCAGGGGCTGGCAGCTACTGCCGGGGCGAGCAACAGCCCCACCACAAGCAAAGATCCGACGGCCTGATATGAAGAAACAACAGCAAGGGTCACGAGTCCCACCAGTGCCAGTTGGGCGAAATGGGGACGAAGGCCCAACGTCACGGCAATCCGGGTATCAAAGGCAGCGGCGACGAAGCTGCGATGGAGGACGACGGCGATAGTGACTGTGATAGTCGCAGCGGCGAGAAGTCCAAGCAAGTCCCCGTCGTCCAAAGCGAGAATGTCGCCAAAGAGCATGGCTGTCGCATCGGTAGCGAAAGAGCGTGAATGGGACACGATGATGACGCCGAGGGAGAGCATCGCCACGAACAGCAGACCGATGCTCGTGTCGTACGAAAGGCGACCCCGCCGCTGCAGCGCGCTGATCATCGCGCTCATGATGACGGCGCTCACCGCCCCACCAACGATGGCAGGGGCACCGGCAACTGTTGCCAGAGCCACGCCGGGCAGCATGCCGTGACCTATCGCTTCTCCAAGGAAGGCCATGCCGCGGATTACCACCCAGGTGCCTACGACACCGCAGATGAGGGCGACGAGGACGCCGCCAAGGAGAGCCCGCAGAAAGAAGTCTGCGGTAAAAGGTTCGGTCAGCCATTGCACCTGACCACCATAGCCACTATTGATAATGATTCTCAATTTGAGTTAGGATCGAAGTGTGACCCCTTCCGACTACGCCCTTCGCGCCCGACACCTTTATTTCACTTTCGGAGAATCTCCAGCCTTGGCGGACGTTGACATCGATCTGCGATGGGGAACGGTAACGGCGATCACCGGGCCTAATGGTGCCGGCAAATCCACGCTTATCGAGATCCTTGCAGGCGTCCGCAAGCCTCTCCGGGGCACTCTTCATCGCGCCGACGAGGTGGCGCTGATGGTCCAGCGGGTCACAACTCCTGATGCACTCCCGCTCACGGTTCGTGACGTGGTGATGATGGGTACGTGGGGTGCATCACCAAGCCGTGCCTCCAAAATCACAAAAGAGGAACGGAAAATACGAGTTGCCGACGCCCTAGAACGGGTCCAGCTCACAAACCTCGCATCTTCGCCATTCAACGCCCTTTCCGGCGGCCAGCGCCAACGCGCGTTGCTGGCCCAGGGAATCGCCCGTCAGGCGCGCATCTTCCTGCTCGATGAGCCTGCCGCCGGACTCGACCTCGAGAGCCGCGAGCGGACACGGTCCATACTTGCAGGAGAAGCCAATCGCGGAGCGGCTGTGGCCTGCGTCAGCCACGATGAAGAGTCAATCGCTGCGGCCGACTGCGTTGTCAGCCTGGAAGGTGGACGCAGAGTCATCTGAGAAGTCGGGTCAGACCCTTGCCGGAACGAACCGCTGAAGCCCCACTCCCGATTCCGTGCATGGCCCACTGGACCGATGATCCGCAGATAACCAAAAACCAAAAAAGGAGAGCTACCAGATTTGGTAACTCTCCTTTAGGTTTTGCTACTGGCCCATTCCGCAGCAAGTGTTTGCCGATGTTTCGAACAAGACCAATATGGTGGGGGTCCTACATGCCTATTCGAAACAAAGTAGCGGGTCCGTCAGACTTCGTTCCCTGATGCGTAAGATCAAGTCCAGGCCAGAAGTGGCGCATGTAGCATCCCCTATCCCCCGGCGCGCTAAGCAAATCAGCGACGAGTATTCCGCCCAGCCGGCGGACGACTACGGTCAGGGCATGAAGGTCGGCGAGCTGGCTAAAAAGTACGGCATCCACCGGGTGACCGTCGCGGATCACCTCGCATTCCATGGCATCGAGAAGCGCTCACGTGGGTTGGGCGAAGCTCAGGTTTTGGATGCCACTACTCGCTACCAGGCCGGTACATCTTTGGCTGCGCTTGGGAAGAAGTATGGCGTCTCGCCCACGACGGTTCGTCAGACCTTGGTTATGAAGGGGATTGCGATGCGGAGTACATATGAGCATCTCGTTCGAAAGTTGCCATCAGGATGACTACAGGTCGAAGCCTTCCTGAACACGCTGCGCTTCTTCATCATTCTGTTTTGCTTCATGTCGGTATCCTTCGGCTACGCGGCGGAGGAGTCGGGCTGTCTTAGGCCATTCATCGGCAATCTGTGTTGCGAAATCGTCATACTTCGCAGCTAGGACGCGTTCTTGGTCGCCGCCTTCTGTCATGCCGCGTGACGTCACCCCGCGCTTATTGCGAATCCCGACGACAAAGTTTCGATTGATGGCGTCTGTACTACTGCTGTCGAGAAAGTTTCGAACGGGAAGAGGTGGCCATGTCCCGTCATCAGCTTTGGCGTGCGCAAAAACCTGTCCGATGTGAGCTTCTCCGACGTCCAGCCGGTCGACATCAGTCAGCAGCTTGCGAACAGAGGCAACCCACTCGAGTAGTGCGTGCTCGTCAATCTTTCCTGACGCTGTCTTCGATCCGGGGACAACCTTCCATCGATGCAGTAGCTCCCATGCGTTGTGGGTTGTCGCTTCCGATTTTTCTGCATCGTCTTCGCCGTCTTTTCTGCGATACAAGTGTGTGATTATTTGTACAAAAAACTCGGGTGATGATGCCAGTAGTGATTGAAGCGCTGCGATATTGGCCGTGTCGTCGAGTGCTGGCAAGAGTCGCCACTCGAGTAGGCCAAGTTCTTCTGTGGATATGTCGTCAGCAGCCCGAACGTAGTCCAGTAGCGCTGCTATGTCATATTGAGATAAGCCCTGCAAATCAGGTTCTTTAGCCTGCGTTAGTTGGTTGAGGAGGGTCACTATCAGCCGTGAGTCTAGGCCCACTTTCGCATTGTGCGAGTCGATGGCCATGAGATCCAGCGCTACCGCGAGTCGTCCGTGACTACCCAGCTGCGCTGCTGCCTCGTTGACCAATGCGAATTCACCACGGCCGAAAATCTCAAATTCAGACCAGTACAACCCGTCCACCTCATTGCCGGCATCGAGTGCGGCTTGCCACACTCTAGGTAGATCCTCGGCTATCTGAAGGATTCTGGCCTGCACGAGCGGTTGTTGTTGATGCCTTGAAGAGAGGGTGAGGAGACTATCTGCGTCGCCTTCGACACGCTTCCGTATGGCTGATCGCGCAAACTCCATCAGCGCTCGTTCTTCAGCAACCAGCAGTAGCGCAAGCTCATCCAAATCAAGATCGATATCCGAAGAGGACGCAGACGCATAGCCTACCGTCCATGGAGTCTTGGCTTTCCTTGCTAACTCGATCAAACCAGGGACACCAGCTTGCCGGTAGACACTCTCGGCGGCTTCGACCTGCCGCCTGTTTACTTCAGCGTTGTACTTGTCGTAGTCGTCTCTGAGGTCTATGTCCCCAAGATCGGGCGTGTAGTCAAAAAGCCATTCGACCCGTTCAGCCTGATCAGCAGGCTCGTATTTTTTCGCAAGGGCAGCCAGTTGCTGAAGCACCGTCTCGTCGAGCGCCCATTGGGCATCTTTGAATTGCCGGTGCCGGCGGATCAGAGAAGTTAGCGACTTCCAGACTGACTCCGAAGTTTCCGGCGCAAGATCGAGTGCCGTAGCCTCCTCATATACACTGACTACTTCATTCCGCAGGTCTGGAGTCAGATCGTCAAGTTTATCGACCAGATCTACGAGCCGGGATGGATCTGTCCTTGCAAGATCTAGGCAAAGCCGGACGACGCAAGACACAGCCTCAAAGTAATTAGCCATCGTGACTTTGGCGTCTGCGTGTAGCTCTTTCCAGTCATGAAATTCCGGGCCACCTCCATCAATCATACTTGCGTGCGCCTCTGGGAGGAGGTTCAGTAGCAGGTCCCACGCCTGCACGGGGTGAGTCTTTGAAAACTTGGAGAGGACGGCGTTTCGCGACTTGAGCGAGGCACCTGTTTGAGGGTGCCATGGAAGGAACATATTTGTCAGAGAACCGACGGGACGATTGGATAGCTTACCGCCCGGATCCATCTCGGACATTCGCATTAATAGCGCTGCAGCCGCCCCGAAGTAGTTCGGCGACCACGCCAGCCCTTCCAGGGACCAGAGCAAGTAAACATGAGGACTTGTAGGTGACATGAAGTCGTTGCTGGTGTCGGCAAATATGTTTCCGTCGAGGACGCCCCCGGGTTTGATGGCAGTGTCCAACTCTTCCATGAAGATGTCTGGCGCAGCCTCGGCCAATAGTCCAATCACGTCTACTAACGACTCCCAGAGCTTTCCTGTCGCGTCCTGATTGGCCCGAACAAAAGTTGCTCGCGAGGCGAGTTGCGCCCACCCCCTTAGAGACTGACCTCCGTTTTGCTGCTCAGCGCTGCTCCCAAAAGCGCTCATTAGCGCCGCAGTTCGTGCGATTCCTTTTCGTAGGTCTGTCGAATGACCACGGACCTTGCCGTCTAGGTTCGCCCGCCATCGTTCGCTTGGAGGCAGATCAAGTTTGGGATCAACAGCACCCAAGATCTCTTGGATTGCCACCTCCCATGCTCGCAGGTCATCGAGCGTAATCCGTGAAGCGAAGCTTGGAAAACTATCCTTTGGGTCCAAGACTTTCCACGCCCCGCGAACTCTCGTGAAGACCGGAGCAGCCACGTCGGCCCATTTCATAAGTTCTTCCTCGATGACGACAACTTTCTGACCTGTCATCTTTTCGAGTATGACGCTGTCTCCGGAGTGCTCCAGATTCCATGACCCTAGAAGCCATGCTCGTCGGGCAACAATAGAACTAGCAGCGCCCTCCGCACTCCCTGCTGTAACGACGCTGACACTCCCTGTGACAAGCTGTTTATACAGCGGCACACTTTTGCTCAGAGCCAGGCAGAGCTTCGAGAGACGAGCAGTTTCTACACCGGCCTCCTTGAGCAGCAACTCAGAAGCGTTAATCGGGATTGCAGGTAGCGCTACCGAGGCCGCTGCCGGGTCAGTAGTGTGCATCACCACATGGTGGCCACTGACCAGGTCTGCATGGCGGATTAGTGACTCTTCGAAGGGGACCAGTATTAGTACCCCGGTTGTTCGGCTCAAGTCCATGAGCGCTCCCGGTTCAAAGACAACAAGGGCTCGGTCAAGGAGCTCTTGTCGGATATCTGGCTCAGCCATTTTAATCACGGCTGCAACAAATGCCAGTACATCGTCGGTCGACGGTGCCTTAATCCATATATGCGCACTATCTTCGTCAACGAATCGCCTTAGTAGCTGAGCAGCTTGGTCGGCACGGCCAGCTACGAGCAACTCAGGGGTCAGTAGTCCCTGGGTCCCGGACGTAAATTGATTCCACCAATGTTCCAAGGTGCTAACACCATTCGAACGGATGCCAAGCTGTTCGGAAAACCAAATATGAGTTCGCGGCGTAGTCTCGAGTGCTGCATAGAGATCGGCCGAGGTACGAACCGCCACAGCTTTCCAGTTACCCAGTGCCGACTTTTCCTCAGCCCATTTTTGGGCGCCGGGCCATCGTCGAGGTGTTACGAAGACGAACGTGGTGGCGCTGCGGTCGATCCCAAGTGAGTCTTCCGTGCGCTTCTTGTAGTCTTTGTTGGCCTTCCTGAGGATGTCCGCGTCCGTTCCGAATTCCCAGACACTCCGACCTTGAGGGACAAATGGCGCCTGGATAGGCGAACTGACGATTCCGTCATAGCCAGGAAGGCCAACGTGCTCATCTCCTGACATCGTCAATTCCGTCACTTCAGTCACGGTCGCGGCTATCAAGCGCCTTACCAAATTAGGAAGGGTACTTCGCGACAGGACCTCGCCGGCCCAGTTCTCGATATCGTGAAGGCCAGCAAGCTGAGGTAATCGGTAGTTCACAACGCAACCTCGTCGGTGCAAGTTGAGTCTGCCGTTGCTCGGTTCATCAAGATGTCCCCAATTTTGCTGCGTCGTACGATAGCCATTCTGCCCCTTATTGTGACACCCAATTCCAATCGGTCAAGCTTCTAGCGACATGTCATGCCGCGCAAGCGACCCGGAGCTTCTACAGCCAGTCTGTTCACAATCTGTATGACGGTTTTTATGTATGCATCGACGTCAATCTTTGGCTGTGCCAATGGACGTATGCTCAGGACTAACCGTTATGGGTTAGTAAGGACCAGAACAGTCTTTGACTGTTTCCATGCCGGCATTCCTCGCCAAAGGCACTGCCCTCCATTTTTGGATTGTGGACAATGACTTCAGAATAATTTGCATTACAGTCGATCTTCGTCAGTGACAGTATCTGTCACGAGACGGATTGATATGTCGCGTGCAGACAAAGTGACAGATTGGATCCAGGTGGGGGTGAACATTGTCAGGCGCTGGGCAGGATTTCTCGGATCCGGATGGATCATGTCATCCTCACGAAGTGATGAGTGGCACATGATCTACCGCTTTGTTAACCATGCATCTTTAGTCGCATGGGAAACGTCAAGCGCCCGCAGGCGTTGCCTGGCTCAAGGCGAAGACTTAGTTGAGGAGCGTCGAGTCGAAAAACTTACCGAGGTCGAGGGATGGTTTGACTCCGCCCAAAAAACACAGCAAGTCCGTGATGGCCTAGCGTCTCAAGCGCCCAGGCCGCCTCGTTGGAAGCAAACGGTGAGTGTCTGGCTGGCCTTTTTTCCTGTCAGCCTGATCTTCGGACTGCTAATTGAAGCGATCTTCCCTGACTGGAGCGAATTTGGGACGATAACCAAGGTGTTCCTGACGACAACAATACTCACCCCGGTGATGACTGTTTGGGTCCTGCCTTTGATAACTCGAATTCTCCAGTCCTGGCTAACGGCCGCCGTCGGTAAGGAGAACACGACGTTGTAGCCAGGCCGTGAGGTCGTCTCTCTGACCGCGCAGCGGGGCCAGATGCCGCGGCGGTACAACTCACCTTCGTGGCTGCGGCGGGCGAAGCGGAAGTTGTGGAGGATGTCAACGTAAGGGCGGCTTAACGTGGTCTTCCATCCTGTACGGTGGCCGCCCCGGAGCATTGCCCGCGGTCGGGGCAGTTGCCGCTGCCGGTGCACTCCACCGCGCAGGAAATCACCGAAACCATCAAATTCCTCGGCCGGTTCTGGTAAGCCACAACCGCACCGCCGCCACCCGAGCGCCGCAGGACATGGACACCTGGCTCACAACCGGGCCGACCACCAGCCACCAGGAAAGCCGTCCGGACATTCGGTCTTCGCCAAGAAGACCGGTCCGAATATGGGCCGATATCGGCCACTACGCCGCCAAAGGCCCGCCCCGTCATCCCGCAGGACCAGCACCTTGCCTAGCTGCGGAATTTGCTCACTGGTACCACCGAATGTCGGTTACTGAAGCAGCTGGAATACGCGGTAGGGAATTAGGCTTTTCAGCAACAATGAAGTCATTGTCCGGCGGATGCCGGGGCTATCCGTGATTGCCCGACCCACCCGAAAGAGATCATCGGTATCTCGTGCAACGACCCGCAAAAGTAGGTCCGCTTCCCCTGCCATGCCTTGCACTTCCAGCACTTCCGGGATTTCGGAGAGCGCCCTGACAGCCTCCTGAAGGGAAGACTGTTCGACTTCTGCTGTTACCAACGCGAGCAGAGGAAAACCCAATGCTTCAGGAAATATGCGAGTGGTATGGGGTTGCAGACAATCCCCATCGAGTTTTCGTTCCAGTCGGCTCTGCACCGTCCCCCGCGCAAGGCCGAGGTCCCGGGCAAGAAAAAGGATCGGTTTTCTTGGATCCTCGTCCAGTGCGGCAAAAATACTTTTGTCGGTTGAGTCAAATATATCCATACTTTTTCCTAATTAATCGAACTAAGAACTCAGGTGCACCGCTCGTTAGATCTGGGGCAATCAGGCCCACCTGCCGTAGGTTCAGGTAACGCCGGGTCCTGGCACCAGCTACAGTTGCTTTTCGGCGGCAAGGGATGCTGCCATTAGGTAGACGTTGCCGTTGGAACGGCGGGAACCTGATTAGCACGGCAAGAACCTTGTCGTTGGTCACGGGATCAGCCAACGTGATGCGCACGCCGTCGCCCTCGTAAGCGCGCACGAGGATGTCTGCCTCGTCGAATGCGGCCTTTAATGCCGTCATAAGGTCCGCTGTCGCTCGGATCCAAATAAAGTTTGCTTGGTTATCTGGAATATGCCATCCGGCCCGGCGCAGAGCTCCAGCAACTCGGAGTCGCTCGTGATCACCAAGGCAGCTCGGTCGAGGACTGCTAAGGCGGCGTCGAGCGAAGCGATGGCCGCCCGTTGGGCCAGTGCGCTCACGCCGAAAAGGAAGAGCTACCTTGCGGAGGGCATTGGCAAGGTTCGGGTGGGCCACGGCGTAGCCCACTCGAAGGGCAGCCAGACCGTGCGCCTTTGAGAATGTCCGCAGAAGGCAAACGTTGGGGTAACTCCGGAAGAGCGTAATCCCGTCAACTCGATCGACCTCGTCGACATATTCCACATAGGCCTCGTCTATGACGACCAAAATATGTGGAGGGACCGAGGCCATGAAAGTAGAAAGCGATTCGTTGTCGACCGTTGCACCTGTCGGGTTATTGGGCGAGCACACAATTACGACACGCGTTCGCTCTGTAAAGGCGTCTCTCATAGCGGCCAGATCGTGTCCTTCGTCCGGACCGAGCGGAACGTGCACCGGTACGGCCCCAGCGAGCGTGACGAGGATTGGATAGGCCTCAAAGGAACGCCAGGCAAAGATGACTTCGTTATTGGGCTCACAAGTGGCCGCGAGAATTTGTTGGAGTACCCCTACGCTGCCTGGACCGACAGTAATCTGTTCAGCCGCGGTCCCTAGAGTAACCGCGATCCTGTTTCGAAGCTCAACAGCACCCATGTCGGGGTAGCGGTTGAGAGCCTCTGCGCCGGCCACGACGGATGCCAGGACGGAGGGAATCGGAGTCTCATGGCTTTCGTTAGAGGCCAAGGCCGCGGTCGAAGGGCCCGAAGCTCTGCGTCCGGCGATGTACGAAGGGAGCTCAGATAGCACGTTCCTTAGCTTCGGTTCGTGAGATTCAGTGTCTTCGTGCGTAGGGATGGTTCCCACAAGATAGTCCTTCGTAGATTCGGTGTGTTGGATGCTTGGACGCCGTACTTCCCCACCACCGGAAATCAAGGAGCATCTCCGGTTGAGGTCAAGATCCTTTCTCTTAGAGGTCATTTTTCGTAGATGCCATGCGGCTAGGGTGCCCTCCGGAACGGCGTCAGTGAGCCATGAATCGAACCAGCCGGAAGGTTGGTTCGATGACGCTTGGCCCTTTTACTCGCTCATGAGCGGCTTCTTCGGACGGCAGCAGCCATGCGCTTCCGGTGAGTCCGCAAACCTGGTGGGCCTTCATGGTGTCATTGCGCATGACCGACACTGCTGTGGAATAGCTCGTCTTCGTTTCAACGTCTGCTGCAAAGGTCATCCCGTCCTAAAGCAGAGCCCGGACGCAATGCCATGGGTGTGAGACGACCAATCCTGGGGATCAGGTGGTCCGAGTCCTGGCCTTGGGGGATTCCTTCTTCACGTATCAGCGACTGGTGATCACATCGGACGACATGCGGTCAGCGGGCCACTTCGTACTCAAGCCCGTTCCAACCATTTTAGTGAGACGAGCTAAGTGAGGGATCGTCCGTCAGTGCGCCGACGTCACCATCCCACCGGTCAAGCTGAAACGGTTCAAGTACCTGAGGCTTATGGCCCGTATCTATCCACTCGGCAAGCAGGCTTGCGACTGCCGGAGCGATGGCAAAGCCGTGTCCGCTCCACCCGGTGGCCAGATAGGTCTGCCCCAGACCAGGAATGCGGTCAATGATAGGGAGTTGGTCGATGGTGACCGTTTCCGCCCTATCGGTATGAACCGCTACTACTTCCGCGCCCGCGAGTAGCGGGAAAACCGCTTCTGCTTCGCGCAGGCTGCCTTGGATCTGGTCCTCGAGTTGTGTCCCGGCGGAGCTGCCCAACCATCCCCCCGTAACCATCACGTGGTCATCGTCGATGCGCTTTACCGAGAGAACCCTGTGATTATGATTCACCAACTGAGTCAGAGGGAACTGCGAACGCGGGACCTTGAGGATTATGGCCTGGGGGTAAACACTCCACAGCGGGGGGTCGGACAGGCCGAGCGATTCAAAGATTGCGCTAGTTCCGGAGTTTGTGGCGAGAACCACCCCGCGCTCAGCAACATATCGCTCACCGGAAGACAGCGTGACATCAATGGAATGGTTGGGGGCTTCCTGAATACGAGCGACTGGACTGTGTTCGACGACCTGGGCTCCCAATCGAGCGGCCGCATTTGCATAGGCTCGTGTCGTTGCCCCGTGATCTGCTACGCCGTCGGTCGGGCAGAACATGGCGGCCTGAACGTCCGCACTAACTTCTGGAAGAAGCTCACGTAGCTCAGCACTTTCCAGAAGCTCTGCCGCCACACCGTAATCCCTCATCACACGCTGCTGGGCGCGCGCAGTAACGAGTCCCCCGCGAATTCCCACTGCCTCACGTTCGTACAGCATGAGAGAACCCACGCGTTCGTAGTAGGTGGGCTCGCCTAATTTTTCGGACAACCCCGGCCACATGGCAGCCGCGAGCCGTATAAGAGGAAGCTCGCGGTAGTCTCGGTGATTTGCCCGAACGCCCCGTTGTCCTGGGCCTCCGGAGGCACCGGATGCGAGCGTGTCTGCTTCGAAGAGTGCCACCGAGTGGCCACGCGAAGCGAGCTCGAAAGCGGTTGCGCAACCATAGAGCCCGCCCCCGACAACAATGTAGGAAAAGTTTTCATTCATGTAGCAAAAACTACAGCACTTGACGCGGTAAGGGTAGGGGCAGACGAAAAATTGCGGAGTCTGCCCGTTGCCAGTGGGGATTGGATCGACGTCTACCAGGTCGACTGCTCGGTCCTGCGAAGCTTGGCGAATCTAGCCTAGGATGAACCGTAGGTAGTCAACCCCACAGAAAGCCGGCGAACTCGTAGTGGAAAGATCAACTCTTACCTTTTCAGAGCGCTACATGGGCGCCGGCTCCAGACTGACGCCGAGCGAACGCAAAATTGGCGAGTACCTTTTGCGGCACCCGGATGAGGTGATTGGCGCATCTGCGTTGCGTATTGCGGAAGCGACCGGGACTAGTGATGCCACGGTCGTCAGAACGGTAAAAGGGCTGGGGTATTCCGGGCTCAAGGAGATGAAGAAAGAGTTCCTTGAAAGCGTCCTTCGGCGCAGGAACGTGTCGGCAACTATTGATCACAGAATTGACCGGATGCTCATGAATGAGCAACCGGTGCTGGGCATGCTGTCTGAATCCGTCGGCGTTTTGGACGCTTTCCGCGAAGAGTTTGACGTTGAAGCGTTCGAACGAAGCGTCGAGATCATGGCGTCGGCCAGGCGGATATATGCCTATGGTCTTGGGCCTGGCGGGATGATTGCCGGATTCCTCGCGCTTAATCTGGTCCGGGTAGGTTATGACGCGCATTCAATAACACAGACCGGCTATCGACTCGCCGATGATCTGCTGCTCTTAAGGGACGGGGACTGCGTAGTCCTGTTTGCCCCTTACCATCGGACAGCTGAAGTCGAAGTGCTGGTGGACCATGCAAATAAGGTTGGCGCGTCTGTAGTCTTGGTGACAGAGGCCTTGGGGCCCTCCCTCAAGGACCGAGTCCAAGTCGTAATTAAGACCCCCTCCACCATTTCCAGTCTTGCAAGTGAAGGGTTGGCCCCCCTGACGTTCAGCTACGCAGTCACCGTGCAACTGGCTTCGAAGCATAGGGATGCGTCCGCGAAGCGCGGTGAACTCTTCACCGAGTTGTCCTCCAGATTCACCGGCAGTCCGGAAATGCTCTCCCCGCCATTCTTTCCCGTCGACATCAACGTTGACTAACTTGATAGAGTCCTGAGATTCCGGTCAACCTCTATTGCTTGAGAAAACAGTGCAAACGACCCGAAGTGTCCTGCCACATTTGTAATGGGGGCTGGTCTGGGACTGGCTAACAGACTGGGGTCCGGCACCGCTACGCGTGGCGCTACTGCAATTTGGCCCATTTGAGGGTGCTTTCCGCTGGCTTGCCTGCCGGGCAGGACGGACCCGCTCGGCTCCGAAGGTACTCCCGGTTGCCCGCCGAGCGATTGACACTCACCGAACCGCGGAGCGGAACATGCCACCGCGCCTGCTGCGCAGCTTCGGGCTCGGCATCGACGCCCGGAAACCCCTGCCCGATGCCTACGTGCGCAGCATGGCTTGCATGGCGGGCCCGTCGCGGCGAGGACACAGCCCCGCAGACGATCCGCGAGGAGCCCGGAGACTGGCCAACCCGGTCCTCGAGCTCACGGCCAGACGGAGTCCAACCACGCCGCCTTGGGCAAGCATGTCGGCGAACTCGCGTCCAGGCTGAGAGGCCCGGGCGTCGGCCCTGTCACCGCCGTCTGCGTGCTTGTCACCTACTCGCGCAGGGGCAGAATCCGATGCCGTGTCCGCGGCTCTTGCGGCTGCTGCGCCCCTGCGGGCGTCAATCGGGAGCGTGGTCCGCCATGGCTAAACTGCGGCGGCGACCGCCAGTTCGTCAGCGCGCTCGAGGCCATCTCCCGCGTCCATATCTCGAACCACCCCGAAACCAAGGGCAGACGGCCGGCTCGCCGAGGCATATCGATAGAGAGATTCACCGCGGCCTCAAGCGCTATATCGCCCGCTCGCTCTTCCGCAGCCATAACCGCTTCGGCGGTCTCTCCAGCACTTTTCGGACCCCGGTAACACCACACCCCGGATCATCGAGGAGTAGGGCGCCAATCATGCCCGGGACCGGCAGGGCAGCGCACCTATCCCGGCACAGGAACAGGCTACGGAAAATGGTAGCGGGGGCAAACAAGTGCATCTCGGACGCCCAAAAAAGTGTTCTTCAAGTTTTCACTACAGTATTGACGATTTTTAGAGTAAGCACTACAGTATGAGCTACACCACATCTAACAAGCGTTTGCTGGAGGTCCAAATGAAACGCATAGGGCGGGAGCGGTCTATCCGTATAAGCCCAGAACGACTAATCGGAGAGTCATGTCTCCGAAGCTCAACATCGCAGTAATCCGGCGTGGATTTTTGCACTGTGGAGGCTCACCACTCGCGGAGACTAGTGAACTGATGCAACGCGGGAAGCATTCCGCTGGAGTTTCAAAACGGCCTCACTGACATCGCTGTCCGCCGAGAGTCGTACGTGGAAGGCCATCGGCCCCACCGCCCCCCCCCGATCATTGGCCCGAACGGCAACGACAAGTTATGCAGTCCAATGGCTGGACTCTTAGGCCACGCATTCAAATACGCCGACCATAGGCGAAGTCATTGCTGAACTGGCGACATATGGCACCAACACCGCCTCATAGGCCAAATGGCCCGCAAGCGCCCGCTGGTAAGTACTTAAGGAGTTCGAATGAAACAAATCCTCGCAGCAGTCACAGCTGTTTTCTTGATGGGTTCTCTAGCAGCTTGCGGTTCAAGCGGCGAAACCCCGAAGAATCAAGAGACCGGCAACGGCAATGCCGTCGTGCAAACCGCGGCCAATCTGCTCCCCAAAGAAGTAGCCAGCTCGGGAGTGCTGACGGTGGGAACCCCAGCGTCCAGCCCTCCCGAAGGATTCAAGACAGAATCCGGTGCTCTGGATGGTTACGAAGTGCAGCTATTGGAGGAGATCGCTGGCGTATTGGGGCTGAAAGTCGACTGGCAGATCACTGACTTTGCCTCGCTCATCCCTGGGCTCAAGTCGGCGCGCTTCAACGTGGCTGTCGGACAAATCGGCATCACCCGCGAGAGAGCGGAAATTGTCGACTTCGTAACGCTGATCCGCACTAACCAGGCCTTCGCAGCTCTTAAGGCCGCCGGTCTTCACGACCTGACCATCGATGATTTGTGCGGCAAGAAGGTGGCGATTATCCAAGGCTCACGACAGCAGGAATTTGGAGCGACGCAGTCCAAAACCTGTGGGGAAAAGGGCAAGCCAGCGGTCGATCTCAGCGTCTTCCAAAGTGCCAACGACGCCTGGCTGGCCATGCAGAGTAAGCGAACGGAAATCTACTGGGCCGGTGCTACCAACGTCGGCTACCTCGTGTCGAAATCACCAGAGGCGCAAGTCGTTGGTCACCACCTGCAGCCCAACCCAACAGGCATCGCCTTGAATAAGGGATCCTCCATTGGGCCAGCGATTGAAGCCGCTTTCCAACATCTCATGGAAAATGGCACCTACCAGCGGATCCTCGAAAAGTGGGGCCTGAAGGACAACGGAGTCACTGACGCCAAACTCAATCCGGAAATAACCTGGTAACTGCAGCAAAAGAGAACCTCATGAAAACTTACCCACTACGCCCGGTGCACACTTCATCTGAAGCATCCAAAGACGGACCCGGAAAAACGAATGCGACCGTTGTTAGGCTGAAGCACCCGGTGCGCAACGCCATCACTATCGTCATCGCGATCACGCTCCTTCTTGGCGGATACAGCGTTGTCACCAATGAAAACTTCGGCTGGGAAACCGTCGGCCAGTACTTATTCGATCCTCAGATCCTCGAAGGTCTTGTCAACACTCTGTATCTGACCGTCATCGCGATGATGATCGGTCTGGCGTTGGGAATCACGCTGGCGGTCATGCGGTTGTCCCCGACTTGGCTGCTCCAAGCCATCAGTTCCGCTTACATCTGGTTCTTCAGGGGCACCCCGGTGCTGGTCCAACTCATTTTTTGGTACAACTTTGGGGCACTGTACTCCCACCTGTCGCTGGGAATCCCCTTCGGACCACAGCTGCTCAGTGTCCCCAGCAACGACTTCATCACGCCGTTGACGGCGGCAATCTTGGGATTGGGTCTTAACCAGGCCGCCTATACAGCAGAGGTCATCCGCGGTGGCTTCCTTTCCGTAGGAAAAGGCCAACGGGAAGCCGCCAAAGCGATTGGCATGACACCTGGACTGATTTACCGACGGATAGTCCTTCCCCAGGCCATGCCCAGCATTATCCCCCCGGTTGGTAATGAGCTCATCTCAATGCTGAAAGGTACCTCCTTGGTGAGTGTCATCGCCATGACGGACCTGCTCCATTCCGCACAACTGATTTACGCAAGAACGTATGAAACCATTCCCCTGCTGATGGTCGTCTGTGTCTGGTACTTGGCGATTACAACCGTACTGACCCTCATCCAAGGCCGAGTCGAGCGCCACTATGCGAACAGGTAAGACTATGACCACGAACATCCTCGTCGCTGAAGGCGTAACCAAGACTTTCGGTCAAAACGAGGTCCTCAAAGGCATCGATCTGACATTGCACTCTGGAGAAGTAGCCTGCATCATCGGCCCCTCCGGATCCGGCAAGAGCACGTTCCTTCGCTGCATCAATCACCTCGAAACCCTGGATGGAGGCCGCATCGAGGTATGTGGCCAGACAGTTGGTTATGACAGTCGGAACGGCAAACTTTACGAAATGCGCGAGAAGGACATCGCCCTAAGACGGAGGAAGACGGGCATGGTCTTCCAGCAATTCAACCTTTTCCCGCACATGACCGCGATCGAGAACATCATCGAAGGCCCGACGAGGGTCAAGGGAACCCCTAAGAAGGCCGCGCTTCTCCGGGCCGAGGAACTCCTGGAGGTTGTCGGGCTGTCGGAGCACGGAAGGCACTACCCATCCCAGTTGTCCGGAGGCCAGCAACAGCGCATTGCCATCGCCAGGGCCATGGCAATGGACCCTGAAATACTCCTCTTCGACGAACCCACGTCAGCCTTGGATCCCGAACTCGTCGGTGAAGTCCTAGCCGTTATCAAGAGACTTGCCCAGGACGGGATGAGCATGATTGTCGTGACCCACGAGATGGGATTTGCCCGTGAAGTCGCCGACAACGTCATCTTCATGGACCAAGGACTAATCGTTGAATCGGGAAGTCCATCACAAGTCATCGGGGCGCCCCAGCACGAACGAACACAGTCCTTCCTCTCAAAGGTCCTCTGACAGGGAACGCCACCCGTCGCCAGATGGGCAGCGAACGGGCTCTATGGGGAGCCAAATGTGCTAGGCAGAACGCGACGAAATGAAGAGGGCTGCTATTTTGAAACTTAGTCGTTTACGAACTCGCTCCTTAGCCGTAATGCTGGTTACGGCGGCCACGATGTCCGCTTGCGGATCTGGCTCGGAGCCCGACACCGCAGGGCCTCTGACCATCGCGGAGCAAGGTAGCTTCACGGTGGGCGGAACCACCACGACTGCCCCCGGCCAGTTCGATCCCCTGCAGCCGCTGAAGCCGGAAGGTCAGACGTATCACGGTGATCATGCCTACACCTTCTACCAAGTACCGAAGGACGCACCTCGGCTACCCCTTGTGTTGGTGCACGGCGCCGGACAATCCTCGAAAACATGAGAGTCAACCCCCGACGGACGCGAAGGCTTTCAGAGCCTATTCCTGCGCCGTCACTACAGTACGTATCTTGTCGATCAACCACCTCGAGGCGATGCCGGCCGAAGCACAGTCGGCACGACAATCACCCCCACTCCCGATGAACAATATCTATTCAACGTTTTTCGGCTCGGTAACTGGCCGGATTTATACCCTGGCGTTCAATTCTCGAACGAACCATCAGCTCTCGATCAGTATTTTCGACAGATGACACCCAACACCGGACCGTACGACCCCGAGGTTGTGGCTAAGTCCATGTCCGCCTTGTTCGACCGGATCGGGGACGGGGTTCTGTTCACCCATTCGCAGAGCGGGGGTCGGGCTGGTTGACGGCAATCCAGAATCCACGGGAAAAGGGCATCGTTTCCTTCGAACCATCAAGCGGATTTGTGTTTCCTGAAGGCGAAGTGCCGCCGCCTGTTATAGGCCCGATCGCAACGGTACCCGGCGTAGCGGTTACGCTCGACCAGTTCACCGCACTCTCTAAGATTCCAATCGTCATCTATTTCGGCGACAACATCCCGAAATCATCCGCCGAGACTCCCCCAACCGCCACGGCGGTGACGCCACTGTGGTGCGTCTGCCGGACCGAGGGCTCCACGGGAACACTCACTTCCCCATGTCCGATCTCAACAACGTTCAAGTGGCCGACGAAGTAACCAAATTTCTTAAAGAGAAGAACCTCGACGCCTACTGAGCATCACGCTAATCCGACGACTGCGAGAGCTTACTGAGGGTTCCGGATTACATGAGTGGTGCAGCACCGCAGGGGAGTCTCTGTTGAGTTCACTCCTGCACTCACAAGCATCCTTGCGCCAAGTCTTGATGCACCAGCAAGGGCAGGGTCTTGTCGGCAGGCCCTCGTCTTCCACCGAACACGCCGAGGTCTCTATGGTTCCTCGTCGTGCTCACGGTTCACCAGAGAAGGGAAATATAAATGGCTAGAACAAAGGTGGCCACTGTCGCCGTCATAGGTGCTGGCAGCAGCGGACAAGCGATCGCGGGCTTCCTTGGGCTAAGTGGATACCACGTGAACCTCTGGAACCGTGACGATGACGGCGAAGTGAACCAGTGGCTAAAGCCCATCATTGAACGCGGCGGCATCAGCGTCCAGGGAACAATTGAAGGATTCGCGCCCGTCCGGTACGTCACGACAGAAATGGCAGATGCGATCTCCGGCGCAGACGTTATTTTGGTCAACACCACAGCCGACGCCTATCCAGATATCGCTTTGCAGTTGGCACCGCATCTCCTGAGCTCACAGATTCTCATCCTGATGTCCCCCGGAACGCTCGGATCCATCGGCATGTGGCACAGTCTCGTGGCAGCCGGCTACAAAGATGACCTGATGCTAGGCGAAACATCGACCACCGTCTTTGGTAGCAACGTGATCGGCCCGGCTAGCGTTCACATCCGCGCAATGAAGGATCGCGTAGAAATCGCAAGTCTTCCAAGCGGACAGGCAGACTTCATGGCAGGTCTTCTTCCCGAGTTCCCGTTCGTGGCGGTCGAGGACGTGCTGATATCCGGGCTGAGCAATGTGGGGCCAGCACTGCACATTGTTCCAATGCTTCTCAACGCGGGCAGGATTGAACACCCAGGTTCAGATTTCCTTTACTACGCCGAAGGGGTGACTCCAGGCATCGCATCGGTCGTTGGCCAACTGGATGATGAACGTATAGCCGTAGCTCGAGCGTTCGGCTACGAACCTACATCACTATCCGAATACCTCACACAAGTGGTCGGCGCTCCTCAGGGAAGTCTGTACGAGTCAATCCGTGGATGTGCGATGTATTCCGGAATTCGCGCACCGGACAGCCTTAATCACCGCTTCCTATGGGAAGACACACTGTCAGGTGCAGTGCCTCTGCTGGCTCTGGCCGAAATCGCGGACGTGCCGGTACCGATATGCGATGCGTTCGTAGCCTTGGCCAGTGCCACTCTTGGGCGTGACTTCCGTGCAACTGGTCGCAGTGCCCGGAACCTTGCTTTAGAGGGACTCACCGTGAATTCCATGAAGGAATTGGTCAATGACCATGCTTCGTTTCTGACCTGGACGAAGAGCGTGAGTTCTAAGTTGCCAATCATGCGCGCCTAGGAGAATTCCACTAAGAATCTTCCCAGCTGGAAAGCAGCACGTGGGATTACACGCCCTCTGCTGCTCTTTCAGTTGAACCTTGCACCAGGAGAACATCAATGAACAGCTTTACTGACAACTTCACGATCAACGGGATAACCCTGACGGCTCACGCCGTTCGACGGCAGAACGAAATCCTCACTCCGGAGGCGCTGGAATTCATCTCGACTTTGCACTGGATGACTGAGGAACGTCGGCAGGAGCTCCTGAAAACCCGGCAGACCCGGCGAGCCGCGATTCGCAGCGGCCAGGACCCCAGGTTCCTGCCTGAATCCGCCCAGATCCGTGACGACCCGTCGTGGCGCGTTGCTCCGCCGGCCCCGGGCCTGGAGGACCGCCGGGTGGAGATCACCGGGCCGGTGGACAAGAAGATGACCATCAACGCGCTGAACTCCGGCGCGAATGTGTGGCTCGCTGATATGGAGGACTCCTCCACCCCCACGTGGCGGAACGTGATCAAGGGCCAGCTGAACCTCACCGATGCGCTGGAACGACGCATCGACTACACGAGCCCCGAAGGCAAGGAGTACAAGCTGCGCCCCGCCGGGGAACTGCCCACCATCGTGGTCCGTCCCCGCGGCTGGCACCTGCCGGAGAAGCACATGCTCATCGGCGGCACCCCGGTGGCCGGCGGGATCGTTGACTTCGGCCTGTTCTTCTTCCACAACGCCCGCCGCCTCCTGGCCCAGGGCAAAGGCCCGTACTTCTACCTGCCCAAGATCGAAAACCACCTCGAAGCCCGGCTCTGGAACGACATCTTCATCCTCGCCCAGGACCTCCTCGGCATCCCGCAGGGCACCATCCGCGCCACCGTGCTGATCGAAACCATCACCGCAGCCTTCGAAATGGAAGAAATCCTCTACGAACTGCGCGACCACGCATCAGGCCTGAACGCCGGCCGCTGGGACTACATCTTCTCCCTGATCAAGAACTTCCGCACCCGCGGCCCCCGGTTCGTCCTCCCGGACCGCGCCCAGGTGACCATGACCCAGCCCTTTATGCGCGCCTACACCGAACAGCTGGTCCGTGCCTGCCACAAGCGCGGCGCCATGGCCATCGGCGGGATGGCGGCAGCCGTGCCCAACCGCAAGGACGAAGCAGCCAACACCAACGCCTTCGAAAAGGTCCGGGCCGACAAGACGCGCGAGGCCAACGACGGCTTCGACGGCTCATGGGTGGCCCACCCGGACCTGGTGCCGGTGTGCCGCGAAGTGTTCGACAGCATCCTTGGCGAGCGTCCCAACCAGCTCGGGAAGCTCCGCGAGGACGTGATCCCCGATGACCGCGCCCTGATCAACGTGGCCGCCACTGAGGGCACCATCACCGAGCAGGGCATCCGGAACAACATCGAGGTAGGGATCCGCTATATCGAGTCCTGGCTGCGGGGGAACGGCGCCGTCGCCATCCACGACCTGATGGAGGACGCCGCCACCGCGGAAATCTCCCGGTCCCAGATCTGGCAATGGATGTTCGCGTCCGCCATCACCGATGACGGAGAGATTGTGACCCGCGAGTGGGTAGAAGACCTTCTGGATGACGAATTCGACAAGTTGGAACGCTTCGACGGCGACCGCTTCGAAGACTCCCGCGACATCTTCGAGGAAGTCACCCTCAGCAAGGACTTCCCCTCCTTCCTCACCCTCCCCGCCTACGTCTGGTACCTGGAGGGCCGGATCAAGCCTGGCAAAGAAGCAGAAGTGCAGACCCCGAGACATCTCTGAGGGCGGCAGAGATTTTTAGAAGGCCCGATCTGACATCGCGACTGGCATTTCATGCATTTCACGAGGGGAGCGGGCAACTCTGTTGCGCTGGGCTATATGAGCACATGCATGAAGAACCAGTGATCGTTCCGCCGTAGGGCAGCTCACGGCGCGCTAACGCGCACCCTCGTGGAGAGAGTGAGGGCTTCGGCGGAAGGTTTGCGAACCGTGAACCTTCCCGTTGGGGCTGGGAATTGGGTGGAAATTTCAGTAGTCGCAGGTCAGGCCACTTACCATGGAAGTCAATTCCCAGCTCGCTGCCGCACGAATCGTGTCTCCCTAATTGCCTTCGCAAGGCCTGTCCCCCTGAGTTACCAGATCATGTCCCGCTTCCGAAACAGAATGAGAGGATCGCGATGTCTTCCACAACCGAATGCATCGGAATAACAGCCTCCAACCGAATCGCCCTTGAAGAGCAGCTCGAAGCGGTCCACGGGTACCTTCAGCAACTCGCGATGGCCACAAAGACGCACGGAATTCTGGTTACAAGGCATCGGGCCGATCACTACACGGCTTCCCTGTCCAGCAGCGTTCCCTTTGGAGTGACGCTGGAGGTTGACCTGTAGCCTGTTGTACCGTCAGGCAGCTGTACTAAAACAAGACTAGGCTCAATCTCACGAGACTGAGATGAGATGAGTCGACAGGTGCCCCTCCAAGGTGAAGGAGCCTCCATCCAGTGGTGTAACGGCGACCAGCGGGCGCCACTGGCCCGGTCTCGGCACTCGCTGAAACCGAACACATCAGCTGCAGGCGATTCATGACCGGAGTCCTCCAATATCTCTTTGATCAGGACGAGCTCGCCCTTGGGCCCTACGCTCGAGGACCGACGAGAGGGCATCACTCTAGAGTCAGCTGTGAGCCATGCCCGCGCCAGGCACGTTTCGCCCGCCGGGCCAGAGTGAACGTCTTCTTTGCCGTCACCGCCGCGGGTTCTCTTCTTAGCCGCGGTGATGATGATCGAGGCCAGTACTATCTCCTTGACGGTCTCCTCCGCCTAAAACATCGGCGTGAGATGATATCCGGACGGTCCGCGGTCTGGTAGATGCCGTCGGGTCATAGATCCAGATCCGTCCCAAGGCATGACGTGTTGCGATGAATTCCGGCACGTCGTCGATTTTGTTCGTGGTTATCAGCGCTGTTCCGGAGCTGCGGCCACGCTTGGGGGACTAACGCAGGAAGAGGATGACCGTCAACTGGGCCGATGATGCACAGTCGGGTCTGCCGGTCTTGGATTCGAATACCGCATTCTGCACGCCGTTTTGTTGCAAATCGTAGAACATTCGCTCGCCGCACAGGCGGCGCTGCCGCTCGTCCATTTCTCCCGGGAGTCCGGTGCGGACGACTATGAGGCCAGGGCCTTCGAGCCCGGCTACTTCATCGACGAGTTTGAGGAGTCGTCGTTCGTCTTCGTCACGCCCAAGAACCTTCACCTGGCCCGGGAGCCGAGGGCTCTCCGTTGCTGACGATACTCGTCGAAGGATTGACATCTAACGATGCCAAAATTCCAGGCAAAAAACGCCACGATCCCCACGCACCGAGTTCGGAGACTTGCCTACGGCAAGTCAGAAACAGTCGTTTTGCTTGACGAATGACCAGTATTACTGTCCGCAGTATGATGTGCACCTGAAACGACCAGCTGGGGTACGTTCGGGGTTTTATTGCAGAGTGGGGACCTTTCCAGGTCTGGCGATCGCCGCCGTCCTGGTCGACAATCGCAGGCACGGCTCAGCATGGTGCCCAAATCGGACTTCATAGAACACCGAATTTCGCACACCGTGACCGGTTGCATTGCCGACTGTTGCCCACTCAAATGCGAGTTACTAGCATTGCGGACACCTCGGAGGATCAAAGTCCAGCCGTTAGGCTGCCGTACCGTACATGCCGCCTCACGTCCCCTCGAAGGTTCCCAAAACTGTTTTGCCAACACCGCCATGACAGGCCCGAAGGAGTTGTTCATGAAGATCGTCGTTCTAATAAAACAAGTGCCAGACACGTCGGATGACAGAGATCTTGATCCTGCCACCGGCCTTCTCGACAGAATCTCGACCGAGGGCGTCGTCGATGAAATCAACGAACGGGGGTTGGAAGTGGCTCTCCTTCACAAGGATTCCCACAAAGGAACTGAGGTGGTCGCTTTCTCCATGGGGCCTAAAGGCGCTATCAAAGCCCTGCGTAAGGCCTTGTCCATGGGGGCCGACTCCGCCGTTCATGTGCTGGACGATGATCTTTCGGGCGCCGACGCTGTTTGGACAGCGAAAGTCCTTTCCGCCGCCTTGAAAGCGGCGGAATTTGATCTTGTCCTGGCCGGAAACGAATCGACGGACGGACGAACCGGGACGGTGCCAGCCATGGTAGCTGAGTACCTTTCCCTTCCTCTTCTCGGTTCCATTAGTTCGGTGGAGATCAGCGGCGTTTCCGTGGCTGGCAGGCGGGAAGTGGAATCCGGCACACTCAAGGTTCGCGCTACGCTGCCGGCGATCGTAACGGTTACTGAGCGTTCACCTGAGGCACGCTTTCCCAATTTCAAAGGCATATTGACTGCGAAGCGAAAACCTGTCACAACGCTGTCCTTGGAGGACCTGGACCTGGATTACGCAGCTCGCTCAGCCGCAGGACGGTCGGTCGTCTTAACCGCTGTTGCCCATCCGAAGCGTGAGGCTGGAAAGAAGATCGTGGACGACGGTACTGCCGGAGTTCAGCTTGCCGAGTTCCTGGCCACAAGCCGGCTGCTCTAAGGAGGATTGAAAATGTCAAACGTATTGATACTTGTTGAAGTTTCACCGGCAGGGACTATCGCCGCCAGTGCCCGGGAAATGCTCGGGCTAGCTTCCACACTCGGCACGCCGATTGCGGTTCTCGCCACGGCCCACCTTGAGACTGGCGTCGTCTCCCAGCTGGGAGCATTCGGAGCGCAACACATATTTGCCGGCGAGAGCGAGCTGGAACCGACTCTGCTCTTGACACCCCAGATTGAAGCTCTTTGGCAGGCCGTCGACGAATTCAGGCCTTCGGCCGTGCTCGCCTCTACCTCAGTGGATGGACGGGAAATAGCTGCACGACTGGCCGCGCGCGCGGATGGGGCGCTCCTTGCTGACGCTGTCGGTGTTCGTTGGGAGGGGGAACGGATGGTGGCCACTCATTCGGTCTTTGGCGGCTCCTATGCTGTGGAATCCACCGCTAAGGGCGGGTTGCCCGTTGTCACTGTGAGGCCCGGTGCTGTGGAAACCAGGGCACCTGCAGCCATCGCCGAAATGACCGTACGTCCGTTGACCGTTGACGTGAGGACAGCCGGAGTAATCGAAGGATCCACATCAGTCGTCACTTCGTCCCGTCCCGATCTCCGCACAGCTGACAAGGTCGTATCCGGCGGTCGTGGGATGGGTTCCAAGCAGAACTTCGCCCTCGTTGAAGAACTCGCCGACGTGCTGAACGCAGCGGTCGGAGCTTCCCGCGCCGCAGTAGACGCAGGCTACGTTCACCAGAGCTCCCAGGTAGGGCAGACCGGGGTCACAATAACCCCGCAACTTTACGTCGCTCTAGGAATCTCAGGCGCTATCCAACACCGAGCCGGCATGCAAATGGCCAAAACAATCGTGGCCATCAACTCCGATGAGAGTGCACCCATTTTCGATGTGGCCGACTTCGGAATCGTTGGGGACGTCTTCACCGTCGTACCGCAGCTAATTCAGGCCATCGAATCGCGCTCAGCATGAGACCCATCCGGCCACGATGGGCCGCGGGTCCATCTGCTGACGCCCACCATGATCCTCAACTTTTCACAAGAGAGCAGCTAGGCCAATGTCAACCAAAGCGAAAAGGCAGCGAACGTCGAAGGTAAGATGGGCACGGCTGGCTATGGTCGCAGCATCGATTCTGCTGCTGCTTCTTGCCGTCGTCCTTGCTGCGAAGTGGTTCACAGGACTGGCCGGTACGGCGCTGTTCCTGCGTGAGTTCCCTGGGCACTCGCAGGCTCCAACAGGTTCCGCCGTAGGCTTTCCTGCGTGGATCGGGTGGCAGCATTTTCTCAACGTCTTTTTTTTGGTGCTGATCATCAGGACTGGCTGGCAAATACGGACCGACACCCGCCCGAAAGGGCACTGGACCCGAAACAATAGAGGCCTTATTCGGACCAAGAAGGCGCCCACCAAGATCAGCCTTTACCTGTGGCTTCACCTTAGTCTCGACGCGCTCTGGATTCTGAACGGCATGATCTTCGTCTTCTTGCTGTTCTCAACCGGGCACTGGCAGCGAATCGTCCCCACAACTTGGGATATCGTCCCCAATGCCCTGTCGGCAGGGGTCCAGTACCTGGCTCTTGACTGGCCAACAGAAGACGGCTGGGTGAAGTACAACGCTTTGCAGTTAATGTCGTACTTCGTCACTGTCTTCATTGCGGCCCCCTTGGCATTTGTCACTGGACTCCGGATGTCCGCCCTATGGCCGAAACAAAGCAGCAAGCTAAATAGGATGTATCCCATCGAGTTCGCTCGGGCCCTCCACTTTCCAGTAATGATCTATTTCGTCGGGTTCGTGATCGTTCACGTTACCCTTGTACTGGCAACCGGGGCATTGCGCAACCTAAACCACATGTACGCGTCAAGCAATGAAGACAACTGGGTCGGATTCGGGATTTTCGCGGCTTCTCTCCTCGTTATGGTTGCCGCCTGGTTCCTCACCAAGCCACTGTTTCTGCGCCCTGTAGCCTCACTTACCGGCTCAGTTACGCGCTAGGTCGAGGGCGGTCATTTTTCGGCACCCGGTCACTCTGGCTCAAGAAGATGGCCGGATGGGCATCGCGCCGATTGTCTAAATGTGCTGGAGGGGTGGAGCCAGCCACGTGTCCCTTTCTTATGAGGCAAGGGGAGCCAATCGCGCACCGACTATGCGGCCATCAGGTCACCGGCTGCCCCCCCTTTCCCTCAACGAGTTCCTTGCCTACCTACTGACGTTCGCCCTGCGGAGCACTGCTTAGGCATGCTTCAGGATTGGCCCGTCAATCATCTTGCCGAAAGCTGAAAACGCCATTAGTTGCGTTTGCTGCTGCCATTAGGAGCTCGGACGCAGCTGCAGCGTCCTCTATGGTGGGTGCGTAGGCGGCGCGGACGGTCTGCACTTGGCTTGGATGGATACATGCCTTTGACGCGAATCCCCAAGGCAACCGCGTCAGCTGCATCTCCGGCCAATCCGCTGAGGTTTGCGATGTCGACAAAGACCGAATCGATGACATGTTTGCCAGTTGTGCCACCGGCGATGAGCACCGCAGAGCGTGCATGCATTGCGACGGCGCGATAACGACCTTCATCAGTCCTGCTTGATGCTCCACCCATCGACGCCACGAGATCTTCCGCACCCCACATGAGAGCCACGACATTTGGCTCAGCCGCAATGCGGGATGCGTTAACGATGCCCGCAGCTGTCTCGCAAAGGGCAACGACGTCATATCCTTCCAGCCCGAACCTGCGAAACGTGCTCAGTCTTAGCCAGCATCAAGGTACGGAACGGCGCCCGAAACAGGCACTGGTGGTCCAAAATGAACTCTTCGGTCCCGGCAGGATTAATTCGGACAATGGTCCAGAGTGGATCCAAGGCGAACCCAGTTGTTTCCATCTGAGCCACGATATTGCGTCGGGCGAACTCCTTATCCTCTGGCGCAACGGCGTCATCAAGATCCAGAATTACGGCGTCGGCGCGTTCCGCTGCTTTTGATAGCGCTCCGGGCGGTCAGCGGGGCAGAAGAGCACAGCCGGCCCCAGTCCACAAATCTCCCAATAGCCATGGAGCTAAACACCCCACTGGGCGACATGGGCTTCTCTAGCCCACATCAGGCAGCTCCTCACAGCCACCGCAACTATCACCCCGTCCTGGTTACGTCCCACATGCCGCATAGACACAATCCCTTGACCGGGCCGGGAGGAAGAGAGCCGCTTTTGGCTGATAATCGTCTCGGTGTAGGGCGTATCTCCGTGGTACAGCGGGTGGGGAAACGAAACATCAGTCAGACCGAGCTGGGCGACGATAGTGCCTTGCGTCAGCTGAGGAACTGACTGACCTACAACAGTGGCCAGCGTAAACATTGAATTCACCAATCGCTGACCAAACGGCTGTCCTGCGCTCCATGCCGAATCCAGATGAAGGGCTTGAGTGTTCATGGTCATAGTAGTGAACAGCACGTTGTCGGCCTCCGTAACTGTCCGCCCAGGCCGGTGCGCATAGACCACGCCTTCTTTAAGCTCCTCGAAGTACAATCCACGCTGTTCAATTATGCGGTCGCTGTCGGAGTGCAAATCTGCAGCCTCAAGAATCTTTTCACCCATTGATGTCTTCACCTCGGCTATAAACCGAGTTCGCGGGCGATCAGCATCAGCTGGACCTCCGTGGTGCCCTCCCCCACTTCAAGGATCTTGGAGTCGCGGTA